>JAYQAE010000078.1:0-8624 GCA_038136655.1 Ilumatobacteraceae bacterium
TGTGTGGGCCGTCTCCCCCTTCACCCTTGCGGGCTCCGGATCTTCCGGCTCACGACCCCCGATCTCCGGACGCTTTGGCCGTTGCCGGCCTCTCCGCCCGAATCCTGGGGATCCGGTGAATCCCGCTCCGCTCTCGCCTCCGTCGGCTCGGTCCCCGCATCGCTTCCGGTTGCCCAGTTGCTTCTCGGTCCGTCTCCGTCGTGCGCTGAGTGGAACGAGTGTCACTCTGCCAGCCACATCGCCGCAGGTCAAGAGGTATTTTTGAATTCACAGGGTTATCCACGACATTTCTCGGTTATCCACCGGATTTCTTTGTTTGTCCACCGTTCATCCACGGGAAACCCACAGCGGAATCCACAGTTCACGGGGCACGTAGCGCGTCGACTTGCGCTCTTGTCGGCGAAGCGGTTGAATGGTCGTCGATGAGGAACGCACCGATCGCCGCCCGAATCATCATTATTCGCTAGAGCACGCGGTTCCCGCGTGCTCGTTTCGCCGCCCTCGGGCGGCATTTCGCTTTTTCGGAACCAGACTCACACCCCAGACCGATCCCAAGCGCGGACGATCGGAGAACAGGCAGAGAGATGAGCAACCAGCAGCAACAGATCGAGGTCTTCGACACGACACTGCGCGACGGTCTCCAGGTGGAGGGCGTCACCGCCACCGTCGACGACAAGCTCCGCATCGCCGAGCAACTCGACTATCTCGGGGTGCACTTCATCGAGGGAGGTTGGCCCGGCGCCAACCCGAAGGACATCGAGTTCTTCGCCCGCGCCGCCTCCGAACTCGACCTCACCACGAGCACCTTCGTCGCCTTCGGTTCCACCAGGCGCCCCCGGGGCCGCGTCGACGAGGACGCCACCCTCCAGCACCTCCTCGACGCCGAGACGCCGGCGGTGTGCATCGTTGCGAAGAGTTGGGATTACCACGTCACCGAGGCGCTTCAGACCACCCTTGACGAGGGCGAGGCGATGATCGCCGACTCGGTCGAGTTCCTCGCCGGCCACGGTCGTCGCGTGCTCGTCGACATGGAGCACTTCTTCGACGGGTTCAAGCGCAACCCCGAATTCGCGTTGCGCGCCCTTGAGGCCGCCATCGTGAAGGGCGCCACCCACGTTGTGCTCTGCGACACGAACGGTGGCTCGCTCCCGCACGAGATCTCCGAGATCGTCGGCGCTGTGTACGCCCATGTCGGTGATGACGTCACGATCGGCATCCACTGCCACGACGACACCGGCTGCGCCGTCGCGAACTCGATGGCCGCGGTCCACGCCGGAGCCCGCCATGTGCAGGGAACGCTCAACGGCCTCGGCGAGCGCACCGGCAACGCGAACCTCACCACGATCATCCCGAACCTGCAGGTGAAGCAGGACTACCTCTGCCTCCCCGAGGGTCGGCTCGAGCGGCTCACAGTGGTGTCGCACCGGATCGCTGAGACCCTCAACCGAGCGGTGAACCCCCAGGCCCCCTACGTCGGCTCCTCCGCTTTCGCCCACAAGGCCGGACTCCACGTGTCGGCGATCAAGCGGGCCCGTGACGCCTATGAGCACGTCGATCCGCAGATCGTCGGCAACGACACCCGATTCGTCGTCTCGGAGATGGCGGGACGCGCCACGATCCAGATCAAGGCGGAGGAGATCGGACTCGAACTCGACGGTCCGGCCGTCAACCAGGTGATCGACGATCTCAAGCGACTCGAGCACGAGGGATACCACTTCGAGGCCGCCGATGCGTCCCTCGAACTGCTCATGCGGCGCGCTGCGGGCTGGGAGCACGACTTCTTCCGGGTCGAGTCGATGCGGGTCATCACCGATGAGCACGCCGAAGCCATGGGCTCGGTGTTCAACACCGAGGCGACGGTCAAGGTGTGGGTGGGAGACCAGCGCCACGTCGAGACCGCCGAGGGCAACGGCCCGGTCAACGCGATCGACACCGCGTTTCGCCGAGCCGTGCAGCAGGCCTACCCGCAACTCGCCGCCGTGCACCTCACCGACTTCAAGGTGCGAATCCTCGATGGCGGCGAGGCGACCGGCGCGGTGACCCGCGTGTTGCTCAGCGCCTCCGACGGCCGTGGCGACTGGACGACCATCGGCGTGAGCGCGAACATCATCGAGGCCGCCTGGCGCGCCCTCGAGGAGAGCATCGTCTACGGGCTGTTGCGCTCCGCTGATGTGGCCCCGGCCGTCGGCTAGAACTTCCCCATGGCCGCCCCCCGATCAGCCCCCGCTGGACTGCGCGCGAGCTCGCACTACCGCTCACCTGACGTGGTTCCTGACAGCTGGGAGCCTGATCGTCCCGCTGAGATCGACGGATTGCAGCCGGTCGGTCGGCGTCTCGGCTCCCAGGGCCCCGATCAGGGTTTCGCTCTCCGGGTTGCCGGCCGGTTCCGCGATCGACTCCATCCGGGTGAGGGCGTGAGCATCGATGACGCGATTCGCGGTTGTCTCGGCATTGCGCTTCGGCGGGCATCAATGGCGAGTCGTGCCCCGGTGGTGCACGACCTCACCATCGCGTTCACCATCTGGGGCTTCCTCGACCCGGCACCGCCGGCTGAGCTGGTGAGTGAACGCCGTCGGCTCTTCGCCGGGGTGGCCGACGTGAACCATCACTACACCGAGGCGCGGGCCATCGTGGACCTCGTGCCCGACTCGACTCTCGAGGCGACCGTTGCGCAGGTGGTATCGGTGTACCCGGCGCAGTGGCGTCAACTCACCGGTATCGCTGGTTCACGCTGACCCCTCCGGCTCCTCACGGGCCGCGCCTGCGGTCGTAGTCTCCGTGCATGCACATCGGAGCGTTGATCTTCCCGACCGATCGGGCCATGAGACCCGAGCGTCTCGCCGTAGAACTGGAGCGGCGCGGCTACGAATCGATGTGGGTGGCCGAGCACACCCACATCCCGCTGTCACGCAAGTCGCCCTATCCGGGCGGAGGCGAGTTGCCCGAAATGTACACGCGCACCATGGATCCGTTTGTGGCCCTGACCGCCGCTGCGATGGCCACCACAACACTTCGGGTCGGCACCGGAATCTGCCTCGTCAATCAGCACCATCCGATCAACGCCGCGAAACAGGCCGCCTCGATCGACCACCTCTCGGGCGGCCGGCTGCTCTTCGGTGTGGGTGTCGGTTGGAACACCGATGAGATGGAGCACCACGGAGTCGATCCGTCGAAGCGGCGCTCGTCGGCGCGTGAGCGAGTGCTCGCGATCCGCGAGTTGTGGACGGCCGAGGAGGCCGAGTTCCACGGCGAGTACGTCGATTTCTCCGCGAGCCTCTCGTATCCGAAGCCTGTCAGCTCACCGCATCCGCCAATCCTCATGGGTGGGGCCGGTGGACCGGTCACCTTCCGTCATGTCGTCGAGTACTGCGATGGGTGGATCCCGATCCACGGTCGCAGCGATCCGCTCGAGAACCTTCCGCTGCTCCGCTCGATGGCGGCCGACGCAGGCCGCGATCCCGACTCGCTCGATATCAGCATCTACGGCTGTCCGATGGACGCTGAGGCGGTCGACCGCTACCGCCAGGCCGGGGTCGACCGGGTGATCTTCTGGTTGCCGGCGATCGAGGAGGAGGCCCTGGTGCCGATCCTCGAGCGACATCAGGATCTGCTCGACGGCTGAGGTGCCGTTAGGCGCCGACCGCGTGCGCGCGGAGATCGTCGAGGTCGACGTACTCGAGGGCTGAGATGTGGGTGCTCTCGAGCACCACGGGGCAGGCGCGCCCGGCTTCGAGCGCTTCGCGCCATCGCATGGCGCACACGCACCACTGGTCGCCGTCGCTCAGGCCGGAGAACCCGTACTGAGGCATGGGGGTCGACAGGTCGTTGCCCATCGAGCGCGAGAACTCGAGGAAGTCATCGGTTACCCGGCAGCACACGACGTGCATACCCGGGTCGTCCCCCCGGTTCTCGCAGCATCCGGTGCGGTAGTAACCGGTGAGCGGGTCGAAGGAGCACGGCTGGAGTTCGGTTCCGAGCACGTTGATCTGGTTCACCTCTCCATCACACCACGTAGTCTCGGGGTCGTGCGAGACGCAGGAGCCCCACTCGTGGCTGTCGTGATGGGTTCGACGAGCGACTGGTCGACGATGTCGGCCGCCGTTGAGACGCTTGAGTCTCTCGGGATCGCGCACGAGTCGGAGGTGCTCTCGGCTCACCGCATGCCCGATGAGATGTTCGCGTTCGCGGAGTCGGCGGCGGGCCGGGGGCTCCGCGCGATCATCGCGGGTGCCGGGGGAGCGGCGCACTTGCCGGGCATGTTGGCCGCCAAGACCCAGGTGCCGGTGCTCGGTGTGCCGGTGCCGTCCCGGCATCTCCAAGGTCAGGACTCGCTGCTCTCGATCGTCCAGATGCCGGCCGGGGTGCCGGTGGCGACCTTCGCGATCGGCGTCGCGGGAGCCACGAACGCCGCGCTCTTCGCCGCGCAGATCATCGCCGACGGTGACCATGAGCTCGCGGAGCGGCTCGCCGCCGACCGCCGGAACCGCCACGACGCCGTGACCGGCGCGACGCTCCCTCCCGAGCAGTGAGCGCTCAGCGGCCCGACCAGTCGCCGATCACCCCGCCGGCGACCGTCGGGATGCTCGGAGGCGGCCAACTGGGCCGTTACGCGATCATGGCGGCGAGAACGATGGGCTTCGGCACGATCGTCCTCGAACCCGACCCGGAGGCTCCGGCGGGAGCTGTCGCCGATGAGCACCTCATCGCGGAGTACGACGACCCGCAGGCTCTCGCGAGGCTGGCGGACCGCTGCTCGGTGGTGACCACCGAGTTCGAGAATCCATCAGCGGAGGCGATGGCGACGCTCGCCCGGTCCGTGCGGGTCGCGCCCTCGTCGACGACGGTCGGCATCGCTCAGGACCGCGGCCTCGAGAAGGAGTTCCTCTCCTCGGTTGGCGTTCCGGTCGGACCGTTCGCTCGGGTGGACGCCGAGGTGCTCGGCGTCGGTGTCGACGACCCCGCGCCCTTAGATCGCGCCGACTGCTTCCCCGGCATCTTGAAGACGACCCGTGGCGGCTACGACGGCAAGGGTCAGCGCTCGGTCGATGACGTCGACGGGTTGTGGGACGCCTGGCGTGCCCTCGATGGGGCGCCGTGTGTGCTGGAGCGTCGTCTCTCGCTCGTGACCGAGGTGAGCGTGATCGTCGCGCGCACGGCCGAAGGGTCGGTGGTGACCTATCCGGTGGCCGAGAACCGTCATGTCGACGGGATCCTCGACGTCTCGGTCGTGCCGGCGCGCGTCGATGAGATGCTGGCCGATCGGGCGGTAGGCCTCGCGATGACGGTTGCAGACGCGCTCGGTTACGTCGGTGTGCTGGCGGTGGAGATGTTCGTCGTCGATGGAGACGACGGCCCCGAGCTCCTGGTCAACGAGATCGCTCCGCGACCGCACAACAGCGGCCATTGGACGCTCGATGGGTCGCGCACCGACCAGTTCACCCAGCAGGTTCGCGCGGTGTGCGGGCTGGCGCTCGGCGATACGTCGATGACCGCTGGTGGGGTGGCGATGGTCAACCTCCTCGGCGACCTCTGGGAAGGAGGTGAGCCCGACTGGTCGACGGTGCTCGCCGAGCCGAGGGCGCATCTGCATCTCTACGGCAAGCGGACTGCGCGCCCCGGTCGAAAGATGGGCCACCTGACCGTGGTCGACGATGATGCGGGCGCGGCCGAGGTGGTTGCGCTCCGTCTCCGCGAGACGGTCAGGCGGGCGTGACTCGGGCGGGCGTGAATCAGGCGAGGTTGACGCCGACAAGTCGCCCGATACCCCACGTGACGGCGCAGGCGACGATCACGATGAGGGCTTGACGCACAGCCGACCAAGGAACGGATCGATCGGCGTAGCGGCCGACGATGGCGCCGACCACGGCAGCGGCGATGATGCCGATCGCGAGCGAGGCGATCCCGGCACCCGCTCCGGATCCGAGGTACCAGGGGACGATCGGCATGAGCGCGCCGATGGAGAACGCGATCAGCGAGAGGATCGCTGCGAGGTTGGCTGAGGGAAGCGATCCTGGGTCGACTCCGAGCTCCTCGCGGGCGTGGACGGCGAGCGCCGTCTCGGGGCTTCGCATCACCTCGACGGCCGCGGTGGCGGCCGACTCCGCTTCCATCCCGTGGCTCTCGTACATGGCGGCGAGCTCCTCGGTCTCGTGCTCGGTGTTTTCGCGAAGCTCAGCGAGTTCGAGGTCGAGCTCACGGCGGATGAGGTCGTTCTGCGAGGAGATGCTCACCCATTCGCCGGCGGCCATGGAGATCGCTCCGGCGACAGCTCCGGCGATGCCCGCGAGACGGACATACCCGGCGTCGACTCCCGCGGAGGCGAAGCCGAGGATGAGTGAGACGTTCGAGACGAGCCCGTCGTTGATGCCGAACACCGTGGCGCGGGCCAGGCCACCCGATACCGACCGGTGTCCGTCGTGGGGTTCGCTCCGTCGGTCGTGTTTGGACATCACTCCGAGCGTATCCCGGGGGTCCGGGCCCGAGCGGGGGCGCCGATAGCGTCGGGCCCCATGGCAGCCGGGGAGGTTCGGGTCGCGGTGAGGGCTGAATGAGCGGCCCGCGGTTCCGGTTCGCGCCGTCGCCGACCGGTTTCTTCCATGTGGGCGGGGCCCGCACGGCGCTGTTCAACTGGGCGCTCGCCCGACGTCTCGGTGGCCGCTTCGTGTTGCGGATCGAGGACACCGATGAGGCGCGGAACCGGCCCGAGTGGACCGAGGGCATCATCTCAGCGCTCGAGTGGCTCGGCATCTCGTCGACGGATCCGACCTTTGAGGGCCCGTACTTGCAGTCGGACAACGCCGCCGCGCACCTCGAGGCGGCGCGCTCCCTCGTGTCGTCGGGTCAGGCGTACTGGTGCGCCATGACCCCCGAGGAGATCGCCGAGCGGGCGACCGCCGAGGAGACGACCGGCTACGGGGGATGGTCGAGGGATCTCGGTCTTGAAGAGGGTCCGGGCCGAGTGCTGCGCTTCCGCGTTCCCGAGGGTGAGACGATGGTGATCGACTCGGTGCGCGGCGAGGTGGTGTTCGACAACTCGGTGATCGAGGACTTCGTGTTGGTGCGCGGGAACGGCACGCCGGTGTTCAACCTCGCGAACGTGGTCGATGACCGGCTGATGGGCATCACCCACGTGGTGCGGGCCGAGGAGCACCTCTCGAACACGCCGAAGCAGCAGATGCTCTGGGAGGCGCTTGGCCATGTCCCGCCCGCCTGGGGGCATGTGCCGGTGCTCGTCAACGAGCAGCGGAAGAAGCTGTCGAAGCGTCGCGACAAGGTGGCGCTCGAGCAGTACCGCGAGGAGGGCTATCTCGCTGAGGCGATGGTGAACTACCTCATGACGCTCGGATGGTCGGCGGGCGACGACATCGAGATCCGTCCTTGGTCGGAGATCGAGTCGCTGTTCCGTCTCGAGGGGGTCAACCTCTCACCGGCCTTCTTCGACGTGAGAAAGCTCGGCGCGTTCAACGGCGAGTACATCAGGATGATGTCCCCGGAGGAGTTCACGGCCGAGTGCGAACGTTGGGTTCCCGATTCCTGGGATCGCGACCGTTTGGCGATCATCGCCCCTCATCTTCAGCCGCGTCTCGTCACCTTCTCGGATCTCGAGGGCACGGTGGACTTCCTGTTCGGCCCGGTCTCGATGGATCAGGCGTCTTGGGACAAGGCGATGACGAGTGAGTTCGCGCCCTCGCTTCTCGTCGCGACCCGCACGGCTTACGCCGATCTGCCCGAGTGGTCGGCCGAGGCGTTGAAGCAGGCGCTCGAATCGGAGATGGAGCCCTTCGAGTTGAAGCTCGGCAAGGCGCAGGCCCCGGTCCGGGTGGCGGTGACCGGTCGCACGGTCGGCCCGCCTCTCTTCGAGTCGCTCGAGGCGCTCGGCCGAGACGAGTCGCTTGCGCGGATCGATTCGGCCATCACCCGCCTTCTGGGGTGATCGTGCGTCGGGTGGTGCTGCTCGCCGTCCCGTTGCTCGTGGCGGGCTATCTGGCGGTGACGGTGGCCCAGGTGGTGTTCGAGGGCCGGTCGCGGGCGCTCCCCCCGGTGGATGCGGTGGTGGTGATGGGCGCCGCCCAGTACGACGGACGGCCGTCGGCCCAGTTGGCTTCCCGGCTTGATCACGTGGTGACCCTGTGGGAGATGGGCGGTGTGGGGCGCGTGGTGGTGACCGGTGGTAGCCGCCCGGGCGACCGGTTCTCCGAGGCCGCGGCTTCGGAGGAGTACCTCGTGGCGTGGGGGGTGCCCCGGTCGTCGATCGTCTCGGAGGATCGGGGGACGACGACCTGGGAGTCGATGCAGGAGGTGAAGGCGCTGCTCGACGCCGACGCGTCGATGATCATCGTCACCGATCCCCATCATGGGTTGCGGAGTCGCCTGATCGCTGAGGAGGCCGGGTTCACCGACGTGTCGGTGTCGACCACTCCGACGTCGGTGGTCTCGGGATGGACCTCGGTGCGTCGGCATCTCGTCGAGTCGGCCGGTGTTGCGGTCGGTCGGCTTGTCGGTTTCGAGCGGCTCAGCGGTCGCGGCTGAGGCGTGTGGCGCTGTCGGGCCCTCCGGTACAATCGGCGCACCCGATGGGGTGTGGTGTAATTGGCAACACAGCAGATTCTGGTTCTGTTATTCGG
>JAYQAE010000079.1:0-8075 GCA_038136655.1 Ilumatobacteraceae bacterium
GCGACTGGGAGAGCATCGGCGACCTCGGTTGGATCGACGCCGAGGGCTACGTCTATCTCGCGGATCGTCGTAAAGACTTGATCCTGCGCGGTGGTGCCAACATCTACCCGGCCGAGGTGGAGGCCGCCATCGACGAGCATCCCTCGGTGCGTTCATGCGCGGTGATCGGCATCGCCGACGATGATCTCGGCCAGCGGGTGCACGCGGTGGTCGACGCGCCCGAGGGCGTGAGCGTCGACGAGCTCAGGGCGCACATGGCCGAGCGACTGGTCTCGTACAAGTGCCCCGACACCTACGAGTTCGTCGACGAACCGGTCCGCGACGACGCCGGGAAGGTTCGCCGCTCCCTGCTGAGCGCCGAGCGGTCGTGACCGACGAGGATCGCGTTCTCGGTGCGGCGGCCGCCGTTCTCGATGACCGCGACATCGTCGTCGATCGCGACATCCTCGGCTCCTACCGCCACGATCGCTCCACTGGGTCGCCCGCGGGTGAGCCATTCGCGGTGGTGTTCCCCCGCACCACCGAGCAGGTCGCAGCGATCATGGCGGCCGCCCATCGGCATCACGTGCCCGTCGTTCCTCGTGGCGCTGGCTCGGGCCTGAGCGGCGGGTCGAACGCGATCGACGGCTCTCTCGTGATGTGCCTCGAGCGGATGCGCGAGGTTCTCGAGGTGGACACGGTCAACGGCTATGTCGAGACTCAACCCGGGATCATGAATACCGAGTTGCGCGAGCATGTCGCTGACTTCGGTCTCTGGTACGCGCCCGATCCGGCAAGCAAGGACTTCTGCTCCATCGGGGGCAACGTGAACACCAACGCCGGTGGGCTCTGCTGCGTCAAGTACGGGACGACCCGTGAAGCCGTGCTCGGGCTCGAGGTGGTGCTCGCCGATGGACGGTTGACCAAACTCGGTCGCCGCACCGTGAAGGGTGTCGCCGGCTACGACCTCGCCGGGATGATGGTCGGCTCAGAAGGCACCCTCGGCATCGTCACCATGGCGAGGCTCCGACTCCGACCGCTGCCTCCTCCGCCGGTGACCGCGGTCGCGGTGTTCGCCGACACCGCCGACGCGGGCCGTGCCGCTGCCGACGTGATGTCCGCGGTGACGCCGAGCGTCCTCGAACTCATGGACAACGCGACCATCCGAATCGTCGAGAACTGGCGTCCGATGGGTCTCGACACCTCCGCCGGGTGTGTGCTCATGGCCCAATTCGACAACGGGGCGGGTGCTGCCGAGGCCGACGCCGACCGGTTCGTCGCCATCGCCGAGAGCGCAGGGGCGTCTGAGATCCACCGGTCAGAGACCCCGGAGGAGGCGGAGTTACTGCTCGGAGCCCGGCGTATGGCGATCCTCGCCATCGAGGAGGCTGGCGACTGGCTCCTCGACGACATCGCTGTCCCGCGCTCGCGCCTCGCCGAGGCGCTTCGGCGCATCGAGGACATCTCCGCCCACCGGGAGGTGTCGATCTGCACCTTCGGGCACGCTGGCGACGGCAACCTGCACCCGACGATCATCACCGAGCGCGGTGACGCCGATGCGCGTGGTCGAGCAATGGAGGCCTTCGACGACATTCTCGAAGTCGCGCTCGATCTTGGTGGCACCATCACCGGGGAGCACGGCATCGGCAACTTGAAACAGCGCATGCTCGCTCGCGAGCTCGACGAGGTGGCGCGCGACCTGCACACGCGGGTCAAGGCCGCATGGGACCCGGACAACATCTTGAATCCGGGTAAGTCGCTGCCTCGCTGGTGATGGCGGACGCCGTCTCAGGTCGGGGCGCCGGACGGTCCGTCGACTAGAAACATCCCGTGACCGACCATCGAATCGCCAGCACCCACACCGGCAGCCTTCCGCGTCCCGATGACCTCATCCAGTTGATGTGGGCCGTTGGAGATGGCATCCCGGTCGACCGTCAGGCCCTCGAGAGCCGGATCGCGTCGTCGATCACCGAGATCGTCCGCCGCCAGGTCGATGCCGGGGTGAGCGTCGTCAACGACGGCGAGATGTCCAAGCCCTCCTACGCCACCTATGTGAAGGACCGACTGTCGGGATTCGGCGGCGAATCAGTGCAGGACTACCACTTCCAGGATCTTGTCGATTTTCCGCGCTCAGCTCAGGAGGTGCTCGACAACCCCGGTCGTCGCAAGCGGTCGGCTCCCGCCTGCACCGGACCGATCGAGGTGGTCGACCCCGAGGCCGCGCGACGCGACATGGTCGAGCTCGTTCGAGCGGCGCGCGAGGCCGGCCATGACGAGATCTTCTCGAGCGCCGCGTCGCCGGGTGTGGTGTCACTGTTCTTCGGCAACCAGTACTACGACAGTCGAGAGGAGTACGTGTTCGCCATCGCCGAGGCGATGCGCCACGAGTACGAGGCGATCGCCGACGCCGGCGCGGTCGTCCAACTCGACTGCCCCGATCTCGCCATGGGCCGCCACTCGGCCTACGCCTCACAGACGGTGGAGGAGTTCCGATCGACGATCGCCACCAACATCGAGGCGCTCAACCACGCGGTACGCAACATCCCCGCCGAGCAGTTGCGCATGCATCTGTGCTGGGGGAACTATCCCGGGCCTCACAATCACGACGTGCCGATCGCCGACATCATCGACATCGTGTGGGGGGCGAAGCCGCGCACGGTGCTGTTCGAGGGCGCCAACCCTCGACATGCTCACGAGTGGGCGGTGCTCGCCGAGCTCGGGGTTCCCGACGACAAGGTGATCTGCCCGGGGGTCATCGAGCCGCAGTCGAACTTCATCGAGCACCCAGAACTCGTCGCCCAACGGATGCAGAAGTGGGCTGAGGTCACCGACCCTGAACGCCTCATGGCTGGGGTCGACTGCGGGTTCAGCGTGCACGTCGGCATCAAGAACATCGACCCCGACGTGGTGTTCGCGAAGCTCGCCTCCCTCGCTCAGGGCTGCGAGATCGCCGCCAGGCGAATCTTCGCCTGAGCCTCAGAGCCGGGCGACTCGCCAGGTGAAGCGGTGGCGGCCGCCGGGAACGATGACGTCGGTGTCGGGCCCGCAGGCCGCCGTGCCGACTCCCCGAAGTGCAGCGTCGATGTGCAGGTGCACCCGGTCCGAGGGCTGGAGTTGAGCGAGCGTCGACGCCCGGGTGAGTTCGTCCACCGAGTAGGTCGATGCGTCGAACGCGAGGCCGTCGAGCCCGAAGACCCAACCGCGACCTCGGCGGTCGGTGAGCGTCAACCAGCGGGTGTCGACATGGGTGCCGTGGTGCTGGGGTGTCATGTAGGGCACGAACTGATCAGCGACGCTTGACGTCCAGATGCCGAGGGGAGCGGCGGAGCGGTCGACCGCGGTCTCCCACGGGCCGCGCCCGTACCAGCGAAGGCGATCGAGGTCCGCCGGGACCCCGAGCGCGATCCCGACTCGCGGAAGATCAGTCCATGCTCGCGGCAGGTTGAGGTCCTCCTCAACGACGACCCAGCCGTCGACGACACTGATTCGTCGGCGATGCGAGAACCGCTCGCCGCTGGCGGTCACGCAGTCGACGACCAGCTGCTCGGAGGCGTCGCCGAGTCGATGGGAGCGCACGGTCGACTCGATGCGGTTCAGTCCGAGTCGGCGCCAGAGCGGACTCACACCGGCCACACCCGACAGCGGACCGACCTCGACTCCGTCGTTGTCGATCGGGGCGCGCCAGAGCGACACCTCGCCGGTCCGGGCCAACTCTCGTGCCTCATCGATCGCTTCGCCCGCACTTCTCCGCCACATCGGAGGGTCGATCGCGTCAACTTCGGCGAGCACCGTCTGATCCCATGCGACGCGGTGACCGACGTCAGCCCACGAGGAGCGACGAACGGTCCTCCACTCGACGGTGACGGTGATCTCACCCGACGCCTTCGGCATTGCGCCGATCGCGAAGCTGCGAGAACGTCCTGGTCGTAACGGTGAGGCGTCTATGGAGCGCTCGGTGACCACCTGGCCGTCGACGGCGACCGTGACCGCGCCGCGCAGGTCGGCGAGATCGGTCCACGAGCGCCGATTCTCGACCTCAACGACGACGCGCCCATCCTTCACACGCGCGGCGGACCGCACGGGCCGGGTCAGCCAACGATGCTCCTCGACGCCGGGGTGCGGCGTGCCGTCCCACCCGACGATCCCGTTGCAGCAGAACGCGGCGTCGTTCGGCTCATCTCCGAACGCTCCGCCGTAGCCCGGATAGGCGCGTCCGGATTCATCGACGGTCATCAAGCCCTGGTCGCGCCAGTCCCAAATGAACCCGCCCTGCAGTCCGCGGTGGGTCTCGAACGCCCGCCAATAGTTACGAAGGCCGCCGTTGGAGTTCCCCATCGCGTGGGTGTACTCGCACAGGATCAGTGGGCGCACCGGATCGCCATCGGTCACCCACCGCTCGATCGCCTCCACCGAGGCGTACATCGGGCACTCGATATCGGTGGTGACGTTGTGGCGGTTGGTGGACTGCCCTCGCCAGAACCGGGTGATCGCCCCCTCGTACTGAACGAACCGTCGTGGGTCGGTGCGACGCACCCAGGCGCTGGCGGCATCGTGCACCGCGCCATGCCCGGATTCATTCCCGAGCGACCACCCCATGATCGAGGGGTGGTTCCGGTGGGTGAGCACCGTGCGCTGCACACGCTCGATGAACGCGGCCGCGAACCGCGGGTCGTCCATCACCTCGTTCCAGCGCGCGTGACTCTCCACGTTGGCCTCGCAGATCACCCACAGGCCGATCTCGTCGCAGGTGTCGAGTACCACGGGGTCGGGCGGGTAGTGGGAGGTGCGGATCGCGTTGAAACCACACCGCTTGATGTTCTCGACATCGGCCCGGAGGTCAGCATCGCTCGCCGCCTTGCCACCGAGATGGTGATGGTCATGTCGGTTCACGCCGGCGATGAGTAGCGGCTCACCGTTCAACAGCAACTCTGGTCCGACGATCTCCACCCGAGTGAATCCGGTGTGGACGGGGACGACCTCGCGCACGCGGCCCCTCGGGTCAACCAGGCTGACCATGACGCGGTAGCGGTTGGGGGCCTCGTGCGACCAGAGCGCCGGGCGATCGACCCGCACGCGGGTGCGCGCGATCGGCCCGGGATGCCGGTAGCCGTCCGCTTGGGCGGCGATGTGCGAGGAGGCATCCAGAGTTGACACCGGGGCCTCGCTCGTGGTCCCCGCGACCCGCCGTCCACCCACGGTCTCGAGATGGGTTCGCACACTCCAGCCGCGCACCTCGCCGTCGACCCGGCAGCTCACCTCGAGGGTCCCGCGCCGTAGTCCGCTGTCGAGGCGCGCGGAGACCGAGACGTCAGCCAGGGCCGTTCGGCCACAGGTGCGCAGGGCGATCCGACGGGCTATCCCACCGTGGAACCAGTGGTCCTGATCCTCGATCCAGGTCCACGCCGACCACCTCACCACCATGACCGCCAACTCGTTCACCTCGGGGCGGATCAACTCCGTCACGTCGAACTCCGAGGCGAGTCGACTGTCGGAGGCGATTCCGACGAAGGTTCCGTTCAGCCAGATCGCGGTCGCGCTCTCAGCTCCGCCGAGGTGGAGGATGACTCGGTCGCCGCGTCGATGGCCTGCCTGGCGCAGGTCGGTTGAGGTGATGCGACGTCGGTGGAGGCCAGTCGGATTGTGTTCGGGCACCGTCGGGGGATCCCCGGGAAACGGCATGACCACATTCGTGTATTGAGGGAGGTCGCCGGTGTCCTGCATGGTCCAGTTGCCCGGCACCTCGATCGGTCGCCAGCCCGCCGCCTTGGTCGGGCGACGCACGGTCCAGCCAGATGGGGCCTCGAGGGGGGAGTCGAGAAGGCGGAACCACCAGTCCGAATCGAGGTCGCACCATCGAGCGCTGGCACCCGAGCGCGCCTCATCGAGGCTGCGGTGGCTGCGGGTCGACGCCCGCGGGGCAAGCCGGTTGAGTCCGGTGAGGGTGGGGTCCTCCCACCAACGGCGAACCACGTTGGTCAGTGCTCGATGCTCGTCAACCTCTCGGGGCTTGGCCATCTCGTGACTCCTGTCAGAGCGATCGCAGCTGAGCCGCGAGCGATTCGGGGACGATCTCGTTGATGTATTCATCGGTCGCCAACTCGGCCGCGGCGACGAAGCGCATGAGTCCATTCCCTCTCCACGGGGAGACGATCCGAATGTGGAACCAGGCGTCCTCGTAGCCCTCGTCGACGGTGGGTCGCTGGTAGAGCCAGAGCATGTACGGGAGTGCCGCGTCGTGGAGGCGGTCGAGCCGACCGAGGACGTCGACCAGGAGCGCTGCCAGATCGTCCCGTTCGTGATCGTCAAGGTCGCCGAGGCCGCCGCGACGGTCGGTGGGAGCGAGCTGCAACTCGATTGGGAACGTCGGGGCGTGGGGCACCCAGGCCGACCACGAACCCATGCGCGCGACGGCGCGCCCACCAGGATCGGCGTCGGGCTGCCAGCCGGCGGCCAGCACACGCGCGGGACGGTCAGGGACGTGGTCGAAGGCGTAGATCTGTCCGTGGGGATGGGTGATCGTCGCTCCAACCGCCGGTCCGCGGTTCTCGAAGATCAGCACATAGTCGACGTCTGGGGCGGCTCCCAACGCGGCGGTGCGCTCGGTCCAGAGATCGACCACCTCGCGAGCGCCGCCTACGCCAAGTGAGGGGAACGTCGCGTCGTGGTCGGCGGTGTAGAGGACCACCTCGCAGCGGCCCGGGCCGAGCGCCGGCCAGCGGTTGGGGAACGACTTCACCCCGTAAGGCTCGGGTGACTCGAGTCCGCCGACGCAGAAGGGACAGCCGGTGGTCGGCAGGGTCGGACGCTCGAGGCGGCTGCCGTCGACGAGCACCCGCGTGCCGAGGAAGGGATCGCGGCGCAGTTCAGGCAACGCCGACTCCTCCTACTTCGGACGCGGTGAGCACCACCACGAGATCTCGTACCTGGCTGGAGAGAAAGTCGATCGTTGGCTGCGAGAGTCCAGCGTCGGTGACCAGGGTGTCGACCTCCTTGAATCCGGTAATGGTGGCGAGGCCGGTCACCCCCCACTTGGCGTGATCGGCGAGCACCGTCACCCGGTCCGCGGCGGCGATAAACGCGCGGTTCGTCTCGGCCTCGTAGAGATTTGGTGTGGTGAACCCCGCCCGTTCGTGCATCCCGTGCACTCCCATGAACACGTGGTCGAGATGGAAAGAGCCGAGGGAGTCGACCGCCACCGGCCCGACGAGGGCCTCCGACGGCGTGCGTTCCCCGCCCGTGAGGATGACGGTTCGGTCACTGCGCGGACTGGTCGCGAAGGTCTGGGCGATTCGGATCGAGTTGGTGACCACGGTCAGGTCGGCGATTCCCGCGAGCTCGGACGCCATCCGAGCGGTGGTGGTGCCCGCGGTCATCCCGATGGAGGAACCGGCGTCGACCGACAGCGCCGCTGTTCGTGCGATCGACTCCTTTTCGGGCGCGTTCATCATGAACTTCGCGTCGAACCCGGGTTCGTCGGTCGTGTGGCGGAAACGGAGGGTGGCGCCTCCGTGCACCTTGTCGGCGAGTCCAGCGGCGTCGAGGGCGTCGAGATCACGGCGGACGGTCATCTCGCTGACGTCGAGTTCGGCAGCGAGTTCGGCAACACGTACCGCGCCGTTGCGACGGAGTTCTCCGAGGATGATCTCGCGACGGTGGCGGGCGAGCGTCCGGCGACCGAGGTGATGGGTGGGGCCGCCAGGGGAGGGGCGTCCGCGGGGCGGCTCAGGCATCGCGGACAGCATGGAACGCCGATGATTGGAAGTCAACAGAATCGAACACATTGGTGCGAGATTTGGACACAAACTTGTCCTCGACGCCCGTCCGCGCCGGTGAAAGTTGTGGAACGCGAGTCCCCACGGGGGTTGCCGAGACGATCCCGTGAGCTGGAATGCTCCAGAGCCGGGCGTGAGCGAACATGGGCCCTGTGCGATTTCGTGACAAAAAGAACAGAATCCTTGACCACGGATGGCGAAGAGGGAAGAATCCGAGGAACCAACCGACTCCAAGGGGGAATCACATGGGAGATATGGATCGTTCGGTACTGACGTCGCAGGGCTTCCGCCCGAACCGGCGCCAGTTCCTGATCGGCGCGGCGG
>JAYQAE010000080.1:0-8025 GCA_038136655.1 Ilumatobacteraceae bacterium
GGCGCGATCACCGTGCTCATCGGTCTCGTCGGCTGGGTGCTCGACAGCGGACTGGGAGATGTCGTGCAGGGTGTGGTGATCGTCGGCATCGGCGCGCTCGCGCTCCTCGCGGTCGTCCGGGTCACCCGCACGTCATCGGTCGCCGATCACGGTTGAGCGTCTGAGAGGATCGAGGAATGGGCTCATCTCCGACACTCTCGATCGCCTCGGTCAACGTCAACGGCATTCGCGCCGCGAAGCGCAACGGCATGGAGCCCTGGATTGCGGAACGCGCCGCCGACATCGTGACCATGCAGGAGGTGCGCGCCACCGACGACATCTTCGTTGACCATGTCGACGCGATGTTCGGCGCCGACTGGCATCGGGTCCACGCGGAAAGCGAAGCCAAGGGCCGCGCTGGTGTCGCGGTGGTGTCGCATCTCCCGATCAGCGACCAGCGAATCGACATCGGCGGCAAGCACGCTCGCTACGACCGTTCGGGTCGTTGGGCGGAGGCCACGTTCGACCTCGAGGGTGTGGACGCTCCGCTCACGGTCGTGTCGGCCTACATCCACACCGGCGACGCCGACAGCGACGAGAAGATGGATGAGAAGCTCGGCTTCTTCGCCGCGGTCACCGATCGGATGACCCGTCTGCGACGCCAGGGTCACCACGTCGTGGTGACCGGCGACTTCAACGTCGGCCACACCGAGCGCGACATCAAGAACTGGAAGGGGAACCGCAACAAGGCAGGGTTCCTCGAGGTGGAGCGCGCCTGGTTCGACCGATGGTTCGACGAGCTCGGCTGGGTGGATGTCGCCCGCAGCCTGGCTGGCGATGTCGACGGACCGTTCACCTGGTGGTCGTTCCGCGGGCAGGCCTTCGACAAGGACGTTGGCTGGCGTATCGATTACCAGGTGGCGAGCCCCGAGTGGGCCGAGCGCGCCCTCTCGTCATCGGTCGACCGGGCACCGAGCTACGCGGAGCGCTGGAGCGATCATGCTCCGCTGGTTGTCGAGTACCGGCGCTGAGTCAGATCAGTTCGAGTTCCGACCCGTCGAACAACGGCGTCATGCCGAAGTCAGCCACGTCGGCGTCCAATTCATCAACCGAGGGTGCCGTGAGATCCCCCGCCGCGGCCTCGAGCACCACCGGCAGCAGGTTGGCGTCGCTCGTCGAGTTGAGGAACAGCTGCTCGCGCGACAGCACCTTGCGCACCGCGCGCCCGATCGCCCCGTGGTCGGTCAACGGCTCGTACCAGGAGAACCTCGGACCGGAGTAGTCAGCCGACCAGCGGCCCTTCGCGATCGACTTGATCGTCTGCACCGCAACGTTTCGATCGGCGCACAGTGCGAGCAACTCCTCGACATCGCCGCGATATGCCGGGTTGGCGAGCATCGTGTGATTGAACGGGAACAGCACCGAGTCGAAATCGAACTCGGCGAGGCTGCGTAGATGCATCGAGGGGATGCGCACTCCGTGTCCCGTCACCCCGATCCAGTCGACGAGTCCCTCGTCTCGGGCGGCGGCCAGCGCCTCGACGGCTCCGCCGGGCCGGAACGCCGTCTCCCACTCGTCGACCTCGACGAGGTTGTGCAACTGGATCAACTCGACCCGGTCGACACCCATACGTCGCAGTGAGTCCTCCAGACCGGCCCGCGCCGCGTCACCGGTGCGCTCACCGGTCTTGGTGGCGAGGAAGACCGACGCCCGGTGCTCGGCGAGCCAGGGCTTCATGACGTCCTCAGCGTGGCCGTAGGAGTGGGCCGTGTCGTAGTGGTCGACCCCGGCCGCGCGCGCGATCTCGAGGGTGTCGTAGGCGCGTCGCTGCGACATCTCGCCGAGGGCGGCACCCCCAAAGATCACTCTCGACGAGAGATGTCCGGTGCGGCCGAAGACTGAGGTGGGGAGCATGAGTCGACCCTAGTGGTCGACGTCGCGGGCCTCGTCCGAGGCGAGTTCGTCGCCGGCGTCAAAGTCGTGAGCGAGCTGGCGGTAGGCGGAGCGGCCGAGCAGGTGGGTGCCGACCGGTCCGGTCACCAACTGCAACACGACCACGAGCAGCGCCGTCACCAGCGCGGCGATCGAGCGCACCGACAGCGCCACACCGATGGCGATAGCGAGGATGCCGAGGGTCGGTGCCTTGGCCGCCGAGTGCATGCGGGCGAACACCGACTGGAACCGGACCACCCCGATACCGGCGAGCAGGATGAGCGCCGACCCGAACACGAGCAGCACACCGGCGATGGTGTCGATCACGCTCCTCTCCTCTCCACGTAACGGGCGAGCACACCGGTGCCGACGAAAGCGACGAGGGCCACCACCAGCACCGTGTCGAGGCCGGCGACCGAATCGTCGCTCGCCACCTCCACCAGGATCCCGCAGGTGATCACCATCAGCAGACCGTCGAGGGCGATCACCCGATCAACCACCGTCTTGCCGACGAAAAGCCGGATCATGAAGCAGATGCCAGCGAGGGCGAGCAGAGCGAAGGCCGCGACGATCATGAGCCACCTCCCAGTTGCGCCCGCGCGGCGCGCGAGCCGAACGCCCTCACCGACAATTCCTCGAGATGCAGCAGTTCAGCCTTCACCCGCTCGATGTCATCGAGGTGAAGCACGTGCACATACAGCACCGGTGGCGTGCCCTTCGCCTCGATGGTCACCGTGCCCGGCGTCAGCGTGATCACGTTGGCCACCACGGTCATGGCGAGATCCGACGAGGTGCGCAACGGCACCGCGACGATGCCGGTGTGGATGCGATCGCGCCACGGCGTGATGATCTCCCAGGCGAGCACGAGGTTGGCCTGCACCAACTTCACCAGCACATACCCACCGAAATAGATCAGGTACGGGATCGACACGCGCGGCCGGTCTCCCAACTCCGAGCCGACGCAATACGACTTCGGCAATCGAGACAGGCTGAGCACCGCGACGGCGACGAGGACGCCCGACACAACATTCGCGGCGCTGAGATCGTTCCAGAGCAGCAACCAGATGGCCACCAGCCAGACGCCGAGCCCCGACACCCCGAGCGCTCCCGTCAACTTCACGGACGACCTCCGAGAACAGCGTCGACGTAGCGAGACGGATCCATCAGGTCACCAGCCGCGCGGAGTGAGAGTTCATGGAGCGGCCCCGCCCAGATCGAGAAGGCGAGTGACGCGGCGACGAGACCGCCGGTGGCGACCACCATCCACACCGGCGAGCCGAGCCGTCCGTTCACCATCGGCGTGCGGGTTGGTTCCTGGTCGCGCTCCCCCCAGAACACCCCAGCCCAGATCTTCGTCATCGAGAAGAGGGTGAACAATCCGACGGCGAGGCTGACGGCGACGATCACCCATCGGTCGACCTCAAGCCCGGCGTCGACGAGAGCGAACTTGGCGAGGAAACCCGAGAACGGCGGCAACCCGGCGAGGCTGAGGGCCGGCACGGCGAAGAGCGCCGCGATCACCGGGGCCGAGCGAACGAGGCCACCCATCTCGGAGAGCCGGCTGGTGCCGGCGCGACGGTCGACGAGCCCAGCCACCAGGAAGAGGGCGGTCTTCACGATGATGTGATGGATCACGTAGAACACAGCGGCGGCGACACCGGCGACGGTGAGCAGTCCGAGCCCGAGGATCATGTAGCCGATCTGGCTGATGATGTGGAACGCGAGGATGCGCTTCATGTCGTCTTGGGCGATCGCCCCGAGCACGCCGACCACCATCGTCGACCCGGCCACCCACAACAGCGTGGTGCCGAGCCAGTCCGGCGTGTCGAACATGAGCAACTGGGTGCGAATGATCGCGTAGACACCAACCTTGGTGAGTAGCCCCGCGAAGATCGCGGTGACCGGTCCGGGGGCCGTCGGATAGCTGTCGGGCAGCCAGAAGAACAGCGGGAAAAGCCCCGCCTTGATGCCGAAGACGACGAGCAGCATCACCGAGAACGCCGCCCGCAGACCCGGGTCGACCTCGGCGAGACGAACCGAGAGATCCGCCATGTTCACGGTGCCGGTCGCGGCGTACAGGAGCGCCAGCACCGAGATGAACAGCGTGGAGGCGACGAGGGAGATCACCACGTAGGTCATGCCCGAGCGCACCTGATCAGGTCGCCCACCGAGGGTGATCAGCACATAACTCGCGGCCAGCATCATCTCGAACGCGACGAAGAGGTTGAACAGGTCGCCCGTGATGAAACTGGCCGACACACCCGCGGCGAGCACGAGATACAGCGGGTGGAAGGCGATCCGCTCGCGCTCCGCTCCGGCCTGACCGATCGCGTAGACCATGACCGCCAACAGCACGACGGTCGAGACGACGAGCATGATGCCGGCCAGACGGTCGACCACGAGGGCGATGCCGAGCGGCGCGCTCCATCCGCCAGCCAGCTGGACGACGTGTCCTTCCCGGTCGGCTTCGGCGAGCAGCGCTATCGACGCAACGACCATCGCGGTGAGCACCACGATGCTGACGACGCGCTGAGCAACGCGGGAGCGACCAAGCACCACGGTGAGCGCGGCGCCGAGTAGCGGCAGCACGATCGGCAGAGGAACGAGCGATGCGGTGCTCACATCTCCCCCATCTCTGAGGTGGTCGGTTCGCCGTCGTCGACGGGGCCCTCGGGCCCATCGGCGGCGCGGCGCGCGACCATCGTGTCCTCGATGTCGTTCTCGACGGCGTCGTCGGTGGTGATCTGCCAACTGCGGTAGCCGAGCGCGAGCAGGAACGCGGTGACACCAAAGGTGATGACGATGGCGGTGAGCGCGAGCGCCTGGGGCAGCGGGTCCGAGAGCGAGCTGACCGGATCGGCGCCGATTAGCGGGGGCCTTCCGGCCGGACCACCGGCGGTGATGAGCAACAGGTTGGCGCCGTGACCGAGCAGGCCGATACCGATGATGATGCGAGTCAGCCGACGCTGCATGAGCAGCCACGACCCGCAGGCGAACAACACCGCAGTGACGAGAGCGAGGACGATGCTCATGACGTCATCACCACCTCGGAGGCGCCGCGCTCATCGGACTGTTCGGGGTCATCACCGAACGCCTCGTAGGCCATGAGCACCAGCCCGATCACCACAAGGAAGACACCGATATCGAACGGGAGCGCCGAGGTGGTCTTGATCTTCCCGAGGAGCGGGAGGTCGGCCTCGAAGAGGGCGTGTTCGAGAACGGCGCCGCCGAGCAGGATCGGCACGATCGCTGTGACCGCAGCAATCAGCAGACCGCCACCGAGGACGGTCCACGGCTTCACCGGCAGCAGGCGACGGACCGCCGGGTTGCCGCCCGCGATGTAGAGCAGGCTGATCGCGGCACCGGCGGTGAGCCCGCCGACGAACCCGCCGCCGGGCTGATTGTGACCGGCGAACAAGAAGTAGATGGCCAGAGTGAGGATGGAGGCGAACAACACCCGCGCCGAGGCGTCGACCACCGGCGAGGGAACCAGCGAGGTGGTCTCGAGACGTTTGCGGTGGACGCTGCGAGCCAGCGCCACCACGCCGAGTCCGGCCACCAGCAGCACGGTGATCTCACCGAGGGTGTCGAGCCCACGGAAGTCAACGAGGATGACGTTGACGACGTTGGCTCCCTTTCCGTCGGGCACGGAGCGCTCGAGCATCTCCGCTGAGATCGACGCCTGATCAACGTCGGCGCGCGACTGTGAGGCGGCGAGGGAGAACACGAACACCGACACCCCGACAGCGGCGGCCACGATGATGCGCACCGGAGCGATGACCGCGGCCGAGCGATCGGTGAAGGTGCGCGGCAGCACCTGCAGCACGAGCACGAAGAGCACCGTGGCGAGCGTCTCGATGGCGAACTGGGTGAGAGCAAGGTCGGGCGCGCCCTGCACCACGTAGAGCCCGGCCATGCCGTAGCCGGCAGCGCCGAGCATGAGCGCCGAGGCGATGCGTCGATGGACGATCGTCGACCCGATCGCGGCGGCGACGATGAGTGCTGCGAGCGGAATGTGCAACCAGGTGTCGGCGAACACGGGCAAGTCGTCGAGTCCGGTCGCCGCGGGGATGATCGGCGCGAGCGCCGACACACCGAGAATGACCATGAGGTAGATCGGCAGCGAGCCGTTCTGCACGATGCGCGTGGTCCGCTTCGCGAGACGGAGCACCGACTGCAACAGCACCCAGAAGGATCGGTCGGCGGTCGGGAGTTTCGCGACCGGTCGATGGAGCGCGGTCTGGGCCGATTCAACGCGTCGGCCCGCGACGGTGACAACGACGCCGATTGCGATAACGATCGCCGAGAGCACCAGTGCGGCGTTGAACCCGGCCCACAGCGCCACCGGTTTCGGTTTCGCGTCAGGATGCAGCGAACGGGTCGCCTCGGCGACAAGCGAGTCAACCAGCACGGGGGCGAGCCCAGCGACGAGGGAGAACACCGCGAGCACGAAGCCGGGCGCGGCGAACGCCCGCGTGGGTGCCGCCGCCTCTGGCCCGACCATCGGATGGTCGGCATCCACCGCCGACTCGTCGGTGAGTCGACCGAAGACACCGAGCACGAACCGAGCCGAGTAGGCGAAGGTCAGCACCGATCCGGTGACGATCGCGGCAACCACCCACCACGCTCCGATGAAGTGACCGTCGATCGCCGAGAGCAGCGCCTTCTCTTTGGCGATGAATCCGAGGAGGGGCGGCACCCCGGCCATCGAGGCCGCGGCGAGCACCGCGGTCGCTTTCACGCTCCCCCACCCCGGTCCGAATGCGGAGATCCGCCGGATGTCGCGGGTGTGGGTCTGGTGGTCGATGACGCCGACCACCATGAACAACGCGGCCTTGAAGGCGCCGTGCGCGAGCAGCACCACGACAGCGGCCTGGGCGAGTCCGTAGGTGCCGGCGCCGACCAGGATCATCATGAAGCCGAGCTGGCTGACGGTGCCGTGGGCGAGGAGCACCTTCAGGTCAACCTGACGAAGCGCTCTCCATCCGCCGACGATCATGGTGACCGAGCCGACCACCAGCAGCACTGGTCGCCAGCCGGCCGTGGTGGCGAACATGGGGGCGAGTCGGGCCACGAGGTAGACGCCGGCTTTCACCATCGTTGCCGCGTGCAGATAGGTGCTGATCGGGGTGGGCGCCACCATCGCCCCGGGCAACCACGACGAGAACGGCCACTGGGCGGACTTCGTGAACGCGCCGACGAGCACGAGCATCAGCGCGGTGGTCGAGACGGCTCCGGTCGGCGGCTCGGCGACGATCTCGGAGAGTCGGTAGGTGCCGGCCGACTGACCGAGCAGCACCAGACCGGCCAGCATGACCAGTCCGCCGGAGCCGGTGATGAGCAGCGCCTGCAAGCCGGCGTCGCGGGCCCGCGGGTTGGTGTCGTCGTTGCCGATCAGCAGATACGACGTGACCGAGGTGAGCTCCCAGAACACGAAGAGCGACAGCAGGTGATCGCTCATCACCAGACCGCTCATCGATCCGGCGAAGATGGTCATCAACCCGGCGAGGCGACCCACCCCGGCCTTGCCAGCGCCGAAGTAGCCGAGGGCATAGGCGCATACGGCGAGCCCGATCACCGAGACGAGCAGCAGCATCACGGCGGTGAACGCATCAGCGCGCAGCTCGAGCGCGAGGTCGAGGCCGCTCACCCAACCAACCGACGAAGTCGCGGCCTCGCCGTCGACGATGTCGCCAAGCCGGGGCAGCAGCCAGATCAGCGTTGCCGCCGGAGCGATCGCGGCGACCGCGAAGGCGCGACGTCCGAGCCGGTCACCGAGGGCGACGACAACGGCGCCGAGCGCGACGTGGAGGATGAGCAGGGGGAACATGTTGTGAGTGCCGACCCGACTTCCCGGCGCGCCTTGGAAGCCCTCAGGCTAGGTGGCGGGTGCGACGTCCGTCGTGATCAGCCCCGGTTCACGGCGGTTGTTCACAGGGCGTTCACGGCGACCAGATGATCGATGCAAGCCGGCACGGCCCGAGCGAGCTGCCGCGAGGCCTCAGAGAGGTTCGCGAGGAACTGCTCGGCGGTCGGCGCCGGATCATCGACAAGGTCGGTGATCGCCTTGATCGCCACGAACGGCACCCCGTGGAGCGAGCACATCCCGGCCAC
>JAYQAE010000081.1:0-7947 GCA_038136655.1 Ilumatobacteraceae bacterium
CGCGAGCGGGGTTCTCGCGCCGGCCGAGTCGTTGACCGCGGTGCGTGAGAATCCACCAGTCACCGGGTAGCCGCCGAAGAGTCCCGCCGTCACGTTCGATGCGCCGAGGGCGACGAGCTCGTGGTTCGCCTCGACGTCGTAGCGGTGTCGTCGGGCGTACACCTTTGCGACAGCGATGGACTCCATGAATCCCACGAGGGTGATCACCAGCGCGGTCGGTAGCAGGTCGACGATGGCTCCGCCGCCGAGGTCGGGTAGCGCGAACATCGGGAGCGAGTCGGGGATCGAGCCGACGGTCGCGACCCCCTCCGAGGTGAGATCGGTGATGGTGACGATGAGGGTGGTGGCGACGACCACGACGAGAGCGCCCGGCACTCGGCGGGCGACTCGCTTGAGGACGAGGAGCAGGGCGACGCTGCCGGCGCCGAGAGCGAGCGTCGTTGGGTGGGTCTCCTCGAGCGTGTTCACGATTTCGCGCACGGTCTCGTGGAAGTGATCGGTTCGAGGCACGGAGACGCCGAGCAGGTGTTTGACCTGCGAGAAGCCGATGATGATCGCCGCGGCAGCGGTGAAGCCGACGAGGACGGAGTGCGACAGGAAGTTCACGACGAATCCGAGGCGTCCGAACCCGAGCACGAGGTGGACCACGCCGACGAGCAGGGCGAGCAGCGCGGCCGCGGAGATGTACCCCGCGGTTCCCTGCTCGTAGAGGGGAGCGAGCGCGGATGCCGTGAGCAGCGAGACGATGGCGACGGGGCCGACAGCGAGTTGGCGCGAGGTGCCGAGAAGGGCGTAGGCGAGGAGCGGGAGCGTGGACGCGTAGAGGCCGATTTCCGGGGGAAGCCCGGCGAGGAGCGCGTAGGCCATGCCCTGTGGAACGAGCATCGCCCCGATGGTCAAGCCAGCAGACAGGTCGGCGCGCAGGTCGGCGCGGTGGTAGGAGCGGATCCAGCGTGGTGCGAGGGCTCGACCGAGATTCACGTCAGAAAATGTACGGACATTTCGTCACGAGGTCAACCACCTCCCCCGCACGGGGTTCTCAGCGAGGAGCCGCAACCCGCTTCGCTCGATGATTCGGGGTCCGAGAGTTCGAGATCGGTAGTTTCGACGGTGTGAGCACGCAGTCCGCCGAACAGACCCTTCTCGATCGCTACCGAAGCGTCCTCCCGTCATTCGTCTCCCCGCTCTACGCAGATCCCGTTGAGATCGATCGTGGCAGCGGCTCGCAGGTGTGGGACTCGGCCGGCAACCGCTACCTCGACTTCTTCGGTGGGGTGCTGACCACGATGGTCGGCCACGACAACCCGCACGTGACCGCCGCGATCCGGGAGCAGGCCGGCAAAGTCCTCCACACGTCAACCCTCTATCTGTCCGAACCGATGATCGAGTTCGCCGAGATGGTCGCCGAGGTGTCGGGGATTCCCGACGCCAGGGTGTTCTTCACCACTTCTGGCACCGAGGCCAACGACACGGCCTTGCTGCTGGCTACCAGCTTCAGGAAGTCGAATCAGGTGCTCGCGGTACGCAACTCGTACCACGGCCGGTCGTTCACCGCTCAGGCCATAACTTCACATTCCAGCTGGTCGTCGACGTCGATTAGCGGGCTGCAGGTGCAGTTCGTGCAGGGTGGATATCGACTGCGCTCGCCGTTCTCGCATCTCGACGACGACGCGTACACCGCCGCCTGCACCGCAGACCTCGTGCAACTCCTCGACATGACCTCGGCTGGTGATGTCGCCTGCCTGATCGCCGAGCCGATCCAAGGTGTCGGGGGGTTCGCCACTCCGCCCGATGGCATGTTCGGCGCCTTCGCGAAGGAACTCTCCAACCGCGGGATCCTCTTCATCTCCGACGAGGTGCAGACCGGCTGGGGGCGCACTGGCGAGCACTTCTGGGGATATCAGGCCCACGGGATCGTTCCCGACATCCTGACCTTCGCCAAAGGCGTCGGGAACGGGATCACCCTGGCCGGAGTGGTGGCGCGCGCCGAGATCATGGACACGATCGATGTCCTGTCGTTCTCTACCTTCGGAGGCAACCCGCTCTCTGCCGCAGCCGGTGCGGCGACGCTCCGCTACGTCATCGACAACGACCTCCAAGGCAACGCGCTCCGCATGGGGCAGCGATTCGATGCTCGAATCCGCCCGATCGTCGAGCAGACCGATTGGATCGCTGAAATCCGGGGCCGAGGGCTCATGTGGGCGCTCGAGATCTGCCACCCGGGAACGGTCGAGCCTGACCCGAAACGGACCGCGGCGCTCCTCGAGGCCGCGAAGCGGCACGGTCTGCTGGTTGGCAAGGGTGGCCTCTACGGCAACGTGATCCGAATGTCGCCGATGCTCGACATCGATGAGGCGACAATGGATGAGGGGCTCGCGGCGCTCGAGGCCGCGATCGCGGACTGCGCTTAAGATTCGTGAGTCGCTACCCGGCGCTCGTCCTTCTCTTGGTCCTCGCGTCTTGCGCCTCCACTTCCGACGCGACGCCACAGATCCCCGAGCCTGAGTCAGCCTCTGGAGCCTTCTTGGCGATGGTCGATCCGGCAGGTGCCGAGGCGATCCTCGCGGCAGGTGGTGTCGAGATCATCGACGTGCGGACCCCGGAGGAGTTCGCCGAGGGTCATCTCCCAGGGGCGGATCTCATCGACATCTCGGCTCCTGACTTCGTGGACAGGATCGAGGCCCTCGATCGCTCCGCGACCTATTTCGTGTACTGCCGGAGCGACAACCGCTCGGGCCAGGCAACGGCCCTCATGGTCGAACTCGGTTTCGACGCGATCTACGAGCTCGAGGGCGGGACCATCGCTTGGCTCTCCAGCGGTCGAACATTGACCACCGGCTGACCTGTGCCCTAGAAGAGCGGCAACTGCTCCCAGGTGGTCGCCACCTCGGCGACGTTGCACCATCTCCGTCGGCCGCGGGGACCTGGACGGCGAACCTCCAGCGCTTCGGGTCGCAACGAGCGCGCCGAACCGTCGGGGTCATGGAGGCAGATGCTCCCATCGGCTTCCACCCCAGAGATCCGACCGATCACCCATCGTCGATTCGCGTGAGGCTTGAAGCGAACCTCCTCGCCGTGAACAAGGCCGATCTGGCGGAGAGCGGACCGGTCGGCCACGGTGGTCAGAGTCCGAGCGTGCGCCGTTGCAGCCGCTGCATCCCTGAGATCCAGCGCGCCGGGTCGTCACCCTTGTGGCGGAGATAGTCACCGACCTCGGGGTGGGGGAGGATGAGGAAACGCTCCTCAACGATCGCGTCGTGGACCACCTCGGCCACCTCGCTCGCCTCGAGCACGTTGCCGACGGCGCGAACCACGTCTCCTCCGCCTCCACCGACCACGTCGGAGTTCAACATGTTGGTGTTCACGCCCTGAGGGCACAGGCACGAGACGCGGAGACCGCGGGCCCCGTAGGTGATGGCGAGCCATTCGGCGAACGCGACCGCGCCGTGTTTGGTGACCGAATACGGGGCAGACCCGATCTGCGCGAGCAATCCGGCCGCGGAGGCCGTCGAGCAGAAATAGCCCTCACCGCGCTCCAGCCATGCGGGCAGCAGATGCCGAGCGGCCCACCGGTGAGCGTGGAGGTTGATGGCGAACGCCGTCTCCCAGGTCCCCTCGGCATCCATTGGGTCGGTTCCAATCGCGACACCGGCGTTCGCGAAGAAGAGGTCGATCTGACCGTGGGCCGACCGAGCTGCCTCGATGAGATTGATGTTGCCCGCCTCGGTGCTGACATCAGCGGCGATCGAGGCGGCACCGGGGAGTTCCTCGGCGAGCGCGTCGGCGCCCCGAAGATCGGTCACCGAGAGTCGCGCGCCCGCCTCGTGAAATCGGCGCGCGATCGCGGACCCGATTCCTCCGGCGGCGCCGGTGACCACGACATGACGATCTTGGAGATCCATCCGGTCATCGTAGGTGGGGATGCGTCCCGTGGACCCAGCGTCCCGATACGGTGTGGGCGATGACGGACTCAAGCCTCCAGACCGACGACGGGACCACCAACTCGACGCCGGGAGCGGTGGCGCTTGAGGATCGACCGGAGCGCGACGCCGACGTGGTGCTCGCCTCCGCTCTCGCGATGGTCGACGAGGCGCTCGGTCGCATGCTCCAGCGAGAGCTGGTGTCCTCCAACGAGGTCACCGACGTGCTGCTTGACCTACGCAGCGTTCTCGTATCGAGCTGAGTTCAGCGGCTGATTTAGCGCCGTCCGGCGAGCCGGTCGAGTGGCCGAGCGAGTAATCGGGCGAGAGCGGCCCCCGTCACCGCACCTCCGACGACGTCGCTCGCATGGTGGATGCGAACTACGGCTCGGCTGGCTCCGACCACCACGGCCATCGTCAGCCAGAGCGGTGAAGTGCGGCGGCGAGACCACCGAATGAGGGTCACCGCGGCGAACGCGGCCGCGCTCGCGTGCCCCGATGGGAAGGCTGAGGTGCTCGGCCGTCGCACGTCGTAGCGGTCGTCGCCCGCCTCGGTCGGCCGTTCACGGCGGAAGAGTCGCTTCACACCTTGGTTGACGATGAGGCTTTCAGCCGCGAGCCCGATGTCGAGAGCGATCGACTCGCGCAGGCGCCCACCGGCGAGCGCGCGGACCAGGCCAGCGGCGTGCCAGATCGTGCTCCAATCGCCCAGCCGGGATGCGGTGGTGGCCACCCGATCAACGGCGGGATTGCCTCTGATCGTCTCAAGCCACTCATCGACGGCGGCATCGAAACGGGCGACGCCCGGTCCGAGACCGCTCAGGCCCGGTACCGGCCGCTCGACATCCGTGCTGTCCGTCGCGGTCATCGCGGTGCCACCCCGGCGTAGACGACCGGCGCTTCCTCGGCCGCGCGAGCGGGATCGCCGCCGAACTCGGGGCACCAGCGCTGGTAGGCGCACGACCGGCAGAGCGCGCTCTTCTTCGGCCGGAAGTCGTCGCGTTCGCAGGCCGTGGTGATCGCGCCATGCACGGCGGTCACGCGGGTGGTGAGGAAGGAGATCGCCTGCTCGGTCGGCTCGGCGCTGAGGACCTCGCCGGAGCGGACGAACAGCAAGCGGACGCTGCCCGGTGACTCGCCGAGACGCTCACGGCACAGCAGGGCGTAGAAGTGGACACCTGACATCGACTTCTTCTGGTAGGCGGGAGGGGGCGTCCGTCCCGTTTTGTAGTCGCTCACCACCAGCCGTCCGTCGGCGTCGCGCTCGAGTCGGTCGATGATGCCTCGGAGCGTGACCGGGCCGACCTCGGCCTCGAGCCGGAGTTCGAGTCCGACCGTCTCGATCGCGTCGGGATCCTCCATCGTCAGGTAGTTGCGAGCGAGCGAGCGAGCATCGTCGTCGAAGGCGGTGAGGCGCGCATCGTCGAGGGCGAGCCAGGCGAGCTCGGGTCCGTCGTGGTACTCGTCGATGGCGATCTCGGTGCACTGATCGAGGAAACTCGGTGTGCGCTCACCGCGCGGTGCCTCCATGAACAGCTCGAGCGCGCGGTGCACGAGCGAGCCCTTGGTGGTGGCCTCGGTGGGCGGGTCGGGGAGTCCGTCGAGGCTCGCGAATCGGAACGCCAGCGGACACGACAGGAACGACTCGATTCGTGATGGTGACAGCGTGGTGGGCGGGGTGTGGCTCATGCGACGCTCCGCAGGAAACCGTCGGTGATCTCGGCGATCTCGGCGGGATGGCTGAATGGCCCGAAGTGGGTCTGGTGCTCGAGACGTCGGAACTGCGCGCGGGGGAGTCGGTCGGCGACCGGGCCGGCGAATGAGGACGGTTGGCCCTCCTCGTCGGCGCCGGCGAGCACGAGGCAGGGGAGCTGAATGCCATCGAGTCGCGACCAGATGTCGAGGGCGTGCGCTCCGACGAACACGTCACCTTCGAAGTCGGGGCGGCAACTCAACTCGACTCCGTCGGCGATTGCCCGAGTGCCGAACTCCACGTAGGCGCGCAGCGTCGACGGCGTCATGAGCGACAGTGGCGGCTTCGATCCGTAGTTGTCGATGGCTGTCGCGACATCGGGGAACACCGCGCGTCGACGGCGAGCCCCGATGACCAGAGGCAGCGACTCTGGGTCGAGGTCGGGCCGCGGGGGAGGGGTGATCGGCTCGAACAGGACCGCACTCGCGACCATGTCGGGATCGGTCTCCGCCACCATGATCGTCGCGGCGCCGCCCATCGAGTGGCCGAAGACTCGGACCGGGGCGTCTGGGCTGACGTGATGGCAAACGCGGCGCAAGTCGTCGGCGAAGCCGATCCAGTTCCGCGGACGCGCGTTCGGCTCCGATGAGGATCCGTGCCCCCGATAATCGAGGCCGACCACGTGGAACCGCTCGCGCAGCACATCGATCAGGTCGACGTAGCAGTGGGCGTGGAAACCAGTCGCGTGCGAGACGACCAGCGTGTCTCCCGATCCCCCGAAGTCGTGGACGGCCAACGAGACGCCGTCGGACCCTTCGAGGACCGAGGTGCTCACAGCCTGGACGCTCACGGGAGGATGCGGCTGGTCAAGAGAGCGCTCGCACGAAGAGGGCAGTCTCGTCGCCCATGTGGGCCGGGACCGTGTAGCCCTCGCGATCAGTGATCTGACCCCAGTTGTCGCGGACCTCCTCGGGGCTGAGCGACGCCGAGGTGTAGCCGTCGCACTCGCCGATGAACACCTCGGCGACGCGACCGCCGCCGACGGAGAAGAGCCGACCCGACGCCTCGCAAGACTCGTGCGCCAGGTAGGTGACGAGCGGGGAGACGAACTCGGGCTGCAGTTTCTGGCCCAGATCTCCGAGGAGGTCCTCGGTCATGCGAGTGAGGGCGATCGGTGCGATCGCGTTCGCTCTGACGTTGTTACGGGCACCCTCCACGGCGAGGACTCGGGTGAGGCCGACGAGCCCCATCTTCGCTGCCCCGTAGTTGGCCTGACCGAAGTTGCCGAATACCCCGGCTCCCGAGGAGGTGGACACGATGCGTCCGTAGCCCTTGTCGCGCATGATCTTGAAGGCCGGTTGGGTGAGGTTGAGCGCACCGCGGAGGTGGACCTCGAGCACGGCGTCGTACATGGCCGGATCCATGTTGTGGAAGGCCTTGTCGCGCAGAATGCCGGCGTTGTTGATGACGATGTCGACCGTTCCGAAGGCCTCGACCGCCGTCGCGACGATGGCGGCACCCCCCTCGGGGGTGGAGACCGAGTTGGTGTCGGCGACCGCCTCGCCACCGAGGGCCGTGATCTCATCGACGACTCGTTCGGCAGCCCCTTTGTCGGAGCCGGTTCCGTCGACGGCACCGCCGAGGTCGTTGACGACCACCAGCGCTCCTCGGGAGGCGAGCATGAGGGCGTGCTGGCGCCCGAGGCCCCCGCCCGCTCCGGAGATGATCGCAACCCTGCCGTCGAATCCGAGTTCTGCTGTCATGGGTCAGACGTTAGCGAGCGGGTGCGCCGGGGCCCCGTGCCGATCCCCCCGACTCGAGCGAGTGATCGCGCTCGCCGAGCACCACCGTGATCGGTGGTCCCTCAAGGTGATCGACCGTGGTGCCCTCCTCGGTGATCGCGATCCGGAGCCGAGCGCCCCGGTGTCGGATCGAGAAGCAGAGCGAGGTCCAGCCCGGCAGAGCCTTCGGATCGATGTGCACCCTTTCACTCTCGGTTCGCACCCCGGCGAGGCCGTTCACCACAGCCGCCCACACACCGCCGGCGTTGGCCACGTGCACACCGTCGGCGCTGTTCCCGTGGGAGTCGACCAAGTCGAGCGTGAGCGACTCCGCGAAATACCGGTGAGCGAGTTCTGGGTGACCGACGGTGGCCGCCATGATCGATTGCACACAGGCCGACAGAGATGAGTCGCCGGTCGTGATCGGGTCGTAGTAGTCGAAGTTGCGCCGCTTGGTGTCGAGGTCGAAGTGCTCGCTTCGCAGGAACATGGCGAGCACGACATCGGCCTGCTTGAGCACCTGGTGGCGGTAGATCACGAGCGGGTGGAAGTG
>JAYQAE010000082.1:0-7824 GCA_038136655.1 Ilumatobacteraceae bacterium
TCCATGTCACCTCCCGTCTCTCCTGCTGTCGCATCCCGAGCGGTCGGTTCGCCGGTTTGCCGGTGTTCCGACCGCATCGCACGTCTCCGTGCAGGCACCTTGGGGGCGAACCCAGGTTGCCGGGCCCGTCTCCGGACCACTCGAGATACTGCGCTGAGAGTAGCGGCTCGGAGCGCCTCACGCACCGGGGGTGTCGGTGACGAGGTCGACGAACTCGTCGAATCCGGTCAACGCGTCGAGGCGATTACGCAGTGTGCCCTCCCCACTGAGGTGGTCGAACGAGGCCGAGAGCGCCGCTGACACGGCGAGGAGGCCGGAGAGCGGCGACACGATGAGCGAGAACCCGAGATCGGCGAGTTCATCGGGAATGAGCAGCGGGGTGCGGCCACCCTCAACCATGTTCGCGACGAGCGGCACATCTGCGATGCCTTCGGCGATGGCCCGGAGCTCGTCGATCGACTGCGGCGCCTCAACGAACACCGCGTCAACGCCGAGGTCGCGAGCCGCTCGGCCCCGCTCGATCGCCTCGTGGAGTCCGAGCGGCGCCCGGGCGTCGGTTCTGGCGCACACGAAGAGTCGCTCGCGATGCTCCAAGACGACACCAAGTCGGTCGAGCCACTCGCCGGTGCTCACCACCTGCTTACCCTCCATGTGACCGCAGCGCTTCGGCCACACCTGGTCCTCGAGGAAGAGTCCGGTGGCCCCGGCGGTCTCCCACAACTCGACCGTCCGGCGGATGTCGCTGGCGTCGCCGTATCCGGTGTCGGCGTCGACGATCAGATCGACCGGAGCCTCGATTCGGTTAAGTCGAGCGCCGATGCGCGCCGCCACCTCGGCCATTTCTCGCTGGGAGAGGATTCCGTGGTCGGGTTCGCCGAGCAGGGATGCCGACACCGCGAATCCCGACACGAAAAGGGTGTCGAAACCCGACTGCACCGCAAGCAGCGCCGACAGCGGGTCCCACACTCCGGGCATGAGCACCGGCGCGCTGCCGGCGAGGCGTTCCGCGAGGGGGCGTTCCGGCCGCATACGCCGACGGTAGTTGGCTGATCGGCCGCTGTGTACCTTGACCGCATGCGAGTTCTCGTGGTCGGTTCCGGCGGGGTCGGTTCGGCGTTTGTGGCGATCGCCTCGCGTCGGGAGGCCTACGAGCACATCACCGTGGCCGATATCGATCTTGAGCGAGCCGAGGCCGCGGTCGACACCGCCGAAGGCAACGATGACGGCGCCCGCATCCGCGCTGCCCAAGTGGATGCCTCCGATTCATCGGCCGTCGCCGCCCTCGCTCGCGAGGCTCGGGCCGATGTCGTGTTGAACGCCTGCGACCCGTGGCTCAACCCGTCGATTTTCGAAGCGGCCTTCGAAGCCGGCTGTCACTACGTCGACATGGCGATGAACACCTCGGTCCCTCACCCAACCGAGCCGTACTCGAAAGTCGGTCGTCGTCTCGGCGACGCGCAGTTCGCTCAATCCCCGGCTTGGAAGAACCGTGGGCTCATGGCCCTCGTCGGCATGGGTGTCGAGCCAGGCTTCTCGGACGTCGCGGCTCGATACGCGGCAGATCACCTCTTCTCGCGGATCGACGAGATCGGGGTGCGTGACGGCGCCGACCTGGTGGTCGAGGGCTACGACTTCGCCCCGACGTTCTCCATCTGGACGACGATCGAGGAGTGCCTGAACCCCCCGGTGATCTACGAGCGTGATCGCGGATGGTTCACCACCGAGCCGTTTAGCGAGCCCGAGATGTTCACCTTCCCCGAGGGCATCGGGCCGATCCAGTGCGTGAATGTCGAGCACGAGGAGGTGATCCTCATTCCGCGGTGGATCGATGTGGAGCGGGTCACGTTCAAGTACGGCCTTGGTCGCGACTTCATCCAGGTGTTGAAGACCCTCGACAAACTCGATCTCGTCTCCACCGAGCCGGTCGAGGTTCGTGGGGTGCGGGTCTCACCGCGCGATGTGGTCGCCGCCGCCCTTCCCGATCCGGCGACCCTCGGTGAGCACATGACCGGCCGAACCTGCGCGGGCACCTGGGTGAGTGGCCTCTCCCCCGAGGGCGATCCACGCGAGGTCTACGTGTATCACCTGGTCGACAACGCCTGGTCGATGCGCGAGTTCGGTCATCAGGCCGTTGTCTGGCAGACCGCGGTGATGCCGGCGGTGGCTATCGAGTTGATGGGAACCGGTGTCTGGCGTCGACCTGGCGTGGTTGGCCCCGAGGCGTTGCCGAGCGAGCCGTTCCTCGAGTTGCTCGACCAGCACGGCTGCGAGTGGGAGTGGGCTGAGTACCGCGACCGGGCTCCGATCGCCGCGTCCTGAACCGCGACGCGTCGAGATCTCAGAGCTTGCAGGCCGGCGTTCCGCCGGGTAGCCGGTGACGGTTGCGCGCGATGAGCCGGTAGGCGACACCAGCGAGCGGCCGAACCGCCGAGAGCGCCCACGCCGGCACGATGAACGGACCACCGCGATGCCTGAGCGCGGCGATGACGGCGCGCTCGGCGGAGAGCACCTCACCGTCCACACCGACCCATTGAAGGGCCTCCGAGCATCGTTGCTCGTCGAGGCCGAGGGCGTCGAGATCGAGCCGTTGCCAAGGAGCGACAGTCGGAATTCGCAGCCACCGATCGGCGAGGCCGGCCGAGGTGGTGCAGAACCCGCAGTCGCCATCGAACACGAGGACGGGACGGGGAACGGCCATCAGAGGTCGCCGATGACCGGCTGCGCGAGCCGCATCCGCTGGTCGAAGCCCGTTTCGTAGGGCATGAACCCGTTTCGATCGGGGTACAGGAGCTGCACCACATCGGGGAGTTCGCCTCGATACCACGCGACCGCCGTTGGGAACCGGGCCGTCGCCTCCTCGATGGCGACCGGCGCGAATCGGCAGCGGAGTCCGTTGTCGAGCAGGCCGATGAGCTCGTCGCCGACGGTGATGTCGGTGCCGCCCCGGAGCGCGTCGACCACCATCGAGAGCAGCCCGTTCGCTGCGGCTGGGGTGAGGCCGTAGAGCGCGATCTCGGGGAAGCCGACGGTTGACGGCAGCCCGATGGTGTAGGCGTGGGCGGGTACCGGCGGATCGAGGTCGGAGCGCGGCGCGACGGCTTCGAGCGCCCAACCGTTGGTCTCGATCATCCACTCGATCTTCTCGGCGTGAGGTATGTGGAAGTCGGGCAGTTCAACACCGCTCATCAGGCCATCCTCGCAGGCGCTCGGCCCGACGCCGACTCGTGCGCCACCGATACCGTCTCGGTGTGCCCCGGTTCCTGCTCTCCCCCCGGTGGCTCGCCTTCCATCTGCTGGTCGTGGTCGGGGTGATCGCCATGGTCAACCTCGGGTTCTGGCAGCTGCGCCGACTCGACGAGCGACGCGATTTCAACGCCGAGGTCGAAGCGGCCTACGACGCCTCTCCGGTCGCGCTCGACCGACTCGTCGACCCGGTGTGGCGCGCCGACGAGAGCGGTGTCGTCGCCGCTGATGAGTCAGGCATCGTGTGGCGGCCGGTGACGGTGTCGGGTACTTACGAGGAGAGCGCCTCGCTTCGGGTGGTGAACCGGTCGCAGTACGGACGCGCGGGCGACAACCTCGTGGCACCGCTCCGTCTCGATGACGGTCGGGTTGTGCTCGTCAACCGAGGATTCGTCCCCCTCGGTATCGACGATCCGGCCTTGCCTGGGCCCCGGGTGGAGTTGCTCGGTCGGCTCCGTCCGAGCGAGGAGCGCGGCGCGGTTGGAGCGCGCGATCCATCCGAAGGGACGCTCACCGAGGTGCAGCGTCTCGATCTCGTTCGGCTGTCGAAACAATTCGACGACCTCCTGCCGGTTTACCTCGAGTTGGTCTCGTCCTCTCCGGCGGAGGCCGACGACCTCCCACAACCGGTGGTGCGTCCCGATCTGAGCGAGGGCTCTCACCTGTCGTATGCAGTGCAGTGGTTCATCTTTGCTGCTGCCGCGTTGGTCGGTTGGGTGCTCGCCATTCGGCTCTCCGTCCGGCGACGGGTTGCCCGGGCTTCCTAACGCGACGACCACCGTCGGGCGACGAGTTCAACCTGTTCGATGATCGCGGTCATCGACGACCCGGTCGGCACCGCCGGGAGCGTCGATGCGTCGACGACGAACAGTCCCTCGACGCCACCCACCCGGTGACGTGCATCGACGACACCGACCGAGCAGGAGGCAGCGGCGTGGGTATACGCCGGCGCCGAGTTCGCCACCTCGGACCACACCCATTCGCTCACTGCCGCCGGATCGCCGCGCGGCGGGACCGCGTCACCAACGGCGAGTCCCTCGGCGCGAAGCGCGTCGCCGAGCCGATCGAGCACCAACATGACTCCGGCCGTGAGCCGCGCGAGGTCGTCGGTGTCATCGTCGAGCAGGTTGAGATCGATCTCGTCGGCGGTGACTCGGCCGCGAGATGCGGGGTCGAGCAGGGCCACCGCGATCCCCGATTGACCGTCGGGGAGTCGGTTGAGGGCGAGCACTTCGACGCCGTTGAACCGAGCGACCGCACCGCTTACCAGCCCGTCGAATGCGCCGGTGCCGGCGAGCGGCACCACGACCGACGGATGATCCTGCAACCCGAATCCGACCGTCGGCCCGCCGAGCCGGGCCGCCTGCAGGAGCCGGGGTGAGCCGAAAGCCCCCGCGGCGAGCACCACGCGGTCGGCTTCGACGACGGTGCCCCCTCCGTCGCTGTCGATCTCGACACCCGCCACCCGGCTCTCCTCCGTCACGACGCCCCGGACGAGGGCCCCGGCGCGCAGGTCAACTCGGCCGAGGTCCGCCTCGGAGGCCGCGAACCGCGCTCCGCTTCGCCGGCTGAGGCGTACGGGTCGGGCCCCGAGACCGGCGACGAGAGCCCGATCGACCGGGCCGAACTCGGAGAACGCCACCTCCTCGGCCACGAGGGGTTCGACCGCGCGGTCGACGACGAGCCCGTTCACCAGGCTTCCGCCGCCGACCCCGCGCGCCATCGGATACTCGACCATCGGCCCGCCGGCGACCCGGCGCGCTGAGACTCCGGGCCACCTGAGTCCCGGCGTGGTGAGGGCGGCGTGGACGTCGACGGGAACCTCTGCCCCACCGACCCTCGGCCCGGCTTCGATCAGCACCACCTCGTCGGTGCGCGAGATCCTTGAGGCGAGCGCGCATCCGGCCACCCCTGCGCCCACCACGACGGTGCGCCGGCGACGGTCGATCACCCCGTCATCCTGCCAGAGCGACCACCGCGCCGACCCCGGGGTGACCCAGCGAAATGCCGTGGACTATTCGTTCAACCGAGCCTGAGCGACAGGGTCGGTCGCCTAAGGTCGAGGCAGTGCCTCCCTCGCTCCGGTTGACGATCACGGCAGTCGCCCGAGACCCGAGGACACAGGCCCTGCAGGCGGCCGGCGAGCAGCTCGGGATCATCGTTCCCGACGGTCTCGGCGTATCCGACGTGATCCACCTCCGAGCCGCGCTCGACGAGGTTGGGCGGGCTCGCCTGACCGACCTGCTCGTCGACCCACTGCTGCAGAACGGCACCTGGGACACTCCCAGCGATCATGGAGTCGAGGTGACCCCGCTGCCAGGTGTCACCGATGCCGAGGCCGCCGCCGTGCTCGTCGCCGCGCGCACCCTCGGCATCGAGGTGGAGGCCGCGGTCACAGGCCGTCGCATCACGTTCGCCGCTGACACCTCCGACGAGGTCGCTCGCCGCTTCGTGGAGCGAGTCGTCGCCAACCCGGTGGTCGAGACGTGGACCTTCGGACCGGCGGATCCACCACTCAGCCCGCCCGACGATCTGCGGCACCCAGCCGAACGGATCGCCGTCACCTCGCTGAGCGACGACGATCTGGCTGCCCTCTCGGTGGAGCGGGGCCTCGCTCTCGACCCTGAGGAGCTTTCGGTTATCCGAGCGCATTTCACCGCCGAGGGTCGAGAGCCAACCGACGTCGAACTCGAGACCCTCGCCCAGACCTGGAGTGAGCACTGCGCGCATAAGTCCTTCCGAGCGGTCATCGACACCGAGAACGGTGAGCGCGGGCCCCTGTTGCGTCAGCTACGCGACTGCACCGAGGAGATCGACGCGCCGTTCGTGCGATCCGCCTTCGTCGGCAACGCCGGGGTCGTCGAGTACGTGGCGGGGACCACCATCGCCCTCAAGGCCGAGACCCACAACCACCCCTCGGCGATCGAGCCATTCGGCGGCGCCAACACCGGGGTTGGCGGCGTCATCCGCGATGTGCTCGGTATCGCTCACCGCCCGATCGCCGTCACCGACATCCTCTGCTTCGGACCCCGGGACCTCGATCTCGAGGCGATCCCTGAGGGCGCGCTCCATCCGCTGCGCATCTCTGAGGGTGTCGTCGATGGAGTCGCCGACTACGGCAACAAGATCGGGCTGCCAACGGTCGCTGGGGCCGTGCTTTACGACCCCGCCTACACCACCAATCCCCTCGTGTTCGCTGGCTGCATCGGGACCGCCGAGGGATGGAACTCCCACGACGGCCCCTATCCAGGTGATCGGGTGATCGTGCTCGGCGGCAGAACGGGTCGCGACGGGATCCGCGGAGCGACGTTCTCTTCGGCGACGATGGACGCGACCACCGGCGAGGTCGCGGGCGCGAGCGTGCAGATCGGCGATCCGATCACCGAGAAGCTGCTCATCGACGCGCTGGTCGGAGCGGAGGACCTGTTCACCGCCATCACCGACTGCGGAGCCGGTGGCCTGTCCAGCGCGGTCGGCGAGATGGCCGAGGACATCGGGGCCGACGTCGACCTCGACCGGGTGCCACTCAAATACGCCGGTCTCGAACCCTGGGAGATTTGGCTGTCGGAGGCGCAGGAGCGGATGGTGATCGCCGTTGCCCCCGCCCAGATCGCATCGATGCGAGAGCGGTGCGATCGCTTCGGTGTCGAGTTCTCCGACATCGGAGAGTTCACCGGAACGGGCCGCCTGGTGGTGCGCTGCGCCGGGGAGACCGTGGTCGATCTCGACACCCGATTCCTTCACGATGGTCGGCCGCAGCGGCGCCTGCCGGCCGACCTGCCGCGCCCGGTTCGCAGCGAGGTTGCGCGACGCGTCGACGATCCCGCTGCCGCCCTCCTCGAGTTGCTCGCGCATCCCAACCTGCGGTCGAGAGCCGACATCATCCATCGCTACGACCACGAGATCCGCGGCACGACCCTCGTGCGGCCGATCACCGGGGTGGAGCGGGACGCCCCCGCCGACGGGGTGGTGCTCGCCGAGCCCCGCGATGGTCACGGAATCGCAATCGGTATCGGCGTGAACCCCTGGCACGGCCTCGCCGATCCGGAGCGGATGGGCTGGGGTGTGGTCGACGAGGCGATCCGAAATGTGGTCGCGGTGGGCGCCGATCCGGATCGCATCTCCCTGCTCGACAACTTCTCCTTCGGTGACCCGAGACGACGCTCCACGATGGGCGATCTTGTCGCCTCGGTCGACGGATGCGTCGCTGCATCGCGGGCCTTCGCCGCGCCGTTCGTGTCGGGGAAGGATTCGCTCAATAACGAGTACACAGCGAGCGACGGCAGTCGTCACGCCGTTCCACCCACCTTGGTCATCACCGCGGTCGCCCACGTCCCCGACGTCGAGCGGACGATCACCCCGAGGCTCCGAACCCCAGGCGATGCCCTGGTGCTGCTCGGGAGCACCCGAGCCGAGTTCGCCGGCAGTCATCTCGACATGATCCGACCCCACCGGGGCGAAATCGGGTGTGCGCCAGCCCCTGACGCGGCGGCTCCGCAGCGCTACCGGGCGCTTCACGCGGCGATCCTCGCCGGGGAGGTGGCCGCCTGTCACGACCTGAGCGAGGGCGGACTCGCCCTC
>JAYQAE010000083.1:0-7789 GCA_038136655.1 Ilumatobacteraceae bacterium
CGCTCGGGCGACGAGACCACACCGATCGGTGTGCCGCCGCCGTTCAGCACGTATTGGACCGCGTAACCGCCGATCCCTCCGGTCGCGCCCCAGATGAGCACCGAGTCGCCCTGCTTCATTCGAGCTCCGTTGTCGCTCACCAGCATCCGGTAGGAGGTCGAGTTGCAGAGCGCGTTCACCGCCGCCTCCTCCCAGGTGAGATGGGTGGGCTTCGGCATCAACTGATTGGCCTTGACGACCGCGATGTCGGCGAGTCCACCGAAGTTCGTCTCGAACCCCCAGATCCGCTGGTTGTTCGCCAGCATGGAATCGTCGTGGGCGGAAGGATCCTGATCGTCGACGTGGTTGCAGTGCACGGTGACTCGATCGCCCGGTTTCCAGTTCCGCACCGCCGAGCCAACCCGGAGCACGACACCCGATGCGTCGGAGCCGAGGATGTGCTCGTCGCGACGATGCCGGGCCGACCACTCCGACTCGCGGGCGAGGCGGTCGAGGAATCCGAAAGTGGGCAGTGGTTCGAAGATCGACGACCACACCGTGTTGAAGTTGATCGAGGAGGCCATCACGGCGAGATACACCTCATCGGGGGCCAGTTCCGGAGTGGCGACCTCGTCGACGTGCAGCGCGAGCCGCGGGTCTTTGTCCTCGGAGGGGACGCCCTCGAACATGTCGACCTCGTCCCGACGGACGAACGACGCGCGGTACGACTCGGGAATGGGAAGGTTGGCGAGGTCCTCGCCAGAGGCGCCGGAGAGGACGGCGTCACGGATGGCTGTGGTCGTCATGACGGGACCGTACCAATCGGTAACTTCGCCGTGCGAGGTGGAGCCCCCGAGGGCGACGGCGGTGGCGGAGACCACTACGGTTCTTCCATGACCACGCGAATCGTCGCCGGAGCCCGCACCCCGATCGGCAAGCTGAGCGGTGCGTTCAGCTCACTGTCGGCCGCCGACCTCGGCGCTGCTGCCATCGCCGCCGCCTTGGAGCGCGCCGGCGTCGACCCCGTCGATGTCGACCATGTGATCATGGGACAGGTGCTCATGGCCGGCCAGGGCCAGGTGCCTGCCCGGCAGGCCGCCGCCAAAGCGGGAATCCCGATGAGCGTTCCCTCGGTCAACGTCAACAAGGTCTGCCTCTCGGGTCTCAATGCCGTATACCTCGCCAACCATATGATTGCCTAGGGTGATGCCGACATCGTCGTGGCCGGCGGCATGGAGTCGATGACCAACGCGCCCCACCTGCTTCCGGCCGCTCGATCTGGCATCCGCTACGGCGACTCGGAACTGCGAGATGCGATCGTTCACGACGGCCTGTGGTGCGCCTTCGATGCTTGCCTGATGGGCACCGGCACCGAGCGCTACACGGCGGGTGCCATCAGCCGCGCCGCCCAGGATGAGTTCGCCGCCTCCTCGCACGAGCGAGCCGCCGACGCCACGAAGAATGGCCGCCTCGCCGACGAGATCGCGCCGGTCTCGGTGCCGCAGCGCCGCGGAGACGCGGTGGTGGTGGCCGAGGATGAGGGGATCCGGGCTGACACGACGGCCGACAGCCTCGGCGGGCTGCGGCCGGCTTTCGACCCATCGGGGACGATCACCGCCGGGAACGCCTCCCAAATCTCCGACGGCGGATCCGCGCTCGTCCTCATGAGCGCGGCGGAGGCCGACCGTCGAGGGGTCGAGAGCCTCGGAGAGTTCGTCTCGTTCGGCATGGTGGCCGGTCCCGACAATCCGTCGTTGCTTCTGCAGCCCTCAAACGCCATCCGCGCCGCCCTCGCTCGCACCGATCTCCGCGTTGACGATCTCGATCTGGTGGAGATCAACGAGGCTTTCGCCGCGGTCGGCATCGCGTCGACCGCCGACCTCGGCCTCAGCCCGGAGAAGGTCAACGTCAACGGCGGTGCGATCGCTCTCGGTCACCCCATCGGAATGAGCGGTAACCGCCTCGCGCTCACCTTGTTGCACGAACTTCGTCGTCGGGGCGGAGGAGTCGGTGCGGCCGCGCTGTGTGGCGGTGGCGGCCAGGGGGACGCCCTGATCGTGCGCACGCTCTGAATCGCCGGCTGATCAGCGACCGCTGAAGCGCGACGGCTTCGTCAGGACTCGACGGCTCGACGACCCTCGAAAGCTCGGCCGAGGGTCAGTTCGTCGGCGTATTCCAGATCGCCGCCAACGGGAAGGCCGCTCGCTAGGCGGGTCACTCGGAGCCCGAGCGGGGTGAGGAGTCGCGCGAGGTACATCGCCGTCACCTCGCCCTCGGTGTTGGGGTTGGTGCAGATCACGATCTCCTCGACCGGTTCGTCGCGAAGACGGTCGACGAGTTCTCGAATCTTGAGTTGCTCGGGGCCGATCCCCTCGAGGGGATTCATGCATCCGAGGAGCACGTGGTAGCGACCGCGGAACTCGCCGGTGCGCTCCAACGCAACAATGTCGCGGGACTCCTCGACCACGCACAGGATGGTCGCGTCGCGCCGATCGTCAGCGCAGATCGGGCAGAGGGTCGCCTCGGCCACGTTGAAGCATCGTTCGCAGAACCGAACCCGCTCCTTCGCCTCATGGATCGCGGATGCGAGCCGTTCGACATCGGCGGCCGGAATCTTGAGCAGGTGGAACGCGATCCGCTGCGCCGACTTCGGTCCGACACCGGGCAGCCGACCGAGTTCGTCGATGAGGGTCTGCACGGGAGGGGTGTAGACACCCGCCATCAGTCGGTCCTCTCCACGACCTGGGCGCCCGGGAATGCCCGCGTGATGGAGTCGACAGCGGTGGGGACGTCGGAGGGTGGCACATCGACCAGCTCTGTCGGGTCGACCGGCTCCTCCGTCGTGTCGTCGGCCGGTGAGTCGGTGATCGTTGGCGTCTCGGGTGCGTCATCGAGGACGACGGTCACCTCGGTGCCGAGCGCTCGCGCGAGAGCAGCGGCGACCTCGCTGAGGTGGGCTGCGCAGCGCGCGCCGTGCGCGGGGTTGGGGGCGCGGAAACGCGCGACCGACGGGGGGTCGAACGCGACGAACTCTCCGGCGGAGAACAGCGCGCGGACGAGCGGCTTGAGGCCAGCGCGAACGCTCGAGTCCCACACTTCGATCACGCGGCGCAGATCGAGTGGCGAGGCCGAGGTTGTGGGCGCCGGCTCCGTGGTCGACGTCGCTGTCTCGGAGTCGTTCGCGGGTGACGGCGCCTCGGCAGCGGTGACCGAGGTGGCTGCTTCGTTGGTGGCCGACGTCGGGGCCTTCGGGGCCGTCTTCGAGTCGGCTGATCGCCTTGCGCGGCCGCCAAGGACGGCTTTGCCGGTGTCCGGATCGACCGGTGCTGCCGGCTCGGCGGCGCGAGGTGGTCCTTCGCGAACCGTCCGCTCGAGACGTTCGAGCCGCGCCAGCAGCGCTCCGGTGTCATCGCCGGAGTCGTCGCGGGTCAGCTGCACCAGCGAGATCTCCAGCATGATCCGTGGATCGGGGGCGAACCGCATCTCGACCAAGGCTTGACCGAGGCGCTCCATGGAACGGACGAGCCCAGCCGCGCCGAGCCCGCGGGCGAGTGAGGCCAACTCGTCGAGACGATCGTGACGCACCTGTACGAGTTCGGGGGCCATGAGCGACAGGAACAGATTCCGAAGGTGTCGCAGGAGGTGCTCGGTGAGGGTTCGGGGGTCGTGCCCCATCGAGACGGCGTGCGCGACCGCGGCGAGCGCTCGCCCGGTGTCGGAGTCGGTGAACGCCGCGACGAACTCGTCGAGGTCGATGTGGTCGGAGACATCGCCGCCAGTCGCGGCGAGCAACTCGAGGGCGGAGAGGGAATCGCGGGCCGAGCCGCCGCCCTGCTCCAGCGCCGCATCGATCACCGAGGGATCGATGTCGATTCCCGCGTCATCGGCGACCCAACGCAGATGCTCCGCCAACGTGTCGGACGGCAACAGGTGGAACTGGAGGTGCTGGGTGCGCGAGCGGATCGTGTCCTTGAGCCGCTGGGGGTCGGTGGTGGCGAGCACGAACACCACGTGGGGCGGCGGCTCTTCCAGCACCTTCAGGAGCGCTGCGGACGCCCCCGGGCCGAGCATGTGAACCTCGTCGAGGATGTACACCTTGTGTCGACCGGGCGTGGCGAGGGACACCTTGTCGATCAGGCTGCGGACATCCTCGACCGAGTTGTTGGACGCGGCATCGAGCTCGTGGACGTCGTAACTCGTGCCCTTCTCCACCGAGAGGCAGGATTCGCACTCGCAGCACGGCTCCCCATCTACGGGGGCGGTGCAGTTCAGCACCTTCGCCAGGATGCGAGCCGTGGTCGTCTTGCCCGTGCCCCGTGGGCCGCTGAAGAGATAGGCCTGCCCCTCGCGACCAGTGCGGACCGCCTCGCGGAGCGCGCGCACGACGTGCTCTTGGCCCTTCAGCTCGGCGAACCGTCGCGGCCGGTAGCGGCGGTAGAGCGACTGGGTGGCCATCCGCCCACACTAGGTCGGAGGTGTCCGCCTCGCCCGACGGGATGCCGGTCCCCGTGACGGAGCCATGACTACCGTTGGTGCGTGATCGCCACCGCCGTCGAGTCGCCCTCTCGGAGAGGTCGAACGCGCGGTCAACTCGGTCTTGTGGCCCGCTTGCTCGGCGTGGCCGCGGCGTTAGGTATCGCGCTCGTCGCCCCTGCATCACCGGCGTCCGCTCAGAGCGGGTCGAACGAACTCGCGGCCTCGAGCCCCTCCGATGGGGCGACGCTCGGCACCTCTCCGGCGTTCATGACCTTCGCCTTCCAGCAGCCGGTCGACGCTGATGAGTCCTTCACGGTGGCGGTCGGCTGCGGTGTCCCCGCCCAACCGCAGAGCACCGGCATACCCCAACTGGCCGACGATGACGTCACCTTCACCGTCGAGGTGCTCTCCCCGTTCCCGAAGGGAGCCTGCACGATCACCTGGCTCCTCCGCGACGATCTCAACCAACCGATCGCCACCGATCTCATCGCCTTCTCGGTCGCGGCCGACTCAGTGGTCGCCGGGAACTCCGCCGAGCAGGCGACGAACATCACGGTCCCGGCCGTGCCGGTGTCGACCGCCGAAGTCGATGCGGTCCGCTCCACCGGGTCGACGGGTGGTGCCGTCTGGCTCGGCCGGCTCATCTCTGGTGTCGCCGTGCTCATCCTCTTCGGCTCCGCGGTCATGATCGCCCTGATCTGGCCAGAGGGACCGCTCTACACCGTCACCCAGCGCTTCATGATCGCGACCTGGACGGTCGCCCTCATTGGCACGGTGCTGTACGTCGCCGCGCTCACCGCCGATTTCACCGCCAACTCCTTCGGGGCCGCTCTCAGCCCGTTCTCGTGGATGGACCTCTTCCAATCGGGATGGCCGGGTCGAGCTGCTGTGGCCCGCCTCGTGCTGGTGGCCGGCTGCCTCTGGATCGCCGTGTATCCGGAGCGCATCAACGAACCGGGTTCACAGGCGTTCGCCATCACCCTTCCGACCGCTGCTGCCGCGACGATGGCTTTCTCGCGCCTCGAAGGTGATCTCGTCGCCCTCGGCGTCGTGATCGACCTCATTCACATCGCGTCCGTCGGCATCTGGTTCGGCGGCGCGGTGCTCGTCGGACGAGTCGTGCTCGCGGGTCCCGGCCCGGCCGACCTGGTGAAGGCGACCCGCAACTACACCCAGCTGGCCACCACCGCGCTCGTGGTCGCGGTCATCAGCGGATTGGCGCAGACGTATCGCTTGGTCGGCGGTGCCGTGCTCAACAGCTCGTACGGACGGGTCGTCGTCGTCAAGTCGATCGCCGTGATTGCCATGGCCTTCGTGGCCATCGGAGCGAGGTCGGTGATCAACAGCAAACTCGCCCGACGCGAGACGATGTCGGTGGCGCACGCCGAGCGATTCCGACGCACGTTCGGAATCGAGGCGCTCATCGGTGTGGTCGTCCTCGCCTTCAGCGGCTGGCTGCTCTCGATGAACCCTCCCAAGGTGTCGTTGATCCCTGAGATGACCTACGCGGTGACGGTACCGATCGAGGACGCCACGTCGGGCTTCATCGCTGAGGTGTCGCTCGACCCGTCAGGAGTCGGACTCAACGGGCTCGAGGTCGTTGTCGTGGAGACGCCCGCACCGATCACCGATCTCGTCGTCGAGTTCGATCCCGAGATCGGTAGCTACGGGCGGGGCACGATCCAGGACATCCCGCTGTCCGGCCGGGGCGTCGCCCGACTCCCGCTCGGAACCGGCCTCCCGTTCGACGTGGCGGGCACCTGGACGGTCACGGTGACCGTCTCGTTCGAGACGGGGCTCACCGCCGTGGCGAACGGAGCCGTCATGATCTACGAAGCGGACGGTTCCACGCCGACCTCGTCGACCACGGTGCCCGCGGTCCCGACCAGCATCGTCGGGACGACCGGTTCGACCATCGTGCCGACGACCAACGCGCTTGATGGCTCCGGTGAGGAGCCAACACCCGACACGACCGCCCCCTAAGCGCGACCCACCCGGGGCATCCGGCGACCAACTAGCGTCGCTTCGGTGAGCACGATGCGCGCCAGACTCGACGAGTTGAGAGAGCGCCGCGAAGCGGCCCTCAACGCCGGCAGCGAACGGGCCGTCGAGCGCCAACACTCCAAGGGCAAGATGCTCGCCCGCGAGCGCATCGACTACCTGCTCGACGAGGGCAGTTTCCACGAACTCGACATGCTGGCTCGGCATCGCGCCCACGCAGCCGGGCTTGACGAGCATCCCTACACCGACGGAGTCATCACCGGCTGGGGGACCATCGACGGTCGCAAGGTGTTCGTCTTCAGCCAAGACTTCACCGTGTTCGGTGGGGCCCTCGGTGAGGTCTTCGCGGAGAAGATCCACAAAGTCATGGACCTGGCGCTACGCACCGGCGCGCCGATGATCGGTCTCAACGATGGCGCCGGAGCGCGCATCCAGGAGGGCGTCGTGTCCCTCGCCTCCTACGGCGGCATCTTCCACCGCAACGTCAAGTCGTCCGGTGTCATCCCGCAGATCTCCGTCATCCTCGGACCCTGCGCCGGAGGCGCCGTCTACTCGCCGGCCATGACCGACTTCATCTTCATGGTGCGGGAGTCGTCACACATGTTCATCACCGGCCCCGACGTGGTGAAGACCGTCACCGGAGCCGACGTGACCCTCGAGGAACTGGGCGGCGCGATGAGCCACGCCTCGAAATCGGGGGTTGCCACCTTTGTTAGCGACGACGAGCAGGCGTGTCTCGACGAGGTGAAGTACTTGCTGTCGTTCCTACCGGCCAACAACATGGAGCACCCACCAGCCGGCGAGCAGACCGATGACCCCGACCGCGAGTGTCCGGAACTCGATGATCTGTTGCCGGACAGCCCGAACCAGCCCTATGACATGCAGGAGGTCATCCGCTCGGTTGTCGACGACGGCGAGTTCATGGAGTACTTCCCTCACTGGGCGAAATCAGTGATCTGCGGGTTCTCACGGCTCGATGGTCAGACGGTCGGCATCGTCGGCAACCAGCCGATGAGTTTCGCGGGAGTGCTCGACATCGAGTCCTCCGAGAAGGCCGCGCGATTCGTGCGCACCTGCGACGCCTTCAACATCCCGTTGGTCGTCTTCGTCGACGTCCCGGGCTTCCTTCCCGGGGTCAACCAGGAGCACGACGGCATCATCCGCCACGGTGCCAAACTGCTCTACGCCTTCTGTGAGGCGACCGTGCCGCGAATCCAGGTGATCACCCGCAAGGCCTACGGCGGCGCCTACGTGGTGATGAACTCGAAGTCGGTCGGAGCCGACCTCGCCTTCGCCTGGCCATCAGCGGAGCTTGCGGTGATGGGCCCGCAGG
>JAYQAE010000084.1:0-7599 GCA_038136655.1 Ilumatobacteraceae bacterium
CGGCCGAGCTCGAGGCGCTCCTCATCACCCATCCGGCGGTGCTCGATGTGGCGGTCATCGGCATCCCCGATGATTCAGCCGGCGAGTTGCCGAAGGCCTTCGTGGTGCGGGCCCCGGGCGGCGAGATCGACGAGGACGGCGTCAAGGAGTTCGTGCGGGAGCACGTCGCCTCCTACAAGCAGATTCGCCTCGTCGAATTCGTCGACGAGATCCCGAAGTCGGCGTCGGGGAAGATCCTTCGACGGATGCTCCGCGACAGCGGCTGAGCCTCAGCGCTCCTGCGGTCGGCGGAGGTTCCGCTCGTCGAGCGCCTTCGCGAACACGTCGGGCGCCCATCCCTCGGCGAGGGCCCGACGAAGGATGTCGGCCTGAGATTCAGGGGCGAGACCACCGATCGGCGGATCGAGATCGAGCGAGGTCGGGAAGGCGTAGCCCTCGGCGACCGCGGCGACCACGCGGGCGGCGTCGGCGGGGGCCAGGTCGGCAGCCGCCAGGTGCGGGTAGACGGCGAGGCACATCGCGTCGGTGTCACGCCACTCCATGGCCCGACCGAAGGCCGAGGAGATCTGCATGAGGTTCGCCATGCGCACCACGTCGGAGGTGCGGTTCTGCCCAGCGGCGTGCAAGAGCGCGGGGTTGAAGAAGAGGGCGTCTCCCTTGGCGAGTTCGACCTGCACGAATCGCTCCTCGAAGACCTGATCGAACTCGGGTCGCTTGGCGATGGCGAATCCGGCTCGGTACTGCTGCGACCACGGCAGGATCTTCGTTGGGCCGGACTCGATCGGCATGTCGGAGTGCGCGACGGCACCCTGGAGGGTGAGCATCGCCGACATGCGATGCACGTGGAGCGGGAAGTCGAAGGTCTGCTCAGGCTGATAGAAGCCGAGGTGGTAGTCGCGGTGCGGGTTCTGAGCGTCCCCACCGGGGTTGACCACGTTGACTTGGGCGGTCAGCTGGTAGTGCGGGCCGAGCCAGGCGGTCGCCGCGGCAGCGATGGTGGCGTTGGCGTAGTAGCGGGTGAACACCTCGGGGGCGCGCACCGCCAACTTCTCATGTGAGTTCCAGATGCGGTCGTTCGCTCCGGCCTTGGCGAAGTGGTCTCCGCCCCCGGCACCGGCCGCTCGTTCCTCGGCGATGATCGCGAAGAACTGCTCGGCCGCCTCGTCGAGGACCGTGGTGTCGGCATAGGCCGCCCGGACCGCGAAGCACCCGGTTCCGTCGGCGAGGACGGTCGCCCATTCGGTGAGCAGGTCACGATGCGACTCGGTGCCGGGCTGAAGCGAGTCGACGAGAGCACCGTCATAGATGGGGACACCGCTCACGATGTCGCTGGCGAGCGGCACCTGGGCGGCGTCGAGAGAGCGGTCGACAGCGGCGATGAGATCAGCCGGGTCGAGATCGGCGGCGGACAGGAATCCGTGATCCATGTGACAAACACTACACACGGTGTCGAGCCCGTTGGAGCGCTCCAATAAGCCCGGGGCCGGAGGCCCACGCTGGCTACCGGTACGTTCGCCGCATGCAGGCGAACGACACCTCCCCCGTCATGACCGAGACCAGGGAGAACATCCTCATCATCACGATCAACCGACCTCATGCGCGAAACGCCGTGAACGGTCCCGCCGCCGACGCGCTGCGCGAGGCCTTCGAGGAGTTCGAGTCCACTCCCGAACTGCGCGTCGCGATCCTCACCGGCTCGAAGGGCACCTTCTGCGCCGGCGCCGACCTGAAATCGATCTCCACCGGCGACGGCAACCGGATCGAGGCCGACATGTCGCTCCCCGGGCCAATGGGGCCAACACGCATGACGCTCTCCAAGCCGACGATCGCCGCGGTCGAGGGGCACGCGGTCGCCGGCGGGCTGGAGCTCGCGATGTTCTGCGACCTGCGCGTGGCCGCCCGAGACGCCGTATTCGGCGTCTATTGCCGACGCTGGGGGGTGCCGCTCATCGATGGGGGCACGGTTCGGCTCTCCCGGATGCTCGGACACAGCCATGCCCTCGACCTGATCCTGACCGGCCGTGGGGTGTCGGGCGATGAGGCGCGCATGATGGGCCTCGCCAATCGGCTCTGCGAGCCCGGGGAGGCGCTGGCGACCGCGCTCGAGCTCGCGGACTCCCTCGCTGGCTTCCCGCAGTTGTGCATGAACGCCGATCGTCGCTCCTCGTACGAGCAGTGGGACCTTTCCTTCGCGGAGGCCCTCGCCGCCGAGACGGCTGGCGGCCTCGAGGTGGTTCGATCAGGTGAGACCCGAGAAGGTGCCTCCCGGTTCGCAGCGGGCGCCGGCCGGCACGGCTCGTTCGACTGAGCGGGCCGCGGGCTGCGTCACCGCACGCAGGCGAGCCCCTCGGCGACGATGTCGGCGAGTCGAGCGTCACCGATTCCCGAGACCCGAGTCAGGTCCTCCACCGAGGTGAACGGTCGGAGCGCGACGATGTCGGCGGCGCGGGAGGGTCCGATGTGGACGATGGCATCGAGCGACTCGACCGAGGCCGTGTTGATGTCGACGCAGTCCTCCACTGACCCGTCGTCGCCGGCCTCACCCTCGGGAGCGGCTGGGGGCGGTTGCGTTGTCGTCGGTAGCGCTGACGTGGTCGGCGCGGCGGTGACCACTGGCACCGCTCCGACCGGGGCCACACCGATGGTGACCTGGTCGGGGGCTCCGCAGGTTGCGAGCATCTCCGCGATCGCGTCGTACTCGGCCGGATCGACGCTCAGGCCGTAGGCGGCTTTCACCTCCGCGGTGATCGTCGCGGTCACGCACCAGGCCGATCGGATCGGACGCCACTCGGCGAGGTCCGAGTCACTCTTGGAGCGGTTGCTCGACGCCGTCACAGCGACGAGGTGAGCGGGGTCGTTCGCGAACCGCCGACGGGTGGCGGAGTCCCAGGTCGACGCGCCCGAGTCCCAGGCCTCCGCCAAAGCGATGACGTGGTCGATGTCGAGTTCGGAGGGCGACCCCGCATGGCTCACCCCGTCGAAGATCGAGTACCAATCGCCCTCAACGATGACGCACGAATCGAACAGGTCGACTTGCGGGAAGCCGATGACCTGCTCGTCAAGCGTGTCCTGACGGGCATCGCAGCCACTCCCGTTGGTGTCGCGCCAGTGCGAGAAGAGCGATCGGTCGTATCCCGAGCGCGAACCCTCCGCGGCAAGGGTGAGCGCTTGGAGTAAGGCGGCGTCGCTCCCGCTCGGCGGGGTCGGGGCCACCGCCGCGGGATCGGTCGGCGACGTGGTGCTTGATGATGTGCTCGATGTTGTGCTGGAGGGGGTGCTCGCACTCGGCAAAGGCGAGCCAGCGGCAGGAGCCGCAGGCTCCGACGCCGATCCGGTCTCGACATCCTGCTCACTTCGCTGCTCCGTGTCGGCCTCACTCGTCTCGGCGGTCTGGACCGGGCCGGGGGCATCGGAATCGGCTTCCCCGGCGGACACCGCCTCGTCGGCCGTCGAGGCCCCAGACGCGTCGCCCACCACTTCCTCCGCGCGGTCGGTATCGACGGTGCCGGTTGCCTCGATGGGCTCGCCCGACTCCGCCTCAACCGGCGCTGTGTCGTCGGTCGTTGGCTCGCGCGTCGAAGCGCACCCGACAGCGACGAGTGCGAGGAGGACCGCGAGGGTCGATCGGAGGCGCGACGCGCGGGGCGCGATCACGACCTGAACCTAAGTGACCGCCTCCGATCGAGCAAGCCCGGCGCCACCGCGAACCGTGACCGCGTCGAGCACCACGAGCAAGAGGAGCAGCACCGGCACGCACCAGAACGCCACTCCGACATCGGTCACCTGCCGGAGGCCACCGACGAGCGCGGGTGAGGCGAGCAGCGCCGTCCCCGACGCCAACCCCGCCCGATCGCTCCCAAGATCGGCATCTCCGGGGAACCGCTCCAGCAACCGACCCACAGCGACCGGGTAGAGCAGCGCGACGCCGACACCGGCGAGCGACACGCCGACGATCGCCGCGCCCGGTCCTGGCGCCGCTTGCAGCACCGCGAACCCCAGAGCGATCAGTGTCAGGTTGACGCTGAGTCGAGGTCCCGCCCACTTCCTGATCAGCGAGGACGAGAACCGGCCGGCAGCCATCCCGACGGCGAATGAGGCCGTGCCGAGCGCAGCGGTGGAGGCCTCGGCACCGATTTCCTCCACGAGGAAGGTTGCCGAGAAGTACACGAACACGAACTCGAGGATGATTCCGACGGTCAGGAGTGTCCAAGCGTCGAGCCAGCGACCGACGGCGCCGGGAGCAACCGTCGGAGTCGGAGCTCCGGCAACGAGCGTCGACTCCCCGGTCCGGAGCGTCGCCATCAAGCCAACAAGACCGACCACGGGCACCGCGACGAGGCCCACCCGCCAACCGAGCCCGATCCAGATCGCGACACCGACGCAGGTCGGACCGGTGACGCTCGCGATACTCGACCACGCGTTCGCGCGGGTGATCGCCCGCTCCCGGTCCGCGATCCGCCCGTCGGCATGCTCCCCAGCGATCGCGCCAGGGAGAACTCGAATGAGCGAGGCCGACGCCAATCCAAGAATGGCGGCGACCGGCAAGGCGGTCAGTGCCCGCCCCGAGGACACGAGCGCCACCATCGCGAGCACCGTCATCACCGCCCCCTCGCGGAGCACCGCCGCGCTCCCGACCCGTCGGGCGCGGGCCCGCGCGAGCCCGGTCGCGGAGAAGAACAGCAGGCCTGCGCCCGGGGCGAGCGCGACGAGATCAGCCGACTGCCCGACGCTCTCGCGGAGCCGTGGCAACACTGCGCCGATGCCGCTCAGGACCCATCCGAGGAGCCCGTAGGCGAGGATGCAGCCGATACCGAACCTGGTGGTGCGGGCGGATCGCGGCCGCGCTGTTGGCACGGCGGAACACTACGACCGGAACGGCCGCTCGGGCGGCCTCCCGAAGGCCGTCCTCGCCTCGCCCCGAGCAATAGTGTCCGTCCGTGAGGTTCCGTCAACCCCTCGGTCTGCTCTTCGCCGAGGGTGACAGCGGACGTGATATCGCGCGCCTCGCCGGGGTGGAGGGCTTCACTCGAGCGCTCACCGTCGGGACGGTGCCGATCGCCGCGTTGGCAGCGCTCGGGTCGACACTGGCGGTATCGGTCTACTTCACGATCGGCTCAGCGTTCGCGATTCTCGCAACGCTCAGCGTCGCTCCTGCGGAGCGTCGTTTCGCTCGCCGCTGGATCGTGTCAGGCGCGATCGGCTTCGTTTTCCTGAGTTCCGCACTCTTCGCGTTCGGGCCCACCTGGTCGATCCCCCTCGCCATCGCGCTACGAGCGGCGCAGGCCTCGGTGTTCGCGGTCACCATGTCGCTCTACATCATGGACAACATCGGCAAGCAGGCCATGCCGAAGGTGGAGAGCCACCGAGCCGTCTACCTCGCGATCGCCTGGCTCTCCGGTCCCGCTATCGGCACCTGGCTCTGGGGATCGGGTTTCGAGGACGCGCCATTTCTACTGTCGATGCTCTTCGCCGTGGTGCTCCTCGCCTACCACTGGCGGCTTCGCTTCACCCGCAACGCCATCCTCGCGACCGCGACACGACGGGCCCCGAGTCCAGTCGCGAACATCAGACGATTCCTCGACCAGCGGTATCTCCGAGTCGCTGGCCTGATCAGTGGAGCCCGCAGTGTGCTGTGGGGCGTGGTCTTCATCTACGGCCCGATCTACGTCGTCGAGGCCGGTCTCGACGAGTGGGTCGCCGGTGCTTTCCTCTCGGCGGCGAGCGCTCTGCTGTTGCTCAGCCCGCTGATCTATCGAGCTTCGCTGCGGTGGGGAGTGCGCCGTCTGATCACGCTTGCCTTCGCCATCTCCACGGTGGCGCTCGTGTGGCTCGGCATCATCGGCGACGCCCGACCGATCGGCATCGTTCCATGGTTGATCGTGTCGACGGGTGGCGCGATGCTCGACGTTCTCGGGAACATCCCGTTCATGCGACTGGTCCGCCCAAGGGAGCGACCCGAGATGACCTCGGTGCTCACCGTCGGCCGCGACATCTCCTTCGTGCTCACTCCGGGACTCGCGGCGATCGTCCTCATCTTCGGGCCGATCTGGGTGCTCTACCTGGTGGTGGCGGCGGGAATGGCCGGCACCGCCGCGGCGACTCGATCACTCCCCCGACGCATCTGAGTGAATCGCCTCAGCGATCTCATCGACCGTCTCAATCCAGGCCTCCGCCTCGGGCATACCGGCTGAACCGACCGAGATGAAGCCGGCTCCGGCGGCTCGCGCGGTGGCGAGATCGTGGCGGCTGTCACCGACCATGACGATCGATCCGACCTCGATCCCCCAGGACTCCGCCATATCGGTCAACACTCGTGGATGCGGCTTGGAGAACGGGTCGTCACCGCAGTTGACCAGATCGACGAGATTCGCAACGCCGAGCCCGGCGAGATCATCGAGGGTGCGCTCTCGGTCGTCAGCGGTGGCGACGCCGATGCGACGGCCTGAGTCGCGAAGTCGAGTCAGCGCGCTCACCGGGTCCCCGAGCGCGGCGAGTCGACCCATCGGCGCCGAGGTGTACGCCTCGGTGACCGCAGTATCGACCGCCGACCGATCGTGCCCGGCCGCGCAGATGCTCGCGATGATCGCCGACCGGACATCCGCTCCGGTTCCCGCCGCCGCGACACCGTGGGGCACCAGCGACGTCGGGCCGACCCCGAGGGCCGAGAGCACTCCTGGGCGAAGGTCGCTCGCACCGACAGCCTCGAGGGCCCGGTCGGTCAGGCCGGTGAAGAAGGCCACCCAACGCGAGTCGAGATCGAGCAGGGTCCCGTCCTTGTCGAAAACGATGGCGCGCGCATCGAGCACCACCCGGGGGGCATCCTCCAGTCGCGGAATCATCTCAGTCGGTTCGCATGGTCTCGGTGTTGCCGTCCACCGAGATGACCTGTCCGGAGATCATCGAAGCGCGCGGGGAGGCGAGGAAGGCCACCATGTGCGCGATTTCTCGGGCATCCACGAACGATCTCATCGACACCTGACGCTCGAAGCCCTTGCGGATCTCGTCTTGGTCACGTCCGCTCGCCGCGGCCTCCAGTCGGATCACCTCGTCCATCCGAGGCCCGGAGATCGAACCCGGGCAGATGACGTTCGCGCGTACCCCCGCCCCGCCGACCTCCATGGCGATCGTCTTGGTGAGTCCGATCACTGCCCACTTCGAGGCGGCGTAGGCGCTTCGGTACGGGAAGCCGTGAAGACCCGCGGTCGACGAGATGTTCACGATGGAACCGGAACCGGCGGCGACCATGGCGGGCACGGCATGGCGTGTGGTGCGCACCATCGACGTGAGGTTCACGTCGAGGCAGGCGGTGACCGTCTCCGGGTCGAGGGTCTCGATGCGACCAGCTGGGCCGGCGATCCCCGCGTTGTTGACGAGCAGGTCGACGCCTCCGAGGATGCCGAGCGCCCGCTCCATGAAGTCGTCGATCGCTGAGGTGGAGCCGACGTCGGCGACCCGCGCCTCGACCCCGGTCACTCCACCGACCTCGGCGACCGCGTCGGGGTCGATGTCGCAGGTGATGACTCGGGCGCCCTCCTCGGCCAGCACATCCACGATCGCGCGTCCGATTCCGGCGCCGCCCGCCGTGACGATGGCGCGAAG
>JAYQAE010000085.1:0-7544 GCA_038136655.1 Ilumatobacteraceae bacterium
GCCCGCGGAGCCTTCGACTCGCGGTCGGCCACCAACTCGATAGCCCAGAACGCGCCGAGGCCGCGCACCTCCCCGACCGCTCCGCGCTGCTCGGCCATGTCGGCGAGCGCCGGGCCGATCACCTCGGCGCCGAGGCGACGGGCGTGGGCGAGGACGCCCTCGTCCTCCATGATGTGGATGCTCTCGACCGCCGCCGCGCAGGCAAGCGGATGCCCCGAGTAGGTGAGTCCACCCTGGAAGACGCGGGAGTCGAAGGTCTCGGCGACCGCATCGGAGATGCACACACCTCCGAGGGGCACGTAGCCCGAGTTGACCCCCTTGGCGAAGGTGATCAGGTCGGGGGTGACACCCCAGTTGTTGACGGCGAACCACTCACCGCAGCGGCCGAAGCCGGCCATGACCTCATCGCAGATCATCATGATCCCGAACTCGTCGCATAGCGCCCGAACCCCAGCGAGGTAGCCGTCGGGTGGGACCAGGATGCCGTTGGTGCCGACCACCGACTCGAGCACGATTGCCGCGACCCGATCGGCGCCCTCACCGAGCACCACATCGCGGAGATGGCCGAGGGCGCGCTCGCACTCCTGACTCGCATCGGCGGAGTGGAACGGTGAGCGATACGGATACGGACCGAAGAACTTGACGACCCCGGGCAGACCTGGCTCGTTGTCGAGGCGTCGCGCCTCGCCAGTGAGCGAGATCGCGCCGACCGTGCTGCCGTGGTAACTGCGATAGGCCGACAGCACCTTCAGGCGACCGGTGTGCGCCTTGGCCATACGGATCGCGTTCTCCACCGCCTCGGCACCGCCGTTGGTGAAGAACACCCGGTTGAGATCGCCGGGAGCGCGCTCGGAGATCAGCCGGGCGGCCTCGCTCCTCACGTCGTTGGCGAAACTCGGGGCGATGGTGCACAGACGCGCCGCCTGCCGCTGGATGGCCTTCACCATGCGGGGGTGTTGATGGCCGATGTTGACGTTCACCAACTGGCTGGCGAAGTCGAGCCACACCGTTCCCTTGTCGTCCCAGATGCGCGAGCCACTCGCGCCCGCGATCACCACCGGGTTGAGAGCGCCCTGGGCCGACCATGAGTGGAACACGTGACGGCGGTCGTTGCCATAGGCGGCGGCGATCAACTCGTCGGTCAGGCTGGCGTCGTCGATTCCGAGGTCTTCGAGCGTGGTCATGGCCGCAGACTAAGCATCACTGAATCGCTCGCACAATGCCGACTTTGTGCTGTCACGAAGTTCCTCGTGCCAGTGGCTCACATGCTCATCGGGCCGAGGTCGCGAGACACCCGGGGCGTCCCACCGGCCCGCGCGGCGCTCGCCACGAGACCCGCGAGCCAGTCGGCCTCGGTTTCGGGGAGCAGGCCGACGGTGAGGCGCACATGGTCGGCCCGACCGCCGAGGGTGAACGGAGCCCCCGGCGCGACGCGCACTCCCGCCGCGGCGAGGGCCACCAGCGCGCTCTGCTCGTCATCGACCGGCACCCACAGGTTGAGCCCGTCGCCCTCGCCGAGATCGATGCCGTGAGCTCCTAGCCGCTCGAGGAACCGGCGCCGACGGGAGGCGTAGACGGTCCGGGCCTCGGCGATCGCGTCGATCACCGCGTCGTCGGAGAGCATGTCGAGGAGCAGCAACTGCAGAAGTCGGCTCGACCAGCCCGCGCCGAGCATCCGTCGCGCTCGAACCCGACCGATCACCTCGCTCGGCCCGCCGATCGCGGCGAGTCGGAGATCCGGACCGTGACTCTTGGAGAACCCACGGATGTGCACCACGCGTCCCGGAAGCAGATCGCCGAGGCTCTCCACCGGCCCGGTGGTGATGCCCCAGGCGTGGTCGTCCTCCACGAGGAGCACCTCGGTCGGTCGAAGCAGGTCGGCGACCACCCTGGCCCGCGACTCCGAGATCGACACGCCGGTCGGGTTGTGCGCTCTCGGCTGGGTGAAGAACGCCACCGGCTGCGCCTCCAGCCCCCGCACCAGATCGGCGGGCATCGGGCCCTCAGCATCGACGCCGACGCCGATGACCTCACACCCGAGGCGCTCGAGCAGGTCGATCAGCGGAGGGAAGGTCGGCTCCTCAACGAGAACCGCCGATCCGAACGGCAGGATCTCGGTGGAGATGCGATCGAGGGCGTCGAGGCAGCCGTCGACGACGGTCAACGACTCGGGAGGGAACGGCCAGGTGGCCACGAGGTGCCCCCCGCGGGCGGGCCCCACCGGATCATCGAGATAACAAGAGGTCAGAAAGGCGCGCCCCCCGCGGGCCAACGACCGGCCGAGGTCCGGCAGCAGCGTCGGGTCGGGGATCCCGCTCGAGAGGTCGATCCGGAACTCATCGGCTCCGGTCCCAAGGGCGCGATAACGGGTGGGCGCTCCCGCTCCGGCGTTGGCGCGGACCCTGGTGCCGTTCCGACCGTTCGTGGTGATGACACCAGCGCTCGAGAGCGATCGCCAAGCCTCGCTGACGGTGGTGGGGGAGATGCCGAGGGCTTTGGCAAGGGTGCGAACGGTTGGCAGGCGGTCACCGGGGCGCAACTCGCCTGATGCCACCAACCGACCGATGGTGGTGGCGACCGTCTCGGACTCGCGGCGGTTGCCGCCGGGGCTGTCGAGCATGGCGCTCACCGCGGAAACAACGGCGTGCATGTCGTCGTGGGTGTTGTCGTCCCGATCGTCCGACATCGGACGGATCGTACTGGTACATAGTCGCTATTGTCCAGCGAGGTTCGGCCGAATTACCATCCGAGGCACCGCCGGGGGACGGTCTCGACTGCCCTCGGAGCACACACCACCCGGCATCGCGTCGGGTCGAACAAGGAGACGAGGATGTCCAACATTGTGAGGGCCGCCCTGCTGCAGACCGACTGGACCGGCGACAAGGAGTCCATGATCGACAAGCACGAGGAGTCGGCCCGCGAGGCCGCCGCTCAGGGGGCGCAGATCATGTGCTTCCAAGAGCTCTTCTACGGCCCCTACTTCTGCCAGGTGCAGGACGCCGCCTTCTACGACTACACCGAGGCCATCCCCGACGGCCCGACCACCCAGCGCTTCCAGTCGGTCGCCAAGGAACTCGGCATGGTCATGGTGCTCCCGATGTACGAGATCCAGCAGACCGGCCTCTTCTATAACACCGCGGCCGTCATCGACGCCGACGGCACCTACCTCGGCAAGTACCGCAAGCAGCACATCCCGCAGGTGAAGGGCTTCTGGGAGAAGTTCTATTTCACCCCCGGCACCGACGGCTATCCGGTGTTCGACACCGCCGTCGGCAAGGTCGGCGTCTACATCTGCTACGACCGCCACTTCCCCGAGGGTTGGCGCTGCCTCGGCCTCAACGGCGCCGAGATCGTCTTCAACCCGTCGGCCACCCACCGTGGGCTCTCGGAGTACCTCTGGAGCATCGAGCAGCCGGCCGCCGCCGTCGCCAACATGTACTACGTCGGCGCGATCAACCGGGTCGGCATCGAGCCGCTCGGTGAGAACGACTTCTACGGCCAGAGCTACTTCGTGAACCCGCGCGGCGAGTACGTCGGCGACAAGGGCGACCCGCACAACCCCGAACTGATCATCCGCGACCTCGACCTCGACCTCATCCGCGAGGTGCGCGCCGGCTGGCAGTTCTACCGCGACCGTCGCCCCGAGGCCTACGGCGAGATCACCGCTCGCTGACCGGTCACGAACCACCACCAGTAGCCACCACCAGGGGGGAACAACATGGCAAGGACACTCATCTCCGGCGGGACGATCATCTCGGCCACCGGACGCACCACCGGTGACGTCCTCATCGAGGGCGAATCCGTCGCCGCGATCCTCGCACCCGGGCAGGCCGCCTCGCTCGGGGTGACCGCCGACCGCGTCATCGACGCCACCGGCAAGTACGTCGTGCCCGGCGGCATCGACGTGCACACCCACATGGAACTCCCCTTCGGTGGCACCAACGCCTCGGACACCTTCGAGACCGGCACCATCGCCGCCGCCTGGGGTGGCGTCACCACCATCGTCGACTTCGCGGTGCAAAAGACCGGGGAGAACGTGCACGAGTCGCTCGCCGCCTGGCACGAGAAGGCCGCCGGGAACTGCGCCATCGACTACGGCTTCCACCAGATCATCGGTGGAGTCGATGAGGACTCGCTCAAGGCCATGACCTACCTCGTCGACAACGAGGGTGTCACCAGCTTCAAGCTGTTCATGGCCTACCCCGGTGTGTTCTACGCCGACGATGGGCAGATCCTGCGCGCCATGCAGAACGCTTCGGAGACCGGCGCGATGATCATGATGCACGCCGAGAACGGCATCGCGATCGACGTGCTCGTCGCCCAGTCCCTCGCCCGCGGCCAGACCGACCCCTACTTCCACTCGCTCACCCGGCCCGCCGAGCTTGAGGGCGAGGCCACCCACCGCGCGATCCAACTCGCCAAGGTGGCCGGCAACGTGCCGCTCTACATCGTGCACATGTCGGCATCGGAGGCCCTCGAGGAGGTCGCCGCCGCCCAGCACGCCGGCATGAACGTCTTCGCCGAGACCTGCCCGCAATACCTCTACCTCTCGCTCGAGGATCAGCTCATGCAGCCCGGCTTCGAAGGGGCCAAGTGGGTGTGCTCGACGCCGCTGCGCACCAAGCACGAGCACCACCACCGCGACCTCTGGAAGGGCCTGCGGATGAACGAGCTCGCTGTCGTCTCCACCGACCACTGCCCCTTCTGCATGAAGGACCAGAAGGAACTCGGCCTCGGCAACTTCGCGGCCATCCCCAACGGCATCGGCGGGGTCGAGCACCGCATGGAACTGCTCTACCAAGGCGTCGTCAACGGCGAGATCACCCTCGAGCGCTGGGTCGAGACCTGTAGCACCACCCCTGCGCGCATGTTCGGCCTCGACCGCAAGGGCGCGATCGCCCCCGGTATGGACGCCGACATCTTGGTGTGGGACCCGACCAAGCGAACCAAGATCGGCATCAACGACAAGCACCACATGAACATGGATCACTCCGCTTACGAGGGGTTCGAGATCGACGGCAAGGTCGACACGGTGCTCAGCCGTGGAACCGTCGTCGTCGAGAACGACACCTTCACCGGCAGCGTCGGCCACGGCCGCTACGTCAAGCGCGGCCTCAGCACCTACCTGCACTGAGCGACAACCCGAACGTCACCTAACCCCCTGGAGGACCACATGAAGAGGATCAGTCACTGGATCGACGGTCGCATCGTCGAGGGCACCTCGGGCAACTCCGCCCCCGTCTACGACCCGGCCACCGGTGAGCAGTCAGCCGCCGTCGACCTCGCCAGCGTCGACGAGGTCGATCGCGCCATCGCCGCCGCCGAAGCCGCCGCGCCGGAATGGCGGGCAACCAGCCTGTCGAAGCGGGCCGAGATCCTCTTCCGCATGCGCGAGCTCGTCGACGCGAACCGCAAAGAGATCGCGGCCTTCCTCACCGCCGAGCACGGCAAGGTGCCCTCCGATGCCCTCGGCGAGGTCGCCCGCGGACTCGAGAACATCGAGTTCGCCTGCGGTATCCCGCACCTGCTGAAGGGTGGCTACAGCGAGCAGGCCGCCAGCGGCGTCGACGTCTACAGCATCCGCCAGCCCCTCGGCGTGGTGGCCGGTATCACACCGTTCAACTTCCCGGCGATGGTGCCGATGTGGATGTTCGCCAACGCTCTCGCCTGCGGCAACACCTTCGTGCTGAAGCCGAGCGAGAAGGACCCGTCGGCCAGCCTCTTCATCGCCGAACTCCTCGCCTCGGCCGGACTTCCCCCCGGATGCTTCAACGTGGTCCAGGGCGACAAGGTCGCCGTCGATCGCCTCCTCGAGCACCCGACGGTGAAGGCCGTCAGCTTCGTCGGCTCCACCCCGATCGCGAAGTACGTCTACGAGACCGGCACCGCCAACGGCAAGCGGGTCCAGGCCCTCGGCGGAGCGAAGAACCACATGCTGGTGCTCGCCGACGCCGACCTCGACATGGCCGCCGACGCCGCGATCAGCGCCGCCTACGGCTCGTCGGGGGAGCGGTGCATGGCCATCAGCGTCGTGCTCGCCGCCGACTCCATCGCCGACGACCTCGTCGCGAAGCTCGCCGACCGCATCCCCGGCGTCGTCGTCGGCCCGGGCCGCGACTCCGCCAGCGAGATGGGCCCGCTCATCACCGCCGAACACCGCTCGAAGGTCGAGGGCTACATCGCTGGAGCCGGCGATGAGGGCGCCACTGTCGTCGTCGACGGCCGCCGCACCGACGGCTCGGCCGGCTACTTCGTCGACCCGACCCTCATCGACAACGTCACCCCCGGCATGAAGTGCTACGACGACGAGATCTTCGGACCGGTGCTCTCAGTGGTGCGGGTGAAGGGCTACGAGGACGGCGTCGCGATGATCAACGCGAACCCGTTCGCCAACGGCACGGCGATCTACACCCGCGACGGTGGCGCCGCCCGCCAGTTCCAGTTCGACATCGAGGTCGGCATGGTCGGCATCAACGTGCCGATCCCGGTGCCGGTCAGCTACTACAGCTTCGGCGGTTGGAAGGCCTCGCTCTTCGGAGACACCCACATGTACGGGCCTGAGGGCATCAACTTCTACACCCGCGGCAAGGTCGTCACCTCGCGCTGGCCCGACCCGTCGACCAGCTCGATCAACCTCGGCTTCCCGGAGACCCGCTGATCATGGACATCGGCGTCGTCCTCCAGACCACACCGCCGGCCCTGCGCGTCGTCGAACTCGCCAAGCGGGCCGAGTCGCTCGGCTTCAGCCACGTCTGGACCTTCGACTCCCACATCCTGTGGGAGGAGCCCTACGTGATCTACAGCCAGATCCTGGCCGAGACGCGCAACGTGATCGTCGGTCCGATGGTGACTAACCCAGCCACCCGCGACTGGACCGTCACCGCGAGCACTTACGCGACGCTCAACGAGATGTACGGCAACCGGACCGTCTGCGGCATCGGCCGCGGCGACTCGGCGGTGCGCGTCACCAACGGACGACCGACCACCCTCGCCACCATGCGTGAGTCGATCCACGTGATCCGCGAGCTCGCCAACGGGCGCGAGGTCGAGTACAACGGCTCCACCATCACGCTGCCCTGGGCGGCGAAGTCGCGACTTGAGGTGTGGGGCGCTGGCTACGGGCCGAAGGCTCTCGCCCTGATCGGTGAGACCTGCGAGGGGTTCATCCTGCAGCTCGCCGACCCGGCCATCACCAAGTGGACCATCGACGCGGTGCGCGCCGCCGCCGAGGGAGCCGGTCGCGATCCCGATGAGATCACCATTTGCGTCGCCGCCCCGGCCTATGTCGGCGACGACATGGCCTACATGCGCGACCAGACCCGCTGGTTCGGCGGCATGGTCGGCAACCACGTCGCCGACATCGTCGAGCGCTACGGCGAGGACTCGAACGTGCCGGCCACCCTTACCGACTACATCAAGGGTCGCAAGGGCTACGACTACAACCAGCACGGGCAGGCCGGGAACACCCACACCGACTTCGTTCCCGATGAGGTGATCGACCGTTTCTGCATTCTCGGCACCCCCGAGCAGCACCTTGAGCGCCT
>JAYQAE010000086.1:0-7434 GCA_038136655.1 Ilumatobacteraceae bacterium
ACGATCGGCTTCTCACAGTCGATCATCGTGCGGACGATGTCTCCCGCCTCCTTCATCACGGACATCGTCTGGGCATGATCGCCGATCTGGTTCCCGATCCAGGCGAGGTCACCGCCCGCCGAGAAGGCTTTCCCCTCACCGGTGACAACGACCACCCGCACGGTCGGGTCAGCGTCGATGTCGCGGAACACGCGAGCCAACTCGGCGTGCATCGCGCCGTCGGTGGCGTTCAACTTCCCTGGGTTCGACAGGGTCATGAGCACGACGCCGTGCTCCCGACGCTCGAATCGCAGGCGTTCGTAGGAGTCGAAGCGGTCGTTGGAAGCCATGAGCGGAGCCTAGACAGAGTCCCCGCCGGGCCTCGGGGTCGGCTGGAACGGGGCAGCGGGTCAGTCGAGGAGGCGAAGGCAGGACGCGGCGATCCCCTCGCCGTCGAGGCCGAGCCGGTGGAGAATCTCAGCGGGGCTCCCCTGAGGAATGAATGACGTCGGCAGCCCGAGCGCTGCGGTGCGAGGGCCACCGCCATCGACACCAAGAGCGCGGATGATCGAGGCCCCAACCCCGCCGTCGGCGATGCCGTCCTCGACGGTGACCACCACACCGTGGCGTCGCGCGTCCTCGAGCATCGCGGGGTCAAGCACCGAGCAGGAACGGACGTCCCACACGGTGGCGGACTGTCCGCGCTCGGCGAGAAGCGCCGCGGCCTCCTCGGCGGTCTCGAGCATGCGCCCGACTGCGAGCAGGCAGATCCCGCCGTCGCCCTCGGCGAGCCGGCGCGCGGAGAGACCGGTGCCGACTTCGGACTCGGCCATCTGGCGCGCCTCACCGCGCGGATACCGGATCACCACCGGGCCGTCCTCGGCGAGATCGGCCGCATCGGAGAGCATCTGCTGGAGTTCCTGCGCGCTCGAGGGAGCGAGCACTCGCATGCCGGGCACCTTCGTGAGGAGCGCGAGGTCGTACATGCCGTGGTGGCTCGCCCCATCGGGCCCGGTCACCCCGGCTCGGTCGAGGCAGAAGACGACGGGGAGCCGATGGAGGGCGACGTCGTAGACGACCTGGTCCCAGGCCCTCGACAGGAAGGTCGAGTAGATCGCAACCACCGGCCGGAGACCCGACATCGCCATGCCCGCCGCAGCCGTCACCGCGTGTTGCTCGGCGATCCCGACATCGAAGAAGCGATCAGGGAAACGCTCCTGGAACGGCAACAGCCCTGTCGGACCCGGCATCGCCGCCGTGATCGCGACCACCCGGGGGTCGTTCTCGGCGAGCTTCACCACCGACTCGGAAAACGCCTGGGTGTAGCCCGACGGTCCAACCCTCGGCGGACCCGAATTGCGATCGAACGTGGGTGCGTCGTGCAGGTGCTTCTCGTCGTCGTGCTCGGCGGGCGCGTAGCCGCGACCCTTCTGCGTGAGGACGTGCACCACGATCGGCCCCTCGGCAGACAGTTCCTCTGCGTTGCGCAGCGCCTCCTCGGTGGCCGCGATGTCGTGACCGTCGACCGGACCGACGTAGCGCACCCCGAGCGCCTCGAAGAACGCCGGCGGTTGGAGGAACTCCCGCACGCCCGCCTTGATCGCCTCGAGGGCCTTCTCGGCCTGCGGGCCGACCCCGGGCAACTGTTCAAGGAACCGTTCGAGGCGGCGCTGACGGCGCACGTACACGGGGTTGAGGCGGATGTCGGTGAGCGCGTTGGAGAGCGAACCGACGACGCGGCTCGCAAAGCTCGGATGGTTCTCGCGCTCATCGACCGCCTGAGCGTTCGCCCACAGGTTCGACACCGTCGGCGCGTAGCTGCGTCCGTTGTCGTTGAGGACGATGATCACCCGACGGCGGCTGTGGCCGAGGTTGTTCAACGCCTCGAAGGCGAGACCCCCGGTCATCGCGCCGTCACCGATCACGGCGACGACGTGGCGTCGGTCGACCGTTCCGGCATCTCGGGCCACCGCGAGGCCGTAGGCGTAGGAGAGCACGGTCGATGCGTGACTGTTCTCGATGACGTCGTGTTCGCTCTCCTCGCGGCTCGGATAGCCCGACAGGCCACCGGCTTGGCGCAACTCGGAGAAGCGATCACCGCGCCCGGTCAAGATCTTGTGGATGTAGGCCTGATGGCCGGTGTCCCACAGGATCGCGTCGCGCGGCGACTCGAACACCCGGTGGAGGGCGATCGAGAGCTCGACCACCCCGAGATTGGACCCGAGATGCCCGCCGGTTCCCGATACGGCGTCGACGACGAAGTCGCGGATCTCGGTAGCGAGCTCGTCGAGTTCGGATCCGGTGAGACCACGGAGGTCCTCCGGCCGGGAGACGCGCTCAAGATGCATGGTGTCCGAACGCTATCGGTGGGCCGAGCAGGCCGGGAATCCGTGCCCTCAGCCCGGCGAGTTGTCGGCGGAGCAGCACCGCGACATGAAGCGCTCGAGATCGACGACCGCCCGCGTGACGCGCCCCGCCGCCACGATGCCGCCGGGATCCGAGGCCGACACGGTGAACATCACGCGGCGGCCCTCCACCTTGTCGAGCACCGCCTCGGCGGTCACCTCGACGCCCACCGGCGTCGGCTGGAGGTGATCGATCTGCACGCGCATGCCGACCGTCGATGATCCTGCGGGTAGCCGGCCCTCGAGCGCCGAGCAGGTGGCCTGCTCGCAGAGCGCGAGAAGCCTCGGGGTGCCGAGCACATCAACCGTGCCGGAGCCGAGCGACCGGGCGGTGTCGGCCTCGGTCACCACGAGCGACGCTTCTCCCCGAAGACCGGCCGGCAGTTCCACGGCGAGGACGCTAACCGTCACGGTGGTCGATGCGCACCGGCACCGCCCGGCGTGGCTGGCGAGAAGCACCTAGCATCGATCGGGTGATCGACAGCGACGTCCTCGACCGTGTCCTGGCCCGCGCGGTGCGCTCGGGGGCGGGGTTCGCCGAGGTGTTCGCCGAGGACCGCCGCTCGACCTCTCTCGCCTTCGATGACGGCCGCGTCGATCGGGTGACCTCCGGCCGCGACCGCGGAGCGGGGATCCGGGTGGTGAACGGCTCGACCACCGGCTACGCCCACACCTCCGACCTCACCGAGGCCGGCCTGCTCGCCGCGGCCGAGGCCGCCGCGGCCGCCGCCGGTTCCGGTGGGGCCGGGGAGCGAGTCGTCGGGTCCGTCGGACCCCGAACTGAGGGTCGGCGCCACTCTCCGGTGCTGACCTCGCCGGGCGATATCGCCAAGTCGGACCGGGTCGATCTCCTGCTCGCCGCTGACGACGCCGCGCGATCGGCCGGTTCGGAGATCGTTCAGGTATCCGCCGGGATCGGCGATACCCGGCGCTCCGTTCTGATCGCCAACACCGACGGGGTCAATGTGAGCGATGAGGTGACCCGAGTGCTCTTCCGGGTGAGCGCGGTCGCCGACGGTGACGCGGGCATGCAGACCGGCTACCGCTCGCTCGGCCACACCGTCGGATGGGAGATCTTCGACACCGTGGAGGTGAGCGACCTCGCCGCCGACGCCGCTCGGCAAGCGCTGGTAAAACTCGCTGCCCGCCCCGCCCCGTCGGGATCGATGCCGGTAGTCATCAAGAACGGCTCGGGAGGGGTGCTGTTCCACGAGGCCTGCGGCCACGGACTCGAGGCCGATCACATCGCCAAGGGTTCGAGCGTCTACGCCGGGCGCATGGGCGAACTCGTCGCCTCGCCGCTCGTCACCTTGGTCGACGACGGCACGATGACCGGGGAGTGGGGCACCTCCGGTGTTGATGATGAGGGCACCCCGACCCAGCGCAACGTCCTCATCTCCGACGGCGTGCTCACCGACTACATGTGGGACCTGCTGCGAGCACGCCGCGAGGGCCGGACGCTCTCCGGGAACGGCCGCCGGGAGACCTACGAGTGCCTACCGATGGTGCGGATGACCAACACCTTCGTGCTCGCCGGCCCGCACGATCCCGACGAGATCATCGCCGCCACCGACCACGGCGTCTACGTGTCCGAGCTCGGAGGCGGCAGCGTCAACACGGCGACCGGCGACTTCGTCTTCGGCATGCGCGAGGCCTATTTGATCGAGAACGGCCGGATCACCGAACCGCTTCGCGAGGGCAATCTCATCGGCAATGGGCCGAAGGTGCTCGCCGACATCGACATGCTGGCCGGTGACTTCGCCATGGGCGGGCCCGGCACCTGTGGCAAGGACGGCCAGGGAGTGCCCGTCGGAGATGGTCAGCCGACCCTAAGGGTGTCGTCGATGACCGTCGGCGGTACCGCCGCATGAGCGGAGGAGCCCAGGTCGATCTCCTCTCCATCGGCGACCGCCTTGTGGCGCGCGCCGCCCCGGGGGAGCAGGTCGAGGTGTTCGTTGCGCGCGGGGACTCCACCGAGGTTCGGGTGTGGGGCGGCGAGGTCGAGCATTTCGTGAGCGCCCATTCTGAGGGAGTTGGCGTCAGGGTGGTGTCCGGAGGACGAACCGGCACCTCCTACGCGGGCACCCTCGACCCCGCTGCGGTCGACGAGGTGCTCGAGGAGGCTCGCGCCAACGCCGCCTTCGGCACTCCCGACGAGTACGCGGGCCTCGTCGAACCCGACGGGGTTGACACCGTCCCGATCGAACTCTGGGACGAGCGGCTCGCGGCGACCCCCACCGAGGACAAGATCGCCCTCGTCACCGAGCTGGAGCGCATCACCCTCGGGCTCGATCCGCGGATTCGAGTCGACGACGCCGACTACTCCGACGGAGGCGGTGAGTCGGCGATCGTTACGACCACTGGGATCCGACGCCATCGCCGCGCCAACTCCTGCCATGTGACGGTGTCGGCTCTCGCCGACGACGGCGACGAGACCCAGACCGGATTCGGGTTCAGTATCGGCGACGCCCCAGGCGACCTCGACCTCACCGAGGCCGCGCGCGACGCTGTCGACCGGGCCACCCGTCTCCTCGGGGCGACCAAACCGCGATCCCGTCGGACCACGGTGGTACTCGACCCCTTCGTCACCGCCCAAGTGCTCGGCATCATCGGATCAACGCTCAACGGCGAGTCGGTGGTGAAGGGACGGAGTCTGTTCCGCGACCGGCTCGGCGAGACGATCGCCGCCCCCGGCGTGACCCTCGTGGATGACCCAACCGACGCTCGTGCATTCACCGCCACCGACGTCGATGGTGAGGGACTCGCTGCGCGGCGCAATGTGTTGATCGACGGAGGCCGGCTCGAGCGATTCGTGCACTCGGGGTACTCCGCGCGTCGGGCCGGCACCGTTTCGACGGGCAACGCGATCCGAGGCGGAATCGCCGGTCTGCCGGGAGCCGGATGCTTAGCGCTGCAACTCTCGCCCGGTGCCCGCTCCCAGGAGGAACTCATCGCCGGCATCGACGACGGGGTTCTGGTGCAGAGCGTCAGCGGAATCCATTCCGGGGTGAACACCGTGTCGGGAGACTTCTCGACCGGCGCATCGGGCATGTCGATCTCCGGCGGCGCGCTCGGCGCTCCGGTGCGCGAGTTCACCATCGCGACCACCCTGCAGCGACTGCTGCTCGACATCGCCGAGATCGGCGCCGATCTTCGTTGGTTGCCGATGCGGGCCGTGGGGATGTCGCTGGTGATCGGCGACGTGACGGTCAGCGGCTCGTCGTGAACACCGCGATGCCCTGGTGGCAGGCCGTCGTGCTCGGGTTGGTGCAGGGCCTGTCGGAGTTCCTGCCGATCTCATCGAGCGGCCATCTGCGCCTCGTGCCGTGGGCGTTCGGCTGGGAGAGCCTGTCGGAGTCGCATCGCCGAGCCTTCGATGTCGCCCTGCACTTCGGAACCCTCATCGCCGTCGTCGCCTACTTCCGCAACGACCTGCGTCGCTATGTCGTCGACGGTCTCTCCGCGCTCGGGCGTCGTCCGGCGTCGGCGGATGGACGCCTGGCCTGGTGCTTCGTCGTATCGGCCCTCCCGGCCGCAGTCATCGGATTCGTACTCGAGAGCCGGTTCGACGACTGGTTCGGCGATCCCGGCCCGATCGCTGTGTCACTCATCGTGTTCGGACTTCTGCTGCTCTGGGCGGACACCCGCGGCCGTCGGGAGGGCGATCTCGACTCGGTCGGTTTGCGAGACGCGCTGCTCATCGGCTTCGCCCAGGTGCTCGCCCTGAATCCGGGCACATCTCGGTCGGGGATCACGATCACCGCCGGGCGGCTGCTCGGGCTGCGTCGCGAGGCCGCCGCCCGCTTCGCTTTCGTGATGGGGATCCCGGTGATCGCCGGGGCGTTCGCCTTCGAGATGCTCGGGTTGGTGAGCGATGGCATTCCCGACGGGCTGCTGTCGACGATGGCGATCGGCGTGGTCACCGCCGGGGCGTCCGGATGGTTGGCGGTGTGGGGGACGCTGCGATTGGTCACCACGCGCACCTTCGCTCCCTTCGTCGTCTACCGGTGCTTACTCGGTGCCGTGGTGCTGGTCGCACTCGCGTTCTAGGGGGCGAGGAGCACGACCGCCTCCTCGGGGCGCGCGGCGACGATCGTGGCCGCGCCCGCGGGAAGGGCGACCGTGATGGTGTCGTCGTCGATCGAGGCGACCACCGCACGATCGGTGACGAGGCGACCATCCAAAGCCACCGTCACCGGGTCGCCGGCACCCGCGGCTACCCCTCGGCGAGGTGCGGGAACCCCGAGCCAACCGTCCGGGATGTTGACGGTGGTGGTGAGGTGGGCTTCGGTGATCACCGTGCCGGCAGTGGCTCGCGCGGTGACGACGGCGCCATCCAGACGGTTCGGGTCGACGATCGCGCCTTCGGGGATGGCTGGGGCGGGCAATCGCCTCGTCTCCCATCGACCGTCCCAAAGTTCCCCCGGGGTCAGATCGGCGGTGGCGACGAGCACCGAGGCGACCCGTCCCCATTCCGCGGTCGACCGCTCAACCGCGCGAGTCGCGTCGATCCGGGACTGGAGGGCGAGGAGGCAGATGAGGGCGATCGCGGCGGCCACGGGGCGAGGGTGGCGCCATACCCAGAGCCGTCGGCGGGCGTCGAGGGCGATGAGTCGGTTGCGGACGACCGTGAAGCGGTCGCGCGCCTCGTGAGCGCTCCAACGCATGGGGCCTCCTTCGCGGAGGTGGGGGCGTCAGGAGGAGGTGGACGACGTCGACGATGAGGTCGACGCGGAACCGTCCGAGCCAGACCCCGACTTCGGCGCTGAGCTGGAGGACGAGTCGCTCGAGGAGCCCGAGGTAGATGACTCGCTCGAGGAGCCCGAGGTCGACGATGAGCCAGCGCTCGACGACTTCGAGGAGCCGCCTCGGGAATCGTTCTTGTAGAACCCGCCACCCTTGAAGGTCACGCCGACCGGGGTGAACACCTTCTTCACCGGCATCGTCTCGCCGGTCTCGGGGTGCTCGGCCTCAGTGAGCGCCTCATCGGAGAAGGACTGCTGGACCTCGATCGTCTCACCGGTCTCGACGAACTTGTACACGTAGGTCG
>JAYQAE010000087.1:0-7269 GCA_038136655.1 Ilumatobacteraceae bacterium
TCGCCAACGGAGCCATCATCGCGGGCATGATCCCGCTGAAGGACGCCGTCTTCGGCGCCATCGCCAAGGGCGTACGCGCCTGAGTTGAGGGCTCGTGGGGGGGGCGGTCACCCCGCGCCGAGCACGACACCCGCGATCTGCGGCCACGCCGCCGCGAAACCCGCGTGAAGGTCAAGGGCAGCGACCTCATCTACTGGCACCCAGGCCACGTCGTCGGTCTCGAAGTTGATCGAGGCCCCGAAGCGCTCCCCCACCTCCACCACCGAGGTCGTGTACGACCAGTCCCGCGCGGGAGCGAACACCACCTCACCGAGGAGCCGCCAGCCGGCCGGGACCGCTCCCACCTCCTCACTCGCCTCGCGGAGACCGCCCTCGAGCGGTGTCTCCCCCTCGTCGAGAGCGCCACCGGCGCACGACCAAGTGCCCCCTTCGTGAGCGAAGGCCGACCGACGCTGCAGCATCACCGCCGACCCCTCGGCGCTGCGATGGACGAAGACCACGCCCGCCGCGCCAAAGACTCCCCATCGCACCGCTCCATCGGAGCAGCGCATGAACCCGTCGCCACTGCGGCCACTCACGCGAGCACGGCCTCTCGCTCAGCGAGCACGCGATCGACCACCTCAACCCCGACACGATCATCCGAACGCCGCTCGAGAGCGGGGACGTCCGCATCCACCAGCTCGGCCAGCGTCGCCAGCACCGAACGACCAAGCGCGCCGAGGTGGTAACCGCCCTCCAACACGAACGCCGTGCGGCGGGGCGCGACGAGGCCCGTGAGCCGACCGGCGAGCGCGGCGAAGTCCCCCTCCACCAATGCGAGGGAGGCGAGCGGATCGTCCCGATGGGCGTCAAACCCCGCCGACACGAGCAGCCAGTCGGGCTGGAACTCCTCGACAGCGGGCACGACCACCTGATCGAAGGCCGCCCGGAGCACCTCGCCGCCCGAGCCGGCAGGCAACGGGACATTGACCGTCGCTGCGAAGCCATCACCCGAACCGACCTCAGAGGCGAGTCCGGTGCCCGGGTAGTGCGGCGACTGGTGCGTCGACACGTAGAGCACATCGCTGCGATCGAAGAACAGGTCTTGAGTGCCGTTGCCGTGGTGGACATCCCAGTCGACGATCGCCACCCGATTGCCCCGAGCCGCGAGCGCTGCAGCCGCAACGGCGACCGTGTTCACGAGGCAGAACCCCATCGCGGTCGAGGCGAGCGCGTGATGACCGGGCGGGCGCACGGCGGCCAAGCCGTGATCCACCTCGCCTCGCTCGAGAGCGCCGATCACCTCGAGAAGGGCTCCCGCGGCACGAACCGCCGTGTCATAGGAACCAGTTGAGACACCGGTGTCAGGATCGAGGCGCCCCCCGCCCGCCGCGCAGAACGCCTCCAGTCGGTCGAGATGCTCCGCCGGATGAACGGCCTCGAGGGCGGAGCGAGGTGCCGGAGGGGCCTCGGCCACTCGCACCGCTCCGGCGATCTCGGGCGCCCTCAACGCATCGAGTACCGCCTCGAGCCGTCGCGGGTCTTCGGGGTGTCCCGCAGGGGTCGAGTGACGGTCGTCGGAGGCTGTTGTCGCCACGAGGATCTCCGCCATCGCGACAGTCTCCCAGACACTCGCCACCTCCGGCAGACGGCTACGGTCATGTCGTGCCGAGCACCTTCTTGCACCCGTTCGCCCGTCCCTCGCGAGACGACTTCATCAGACTGGTCTCGGGCGCCGGCTCGACGGTCACCGACGGCGACGGCAACGACTATCTCGACGCCATGGCCAGCCTCTGGTACTGCAACGTCGGACACGGACGTCGCGAGATCGCCGACGCGACCGCGGCCCAGATGGCAACCCTTGAGGCCTATTCCTGCTTCGATCCGTTCACCAACGAACGAGCCGAGGAACTGACCGCGCGCGTGGCCGGCCTCGCTCCGATCGACGACCCCCGGGTGTTCCTCTGCGGGTCGGGTTCCGAAGCGGTCGACACCGCCATGAAGATCGCCCGGATCACCCAGGTGCTCGCGGGCGACCCCGACCGGAACGTGATTATCTCCCGGATGCGCGGCTACCACGGCACGAACTACGGCGGCACGAGCGCCCAGGGGCTGCCTCCCAACAAGGAGGGCTGGGGGGAGTTGCTCTCCGGGGTCATCCAGGTGCCTGGTGACGATGTTGAGGCGCTCGCCGGCACCATGGCCGAGCATGCCGGGCGCGTCGCCGCGGTCATCACCGAACCGGTCCAGGGAGCCGGCGGGGTATGGCCGCCAGCTGAGGGCTACCTCGATTCGGTGCGCCGTCTTTGCGACCAGCACGGCGCGCTCCTCATCTTCGACGAGGTGATCACCGGGTTCGGTCGGCTCGGCGACTGGTTCGGCGCCGCGCACTTCAATGTCACCCCCGACCTCATCTGCTTCGCGAAAGCGGTCACCTCCGGCTACCAGCCGCTCGGCGGCGTGATCGTCGGACCCCGAGTGCGCGACGCCCTCGAATCCGACTCCTCATTCGTGCTGAAGACCGGCTACACCTACTCCGGCCATCCAACGGTGTGCGCCGCAGCGCTCGCCAATATCGACATCATCGAACGCGAGGGTCTGCTCGAGCGCGCCACAGCCATCGGGGATCGCCTCTCCGCCGGGCTCGCCGCGATCGCCGCCGACGGGCAGGTCGCCGAGGTCCGTGGCCGCGGGGCCGTGTGGGCGGTCGGACTCCACCCGCATCAAAGCGCGGTGACGGTCCGCGACCGAATGCTCTCCCTCGGCGTCATCACCCGCGCCATCGCCGAGCATTCCAACACCTTCTGCCCTCCCCTAGTCATGACCGACGACGAGATCGACCGGGTGGTCGACGCCCTCGCCACCGCCACACGAGACGATGGGTGATCGACCCACCCAGCGTCTCGCCGACATCGACCTGTCGGCCCGCCTGAGCAACGCCGAGTACGAGGAGCGCCTCTACCGAGCACAACGAAGACTCCTTGAGTTGCGTCTCCACACAGGAGGCCACCTCGACAATCCCGAACTCGGTCCCGGGGTGCTCATCGTCATGGAGGGATCGGACGCCGGCGGCAAGGGTGGGGCGATCAAACGAGTCGTCGAGCCACTCGACCCGCGCCACTACCGTGTGGCCGCGTTCGCCAAGCCCACCTTCGAGGAGAAGCGTCGCCACTTTCTCTGGCGCTTCTGGACCGAGGTACCCGGCCTCGGCGGATTCGCCCTGTTCGATCGCTCTTGGTACGGGCGTGTGCTCGTGGAGCGGGTCGAGGGTTATGCCAGCGAGCCGCAGTGGCGCCGCGCCTACGACGAGATCGTCCAGTTCGAACGCAACTTGGCTCTCGAGGGGCTCATCATCATCAAGTTCTGGCTTCACATCAGCCCAGATGAGCAGCTCCGTCGATTCGAGAAGCGGCGAGATGACCCGCTCCGACGATGGAAACTCACCGATGAGGACTGGCGGAACCGCGACAAGATCGATCTCTACGACGCCGCGGTCGATGAGATGTTCAGCCAGACCGATCACGAATTGGCCCCCTGGACGCTGGTCTCAGGGGAGCAGAAGCGCTGGGCGCGCATCCGCGTGCTCGAAACCGTGGTGGAGCGCCTCGAGCGTGGAATCGACGAGTTCGAGCACCCGGACTGGGGAGAGGACGGATATGCCTGACAGCACTCAACCGGTCGCCTGGACCTCGCGCCGCGCGATCGTCACCGGCGCGGGAAGCGGCATCGGGGCCGCCACCACCGCCGCCCTGAGAGCGCTCGGAGCGACGGTCGTCGCCGCCGACATCGATGCGGACTCGGCCTCGGCGACGGCCGAGCGCACTGGAGCCACTGCCGTGCGTCTCGACGTCGGCGACTCGGCGGCGTGGACACGGGTCGTCGACGAGCACGGCCCCTTCGACATCGCGGTTCTGAACGCAGGTATCGCGACCAACCAGCTCCGCCCCGATGACACCCTCCCGGTGCTCGGCCTCGACGATGAGCGCTATCGACGGATCATGTCGGTCAACGTCGACGGCGTGGTGCTCGGCTCGCGCGCCGTGCTCGACCACATGGTGGGGACCGGCTTCGGTGACATCGTCGTCACAGCGTCGATCGCCGGGCTCGTCCCGATCGCTCCCGATCCGGTGTACGGGCTCACCAAGCACGCCGTCGTCGGCTTCGTTCGCTCCCTCGCGGCGGCCGTCGACAACCACACCGAGCCCCTCGACGTGACGATCAGCGCGGTGTGCCCCGGATTCGCCGACACCGCGATCATCGATGCTGAGACGAAAGACCGGATCACTGAGAATGGCATCGAACTCCTCACTCCCGAGGCGGTGGCCAATGTGATGATCCGAGCGCTCACCGAACGTCGCAACGGCGCCCAATGGGTCCTCTGGCCGGGACTCGACGCAGCCGAATACACCTGGAACGACCCGATCGCGGGTCTGCTCCCCCCGGGTCTCGGTGGCGATGGCTGAGGAACGCGCGGCCCGACGAGGGTCCACCGAACTCTGGCGCCCCGCAGATCCGGAGTTCCGCGCCGACCCCTACCCGTTCTACGAGCGACTCCGCTCGACCGACCCGGCGCATCGCCTCGATGAGTACACCGTCGTCGTGACCCGTCATGCCGACGTCTCGAGCACCCTCCGCGGCCCGGACTTCGCCCGCGACATCGAACGTCACTCGGCGGCGCCCGCCCTCGATCCGGTCAGCATCCGCCGCAAAGAGCGCGCCTCGAGCGGTGGCCGATCCATTCTCAACCTCGACCCGCCCGACCACACTCGGCTCCGACGGCTCGTGACCCAGGCGTTCACCCCTCGCGCCGTGGAACGCCTCCGCGCGATCACGGAGCGCATGGTCGACGAAGTGCTCGATCGGGCCGCTGATGCCGGAGGCTTCGAGCTCATCGACGAACTCGCCTTCCCGATCCCGTTCCGCGTCATCTCTGAGATGCTCGACATGCCGACCGACCGGAGTGACGAGTTGAGGGAGTGGAGTCAGATCCTCACGGCCACGCTCGAGCCGACCGCTACCCTCGCCGATCTCGACGCCGCGGAGGGCGCCATCGGTGAGCTCATCCCCTTTCTCGATGCCGTGATCTCCGACCGGCGTCGACATCCGGGAGAAGACGTCGTCTCCGCCCTCCTCGCCGCCGAGGCCGAGGGCGACCGTCTCGACATGGCCGAGTTGATGGCCTTCGTCGTGCTGCTCTACGTCGCCGGTCACGAGACGACCGTCAACCTCATCGGTAACGGCGTGCTCGCCCTGTTGCATCACCCCGACCAGCTCGCAGCCTGGCGCGACGACCCCGCGCTCGACTCGGTGGCGGTCGACGAGCTTCTCCGCTACGACGGACCCGTGCAGCAGACCGTGCGCGCGCCACTCCGCACCGTCACCTACCGAGACGCCGACGGGAAGCCTGTGGAGGTCGACCACGGAGAAGTCGTGATCACCTGTCTTGGGGCCGCCAACCGCGATCCCGAGATGTTTCCTGAGCCGGATCGCCTGATCCTCGGCCGACCGAACGCCAACCGCCACCTCGCGTTCGCCTCGGGGGCGCACTACTGCCTCGGGGCCTCACTTGCGCGGATGGAGGCTGAGATCGCCATTACGAGACTCATCAGACGATTCCCCGACCTCCGGCTCGCGGGTGAGCCGAGCTGGAGAGACCGTCTGACCATCCGGGGAGTCGACCGGCTCGAGCTCTCCTTCTGATCCGGCCGGTCAGGGAGACCGCAGGAGCTCAATCAGCGAAGAAGTGTCCCATCGGGAGCCGCCCCGCTGCTCGATCTGGCGGTAGAGCTGATCGACCAGGGCGGTCACCGGCAGGCGGGCGCCATTCCGGTTCGACTCAGCGAGACAGATGCCGAGGTCTTTGCGCATCCACTCCACGGCGAATCCGAACTCGTACTCGCCGCGAGCCATGGTGGCTGAGCGGTTCTCCATCTGCCAACTCTGGGCGGCCCCCTGGGAGATCACGTCGACCACCTGATCGACGTCGAGTCCGGCCCGCCGGGCGAAGTCGAGACCCTCGGAGAGCGCCTGAACGAGTCCCGCGATACAGATCTGGTTGACCATCTTCGTGAGCTGCCCCGAACCGGCCGGTCCGAGCCGCCGGCAGCGACGGGCGTAGGCGTCGATCACCGGTTCGGCCCTCTGGAACGCGGCCTCGTCATCGGCCCCGCACATGACGGTGAGCTGTCCTGACTCGGCTCCCCCCTGACCACCCGACACCGGAGCGTCGATGAAGGCCACTCCCCGCTCGGCGCAGGCCACCGAGAGCTCGCGAGCCAGGTCGGCCGACGCGGTCGTGTGGTCGATCAGCACCGACCCCGCGGCCATCGCCTCCAAGCAGCCAGCCGGCCCCATGACCACTTCGCGCACATCGTCGTCGTTGCCGACGCAGAGCATCACGAAGTCGGCGCCCTCAGCCGCCTCGGCTGGTGTCGGCGCGGCCCGGTGGCCGTGGATCGCGACCCATGCCAGCGCTTTGGAGGCGGTTCGGTTGAACACGGTCACCTCGTGACCGGCGGAGGCGAGGTGACCGGCCATGGGGGCTCCCATGACACCGAGACCGATGAAGGCGACGTTGGACATCGCCCGAGTCTGGCACGGCCCGCGGGCCGGCGGGTCACTTCTTGGCGGCGGCCTTGGCCTTCTTCGGCGCCTTGAGCACACCCTTGGCGAGCGCCTCGTCGAGGTAGATCTCGGCGTCCTCCGCCGAGACCTTGAGCGCCGGGGAGATCTCGCTGATGAGGTTGACCCGCGCCCGCTCGTACATGGTGCGCTCGGCAGCCGAGAGCGCCGCGTCGCGATTGCGCGCGGCGAGATTACGAACCACTTCAGCAACCTGATAGACGTCGCCCGACTTCAACTTCTCTTGGTGGTTCTTGAAGCGGCGACTCCAGTTGGAGGGAACGCGGGGATCGGGCTTGGCGAGCACCGACACCAGATCCTCGAGTTCGTCCGGAGACACCGGAGGACGCACCCCGACCTCATCGGCCTTGTCGACGGGCACCTTCAAGATCATCTCGTTGATGACGGTCTCAAGGATGAGATAGTCGCGCTTCTCACCGAAGGCCTCCATCTTCTTCGTGCCCTTCACGACGCACGCCCCATGCTGGGGATAGATGACGGTGTCGCCCTTCTTGAACTTCACGCGGGACCTCTTCGGGGGTTGAGTCGTCGGGGGCGCGCGACCCCTCGCGCGACCCCTGCAGGGTACAGCGCCCCCGGCAGGATTCGAACCTGCGCGCTACGGATTAGAAGGCCGTTGCTCTATCCGGACTGAGCTACAGGGGCTGG
>JAYQAE010000088.1:0-7193 GCA_038136655.1 Ilumatobacteraceae bacterium
GAGCGAGGTCCATTCGACCTTTCGCCACGCCTCGTCTTCACCACCCTTGGGTCGAGAGACGACGAGGGGCCGAACTCCTGAGCGCTCCGCGATCACGTCGGCGGCGGTCAATGGACGCTCGAGATCCATGCGCGCGTTGATCTGCTCGATGAGGAAATCACGATCCTCATCGGTCACCTCGGTGTGCGGGTCGTCGACACGAGTGTCGGTAGTGCCGATCACCGAACGGCGACCCATCGGGATGACGTAGAACAGCCGCTGGGTGTCGTCGAAGAAAGCGAGAACACGGTCGTGGCGACCACGGGTGAGGCGGGGCACCACGAGGTGGATCCCCTTGGAGAACACGATGCGGTGGTCGGTCTCGGTGCCCCACGAGTTGTTGAGATCGTCGACGAATGGGCCAGCCGCGTTGACGATCACCCGCGCCGAGGTCGTGAACTCCTCGCCGGTCTCGACGTCGCGCAGCACCGCCGACCAACGATCGGTGAGCCGCTCGGCCGAGACGAGCTCGACGTAGTTCGCTGCCGCCGCCCCGGCTTCAAAGGCCGAGCGAACGAAAGAGAACACGAACCTCGAGTCGTTATCGATGAGGTAGGCATCTTGGTACTCGATACCGCCGCGAGCAGTAGAGACATCGATCGAAGGTTCCGCCTCACTCAGCGAGTCAGCGGAGAACACCTTCGGCGGCTTCGTGCCGAACTGGCCGATGATCCAGTAGGCGAGCGCGCCAAGTCCCGCGAACCACGGCCGGTAGGGGGCGGATCGGTCGAGGGTGGCGAGGAAGCCGATCTCCCGGATGTTGTCGGGGTAGGCCTTCATGAGCCGGTTGCGACTCCGGCAGAGATTGAACACGAGCGGCAGTTCGTAGTTCTCGAGGTACTTGAAGCCGCCCCACACCAGGTTGGAGGACTCTTGGGAGGTGAAGGAACCGAAGTCGCTCCGGTCGATCAGCGCCACCGACGCGCCGCGCCCGGCGAGCGAGGCCGCCGAGACCGCCCCGTTGATGCCCCCACCGACAACGAGCACATCGAACAGTCCATCGCGGAGCCGCGAGATGTTCGTTGCTCGATCAGCCACGCTCACAGGTTTCCACCTTCGGCCGCGTGTTCCAACCCGTGCTCAAAGGCGATAACGATCTGCGCTGAAGTGATCCTCTTGCTTCGCCCCGAGCGACGACATAGTGTTAGGTGCACCTAACAACCCACGGAAATGAGTCCTTCGTGAAAATCCCCCGCATCCTCCTCCCCATCGGGCTCACGGCGGCGGCAGCCATATCGGCGAGCGCCTGCAGCGGCGACGACCCCGTGACGCTCTACTCCGGCCGTGGAGAAGACCTCGTCCAACCAGTCGTCGACTCCTGCGCAGCCTCCGCCGGACTCGACATCGAGGTCCGCTACGGCGACTCCGCGGAGATGCTCCTGCTCATCCAAGAGGAGGGCGACAACAGTCCCGCCGACGTGTACTTCTCCCAGGGCGCCGGCTTTCTCGGTCTGCTGTCGGCCGACGGTGGGCTACTCCCCCTCGACGATTCGGTGCTCGGTCGGGTGAGCGATGACAACCTCGTGTCCCCGAACCGCGACTGGGTCGGGATCACCGGCCGGGCCCGCACCGTCGTCTACAACTCCGACCGCCTCACCGCCAGCGACCTGCCATCGTCATTCGCCGACTTCACCGACCCGGCCTGGGCCCGACGGATCGGATGGGCGCCGACCAACGCGTCATTCCAAGACCACGTGACCGCGCTTCGGACCCTTCTCGGTGAGGACGGGGCGCGAGCCTGGCTCGAGGGCATCACAGCGAACGACCCGATCGCTTACGGCGGCAACACCCAAGTGCTCGAAGCCGTGGCGGCCGGTGAGGTCGAGGTGGGATTCGTCAACCATTACTACCTCTATCGATTCCTCGCCGAGGATCCGGACTTCCCCGTCGCCAACCGCTTCTACACCGACGGCGACCCGGGCGCCCTCGTCAACGTCGCCGGAGCCGGGGTGCTCGCGACCGCCGACGACCCCACCGCCGCCGCGGCCCTCATCGACTGCCTGCTGTCGGACGCCTCGCAGCGCTACTTCGCCGAGTCGAACTTCGAGCTGCCCGTGGTCGACACCGTCGAACCCTGGTCAGACCTCCCCCGACTCGACACCCTCACGCTTCCGGCCTTCGACCTCAATCGCCTCGCCGACCTCCAAGGGACGGTCGACCTGCTGATCGAGGTGGGCGCCCTCTGAGCGCCGCCTACGCTCCCGCCTCGTGTCACGCAACCGAGAGCACCTGACGCTCCGGCTGCTCGCCGGCCTGGTCGGAATCGCCGCCGCGCTCCCCTTCGGCTACCTCGTCTGGAGGACGAACGAGTACGGCTGGTCGGGAGCTCTGGATGTCGCGGTGTCCGCACGGTCGCTACGCCTCCTGGCCTCGACGATCGGCCTGGCCGTCACGGTCACCGCGTCCGCGGTCGCGATCTCTCTCCCCGTCGCGTGGTTGACCGTGCGCACGGACCTCCCGGCGCGCCGTTTTTGGACCGTCGTGACCGCCCTTCCCCTCGCCGTGCCGACCTATGTGGGGGCGTGGACGGTGATCGGAGCCCTCGGACCCCGCGGCATGCTCGCCGAGATCCTCGGCGCTGACTCGATCCCCTCCCTCTACGGCTTCTGGGGGGCGTGGGCGGTACTCACACTCTTCTCGTATCCCTACGTGCTCCTCACCGTTCGCGCCGCGTGGAGCCGGCTCGATCCCGCGCTTGAAGAGGCGAGCCGTGTGCTCGGCCGCTCCAGCGCTCAGACCCTGTTCAGGGTCGTCCTGCCCCAACTGCGGCCCGCGCTCACCGGCGGGTCGCTTCTCGTGGCCCTCTACACCCTGAGTGACTTCGGCGCCGTGACGATGCTCCGCTACGACACCTTCACGCGAGCCATCTACGTGCAGTATCGGGGGGCGCTCGACCGCGGCGCCGCCGCCGTGCTCGGCCTGATCCTCGTCATCCTCACCATCGCCGTGTTGAGCGGCGAGCAGCGATTCCGACGGTCGGAGGTGGTGCACCGGCTGCACGGAGGCGGCGCTCGCTCAGCCCCGCTCGTGCGGCTCGGCGCGTGGCGCACCACGGCGACCGTCGCGCTCGGCGCGCTCGTCACGCTCTCACTCCTCGTGCCGCTGACGGTGATCGCCTATTGGCTCGTCCGCGGTATCCGAGCCGATGAACCGGTGCTGCCGGGCATCGAACTCGTGGTGAACAGCCTCGGCGCCTCGCTGCTCGCCGCTGTCGTGACCACCATGGCCGCCGTGCCGGTCGTGCTGCTCGTGCGGCGCTCGCCGGGTCGTCTCGCCTCGATCGTCGAACGACTGTCATGGTCGGGGTACGCGCTGCCCGGGGTCGTCGTCGCGCTCGCCCTGGTCTTCTTCGGCGCGTCGGTGCTCCCATTCGCCTATCAGACCCTCGGCATGCTCGTCTTCGCTTATGCCGTCTTGTTCCTCCCGCAGGCGGTCGGTGCGGTGCGCGCATCACTGGCTCAGGTGACGCCAAGTGTCGAGGAGGCCTCGCTCCTGCTCGGCGCGCCGCGACGGGAAACCTTCCGTCGCGTACTCCTTCCCCTGCTTCGACCGGGCCTCGGCGCGGGTGCCGGTCTCGTGTTCCTGACCGCGATGAAGGAACTCCCAGCGACGCTGCTGCTCGCCCCCACCGGATTCGGCACACTCGCCACTCGGGTGTGGAACGCGACCAACGAAGGATTCCTCGGCCGCGCCGCGGGACCGGCGCTCGCGCTCGTGGCCCTGTCGTCAGTGCCGATGGCGGTGTTCCTCGCGCGCAGCGAACTGCGAGCCGGGCGCGTGGCTCAGACGGCGAACGCGGGCGCCGCTGAGCCGTCCGAGCCGACGGTCACCGCCTGACCGCGACTCACGTTTGGCCAACCCGGAGCCCGGCAGGCCAAGCGCGTCCCATCGGCGAGATCGACTCGGATCATGTGGTCGTGCCCGAAGTACTCGATGTTGGTCACCGTGCCGTTGCCGTCGCCATCGGCCGGCGCGACCCGCAGGTGCTCCGGGCGGATGAGCACGTCGACCTCGCCGGTCACGGCGCGAGCGAGCGCGACCGACCCGAGCGCGGTCTCCGCTCGGTCGCCCGCGGCGTGGCCGCGGACGAAGTTCGCGTCACCGACGAATGAGGCGATCCACGCGGAGGTGGGGTTCTCGTAGAGCTCGGCGGGAGCGCCGAACTGCTCGAGCCGTCCGTCGTGCATGACCGCCACACGGTCGCCGAGCACGAACGCCTCCTCCTGATCGTGGGTAACGAACATCGCGGTGATTCCGAGTTCGGTCAACAGGCGGTGCACCTCGGCCCGCACCTGCACTCGGAGGCCGGTGTCGAGGTTGGAGAACGGCTCGTCGAGAAGCAGGACCGACGGTCGCGGTGCCAGCGCTCGGGCGAGCGCCACTCGCTGCTGCTGGCCGCCGGACAGGGTCGCGGGCATCCGCTCACCGAGTCCGGCCAATCCGACCATCTCGAGGGACTCCGCAACGCGACCGCCGCCGCGCGCCTCGCGGTCGAGGCCGTAGCCGACGTTGTCAGCCACGCTGAGGTGAGGGAAGAGCGCCCAGTCCTGGAACACCATGCCGATGCGACGACGCTCAGGGCGCTCATGGGTATCGCGATCGGCGACTCGGCGACCCTCGACGGTCACCGAACCCTGATCGATCCGCTCGAGGCCGGCGATGCACCGCAAGAGGGTGGTCTTGCCGCAACCGCTCGGTCCGAGCAGGGCGACGATCTCTCCGGGGGCAACGTCGAGGGTGACGTCGTGGAGGACCGGCGAACCACCGAACGACTTCCCCACGGCGTCAACCGAGAGGCGACCCCCGGCATGACCGAGGTCATCCGAACGCGCGGCGAGCACCCCGGTGTTAGGCACGCTTCACATGCTACTGGCGCCCTCGTCGCGCGACCAGCGTCGGCAGGAAGTACACCCTTGCCCACAACACCGAGGATCGACAGCCCATGGGGAGTGTTCGCCGAGGGCCGAGAGTGGCCTGTAACGCCTCTCTGACATAACTTCCCTGATCGTCGAGAGCGCCTGACTCCCGGCCCCTCTCCGAGATGAGCACGTCAGGGGCGCATCGCCACATCGGCAGGCCCGCGCGGAGCGACCGATCCGGGGCCCTATCTGCCGTACACTTGTCCGGACAGATAGAAGGAGGCGACATGGCGGTCAAGACAGAGAGGATCGAGGCGCGACTCTCAGCGGATGAACGAGCGCTCATCGAACGGGCGGCGTCACTCGCCGGTCTGTCAACCTCCGCATTCGTGATCGGAGCCGCGATCGATGAGGCCGACCGTGTCCTCTCGGCTTCATCGGTGACCGCAGTACCGGAGGACTACTTCGATCGGCTCGTCAAGGCCCTCGATGAACCAGAACCGGCGCCGCGACTACGAGCGGTCGCCGCGAGGGCGCTCGATCGGCCGCGAATCGCCCGCGGGTGAGACTCCGAGTCGAGCGTCTCGACCGGCAATCACTCGCCGGGTTCTCGTGCGGTCATGGCGACCTCGACGAGTGGCTCGCACTTCACGCGACATCGGCGACCGGCCACGGCACACGGACCTACCTGCTCGTCAACGAAGCCGAACGCGTCGTCGGATACTTCTCGCTCGCACCCCACCTGCTGAGCAGAGGAGAGGCTCCACGACGGCTCGCGCGAGGAGCGCCCGAGAACATCCCCGCCGTCCTCCTCGCCAAACTCGCGCTCGACACGACTCTTCATGGGCAAGGCCTCGGCGCCGAACTTCTTGTCCGCGCCCTCGAGACCATCCTTGGCGCGGCCCGGGAGGTCGGTGGGCGAGTGATCGTCGTCGACGCGATCGATGCGGCTGCGCGGTCGTTCTACGAGCGCCACGACTTTCAACCACTTCCCGGTGCGTCTCACCGCCTCATCATGAAGATGAGCACGGCGGCAAGAGCACTCGGTATCGACTGGCCCTGAACGAGACGGCTCAACAGCCGAGAGGGGGAGGTCGAAACCTCCCCCTCTTGAGAACTCCCGGTCGAGCCGGGTACGTCACCCCGCTCAGCTACAGCCTGAGGTGCTCCCGCAGGACGGGCAGGCGTGGCAGGAGCCAGCGCGCACCATGTGCACTCCGCACTGCATGCACATCGGCGCGTCCGAGGGACGGATCGCACCGCGCGCCGGCGTGTTGTCCTCGACAGTCGGCTCGATGGTGCCGGCTTCGAGGCCAGCGACCAAGTCGGCCGCCGACGGCAACGACTTCGGATCGGCGACCACCTCGGAGCCCATCGAGGTCTCGATGACCGACTCCTCGACCCCGGGGAGAGTCGGCTGGGTGCGCTCCTCCACGGTGAAGATGCCGAGCTCAGCGCGCTCGTCGTAGGTCATGTACTCGAGCGCGAGACGGCGGAACAGGTAGTCCATGATCGAACCGGCGAAGCGGACGTCCGGGTCGTCGGTCATGCCGGCCGGCTCGAACTTCATGTTCACGAACGCCTCGACATAGGCGCGGATCGGAACCCCGTACTGGAGGCCGTAGCTGATCGACTTCGCGAAGGCATCCATGATGCCGGCGAGGGTCGACCCCTGCTTGGAGACGGTGAGGAAGATCTCGCCCGGCTGGCCGTGCTCGTACTCGCCGACCGTGGCGAAGCCCTTGCAATCGGCGACGCGGAACTCGAAGGTCTTCGAGGTGCGGGTGCGCGGCAACTTCTGGCGGACGGCGCGGTGCACGACCTTCTCAATGACCTGGGCGGCCATCTCACCGGCCGCCTCGACGGCGTCGTCGTCGGCGCTGTCCTTCTTGGCGGTCGAGAGGGGCTGAGCGACCTTGCAGTTGTCGCGGTAGATCGCGACCGCCTTTAGGCCGAGTTCCCAAGAGAGCTGGTGCAGGGCCTCGACATCCTCAACCGAGGCCTCCTCGGGCATGTTCACCGTCTTCGAGATCGCCCCTGACAGGAACGGCTGCACCGCGCCCATCATTCGAACGTGACCCTCGTAGTGGATGGTGTTGTCACCCATCGAGCAGGCGAATACCGGGACGTGCTCAGCAGCGAGATGCGGGGCGCCAAGGATCGACTTGTTCTCGTCGATGTAGGCGATGATGTCGGCGACCTGCTGGTCGTCGTAACCCATGCGGGACAAGGCACGCGGGATCGTCTGGTTGACGATCGACATGGTGCCGCCACCGACCAGCTTCTTCATCTTGA
>JAYQAE010000089.1:0-338 GCA_038136655.1 Ilumatobacteraceae bacterium
CCGACTGGAGCACGACGATGCCGCCGTCGACGTCTGCCAGCACCCTCAGGTTGCGCTCGGCGACCTCGAGGAAGCGATCGAGCTGGCCTGATTCGAGGAGCCCTCCGCCGCAACAGGTGACACCGACGAGATCGCAGGTGGTTCCCGACGCCTCGATCGCGCTCGCCGCGTCACGGCCGAACTCGGGGCCGAACTGATCAACCAAGCAGGTCGGCAGGATGGCAACAGAACGCTCCGATCCACCGACCGGTCTCTCACGTCGAGTGAACCACTGGGAGAACGACTGATCAGCCAGAACGGGAAGTGGCCGTGAAGAAGTCACACCGAAGATCAGTGAC
>JAYQAE010000089.1:348-7175 GCA_038136655.1 Ilumatobacteraceae bacterium
CGCGCGGCGTGCAGCACCACCGGCACGAGCTCCAAGCAGCGGATTCACCAGTCGCCGAAGACGGTGCGACCACCGAAGGATTCGGTCCGAGGAGACCGCGCGACCCGCGAATCCAGCCCGCCACCCGAGTCGACCCGCTCGGTGGAGGGCGGTGCTGACCGCTTCAATGGACGAGGGGAGATCGACCGCCTCGGCTCCTACCCCGGGTCGGTGCGGGCAGCCGTCACGGCAGAGGTCGCAGTGCGAGCAGAGCGAGATGATCCGGTCTTGTTCGAGCGGGGTCAGCAAACCCGTGTCGGCACTCGACCGCGTCCCGACGAGCTCGATCGTCTCGGGGAAGACCTCGCAGAGATCCACACACCGCCGACAATCAAGGCACACATCGAGGCAGCGGGCGAGCTCCATGCGAGCTGCGTGCTCACCGAAGTCGGTGGTCGAGTCCGAGCCGCTCATCCCGGGTGGACCCTAGGCGGCCTCGCAGCATCCGGCGAGTGAGTCGCTGTCACTCGTCGAGACGGTCGAGCGGAGCCCGGAGGTTGCCGAGGGTGCCCGGACCGGCGAGATCAGCCGCCGTTCAGACGTCCGCGCACTCACCCGACGAGCCGGGTGAAAACGACGGAACCGGGCCGGGTCCTGCGGGATACACCCGCGGAACCCGACCCGGTTCGCGCCAGTCACTTCGGTTGGATCACTTCAGGTCGAACCGGTCCAGATTCATGACCTTGTCCCAGGCTTTCACGAAGTCGCGCACGAACTTCTCGCCGGAGTCCGACGATCCGTACACGTCCGAGATGGCGCGGAGCACCGAGTTCGAGCCGAACACGAGGTCGTTGCGAGTGCCGGTCCACTTCACCTCACCGCTCGCGCGGTCGCGCCCCTCGAACTCGTCGTCGGTGCCCGCCTTGGCGGACCAAACCGTGTTGAGGTCGAGAAGGTTGGTGAAGAAGTCGTTGGACAGGACGCCGACGCGGTCGGTGAAGACACCGTGAGTGGAGCCGGCGGTGTTGGCGCCGAGCACACGGAGTCCGCCGACGAGCACCGCCATCTCTGGAGCGCTCAGGGTGAGCAGCTGCGCCCGGTCGACGAGCAGGTGCTCGGCCTTGCGCTCGTGGCCCTTGCCGAGGAAGTTGCGGAATCCATCGGCCTTCGGCTCGAGGACAGCGAACGACTCGGTGTCGGTCATCTCTTGGCTGGCGTCGGTGCGACCCGCCGCGAACGGAACGACGATGTCGAACCCGGCCGCCCGAGCCGCCGACTCGACGGCCGCGCAGCCACCGAGCACGACGAGGTCGGCCATCGAGATCTTCGTTCCCGACGCTTCGAGCTCAGCCTTGATGCCCTCGAGCACCGACAGCACACGACGGAGCTGGTCGGGGTCGTTGGCCTCCCACTCGATCTGCGGGGAGAGACGGATACGACCACCGTTGGCGCCGCCGCGCTTATCGCTGTTGCGGTAGGTGGAGGCCGCCGCCCAGGCGGTGCTGACCAGCTCGCCGACGGTCAACCCGGAAGCGATGAGACGCTCCTTGATCGACGCGATCTCGGCATCGCCGACCAGCGCGTGGTCGACGGCCGGAACCGGGTCCTGCCAGATGAGGTCCTCTGCCGGCACCTCGGTGCCGAGGTAGCGGGACTTCGGACCCATGTCGCGGTGGGTCAGCTTGAACCAGGCGCGGGCGAACGCATCAGCGAACTCCTCCGGGTTCTCGTGGAAGCGGCGGGAGATCGGCTCGTAGACCGGGTCCATACGCATGGCCATGTCGGCCGTCGTCATCATCGGGGCGTGACGGCGCGATGGATCGTGCGCGTCGGGGACCAGCTCGGCGGCCGCCGGGTCGGACGGCTTCCACTGCTGAGCGCCCGCTGGGCTCTTGGTGAGCTCCCACTCGTAGCCGAACAGCATGTCGAAGTAGCTGTTGTCCCACTGCGTCGGGGTGGGGGTCCAAGCACCCTCGATGCCACTGGTGGTGGTGTCGCCACCAACTCCCGTGCCGTGGGCGTTCTTCCAGCCGGTGCCCTGCTGCTCGATGGGCGCGCCCTCGGGCTCAGCGCCGACGAGATCGGGGGATCCCGCGCCGTGGGCCTTACCGAAGGTGTGTCCGCCGGCGGTGAGGGCGACGGTCTCCACGTCGTTCATCGCCATGCGACGGAAGGTCTCGCGGATGTCGCGACCGGAGGCCACCGGGTCGGGGTTCCCGTTGGGGCCCTCAGGGTTGACGTAAATGAGACCCATCTGGACGGCGCCGAGCGGGTTGGCCAGCTCGCGGTCACCGCTGTAGCGCTGGTCGGCGAGCCATTCGGTCTCGGGGCCCCAGAAGATGTCGTCCTCCGGCGCGTAGATGTCCTCGCGGCCGCCGGCGAAGCCGAAGGTCTTGAATCCCATCGACTCGAGCGCGACGTTGCCCGCGAGGATCATGAGGTCGGCCCAAGAGATCTTGCGGCCGTACTTCTGCTTGATCGGGAGAAGCAGCATGCGGGCCTTGTCGAGGTTGCCGTTGTCCGGCCAGCTGTTGAGGGGGGCGAATCGGTGGTTGCCGGTGCCCGCGCCGCCGCGGCCGTCCTCGATGCGATAGGTGCCGGCGGAGTGCCACGCCATACGGATCATCAGACCGCCGTAGTGCCCGTAGTCGGCCGGCCACCAGTCCTTGGAGTCGGTCATCATCGCCCGGAGGTCGTCCTTGACGGCTGCGAGGTCGAGCGACTTGAACTCCTCGGCGTAGTCGAAGTCATCATCCATCGGGATCGACGCGGGATGGTTCTGATGGAGGATCCCGAGGTTGAGCTGCTCCGGCCACCAGTGCTGGTTGGCCGCGGTCGTTGTCGGGGGATTCGTTCCGTGGACCACGGGACACTTGTCTGTCATTGCTGCTCCTTGTTGGGGATTAGTGGAGATCTTGGGTGTTGCCCGTCGAGCCGTCTCCGGCGCGACCGGCGGCACATTCCGCGCACAAACCGTCGAACACGACGGTGGTGCGCTCGATGCGGAAGTCGTCGCCCCCGACGAACTCGAGGGCGTCGAGGTTGGACACGGCGACATCACGCGCGCTCCGGCACCTCGAGCACACCAGGTGATGGTGCTCGGAGGTGTTCGGGTCGAAGCGGGTTGCGCCACCGCCGAGGGAGTGGCTCGACAACTCCCCCATCGCGACCAGATCGTTGAGGGTCTGGTACACGGTGCGCAACGAGATGCCGGGCATCCGAGCAGACGCTTCGGCGAACAACTCGTCCGCCGTGGGATGGCGCTGATTGCCGTCGAGGAGCTGGAAGAGCAACTGACGCTGCGGGGTCAGTTTCAGACCGTTCGACCGGAAGGCCTCGGCGAGTTCAGCGGGACTGCGCACGGGGGGAAGGTAGGTCACGACCGCCCCAATCTGCAAGACGTGCAGACAAACTTTCCGTGAAGAGTGGACGAACGGGCACGAGCCCGCCGCCTCGGCGTACATTCGCCCTATGACCGAGACGCCAACGCGCCGTTGGGACGCCGCCGCCCTGCGCGCGGGAGGTTCCGTCTCCCTCGTGTTCGCCATTCCCGCGGCGGTGATCGCCCGCCTGGTCGCCGACTCGGCGGCACCCGGTGTCGTGCCGGCGCTCTACCTGGTGTTCATCGGTGGGTTCATCGTCGGTGGGGGCTGCGCCGCCTGGGTGCAACGCGTCGGCATGCCGCTCATGCACGGCCTCGTCGCAGCCGGCGTCACCTACCTCCTCGCCCAGGCCGTGCTCGTGATGATCGAGTTACTCACCGGCGACGAGGTCGACTGGTTCAACGTGATGTTCCAACTGACGGTCGTGCTCGGAGCGGGCCTCCTCGGCGGATTCCTCGGAGGGAGACTCCGCGCCAAGGGTCTCCTCCCCTCACACGAGCGCCACAGCCGATGATCCTCGTCATCGACATCGGCACCTCAAGCGTCCGCGCGGCTGCGGTCGATCCCGGCCCCGGCGAGATCCTCGAGGTCGTCCAGGCGCCGTTCCCGCCGTCGACCCCGGCCCCGGGATTGGTCGAGTTCGATCCGGTCGCGCTGGCGACCACCCTGCTCTCGTGCGCCGAGGAAGTCGTAGCGCGTCGCGGCGCTCCCGACTCGGTGGCGATCACGGCGCAACGGGCGAGCACCGTGGTGTGGGATCGCCGGAGCGGTGCGCCCGTGTCGACCGGGCTCGGCTGGCAGGACCTACGAACCATCGGCGACTGCCTCACAGCACGAGCCGAGCACGGCATCGACATCGCGCCAAACCAGACCGCGACCAAGGCCGCTCACCTGATCGCCACCAGCGGGGTCAACCGCGCCGACGTTCTGATCGGCACCATCGACTGTTGGGCGGCGTGGACGCTCAGCGCCGGATCGGCACACGTGACCGACCACACCAACGCAGCGGTGACCGGGTTGTACTCGCTGTCGGGCGACGGATGGGACGAGACAGCCTGCGAGATCTTCGGCCTCAACCCGGGATCACTCCCGAGCATCCTCGACTCCTGTGGTGAGTTGGCGTTCGCCGAGGCACTTCCCGGGTCGCCGCCGATCGCGGCGATCGTCGGCGACCACCAGGCCTCGCTGATCGGCCAGTCGTGCGTGCTCCCCGGAGTCGCCAAGATCACCTTCGGAACAGGCGGCATGCTCGACATGGTCATCGGCGGGGAGCCACCCGCCGAGGCGCGCCGAGCCTCGAACGGTTGTTTCCCGATCGTCGGTTGGGCTGAGCGAGGTGCTCTCGAATGGGGGCTCGAGGCGGTCATGCTCGCCGCCGGCTCGAACGTCGATTGGCTGCGCGACGACCTCGGGCTCATCGCGACGAGCGCCGAGAGTCATGAACTGGCCGCTCAATGCGAGGACTCCGGCGGCGTTGTCTTCGTCCCCGCCCCGCTCGGGCTCGGCACACCATCGTGGGACTACGGGGCCCGGGGCACCCTGCTCGGACTGACCCGGGGAAGCGAGCGGTCTCACGTGGTACGCGCCGTTCTTGAGGGCGTGGCGAACCGGGGAGCCGACCTGGTCGAGGCGGCCGAAGCCGACGGCTTGATCGGCATCACCGCGTTGCGCGTCGACGGTGGGATGAGTCGCAATCCGACCTTTCTGCGCGCGCTCTCCGACGCGACCGGTCGACCGGTGGAGGTATCCCCGCATGTGGAGGCGACCACGCTCGGTGCGGCTCGACTCGCCGCGGTCGCCGGTGGGCTCTGGCCCTCGGTGCGCGACCTCGCCGATGAGTGGCGACCCATCGAGGTGATCGAGCCGCGCGCCAGCGCGATCCGCGACCGCTGGAGCGACGCGATCGAGCGCTCGCGCGAGTGGATTCCCGGCCTCTCGGCCCTCGACTTCTAGACTGTGGAGCCGCAACGGCGGTCGGGCAAACTGTTCCCGCAGCCGACGCTCGACGACCACTGAAAGGACCTCCCCGTGAACGACGCCCCCAGGGGAACTGACAATTTGGATGAGGCCACCGGTGCCCGCGACCGACGGGCGATGCTCATCGCCGGTTTGGCCGGAGCCGTGGTCGCGATCGCTGGAGCCTCGAGAGTCACCGCCGCCGAGAACGACTTCACCGACGCGGAACTCGACATCCTGCGCTTCGCTCAGCGTCTCGAGCTGACGGCGCGAGACCTCTACGACGCCGCGATGGCCGCCGGAGCGACCGGGGCGATCTGGGAGGCGATGAGCGAACAGCACGAGGCCTACGCCCAGTCGATCGCCGGGCTCACCGGACTCTCAGCTGACAGCCGCAACGACGAGGTATTCGACGCCCTCGTCGGCGCGTTCTCCTCATCGGGCGCGGCCGAGGCCGCCTACGACCTCGAGTCGGCGGCGGCGGCCACGCATATCGAGGTGCTCGGCCTTCTGAGCCATCGCCCGGCCTCGGAGCTGATCGCCTCGATCATCTCGGCGGAGTCGCGGCACTGCGTGGTGCTCGCCGACCTCACTGGGCGCGGCACCGATCTCACCGCCCTCCTCGTCAACAACGCCCAGCCCATCCTCCCCGCCTGATCCGGAGACCGACGATGAACCACCCCCGAGCTGAACGACCCAACGGATTCGACCGCCGCACGTTGCTACGAGCGGGTGGCGTGAGCCTTCTCGGAGGGGCGGTGCTCTCCGCCTGCGCCGCCGACTTCGGTGGCGACACCGCTCCCGGCCGCGTCGGCCTCGCCGACGAAGGCACGCCTCTCCCCGACGGCGTCGTCGACGACGTCGTGCTCATGCGCACGATGCAGTCCCTCGAACACACGGTGGTGGCGGGCCTGACCGCCATGTCCGACGCCGGAATGTTCTCGGCCGCGCAGTCCACCTACATCGATCGATTCATCTCCGACCACGTCGCGGCGTCCGGCGCTCTCGGCGCGATCATCGAGGCGGGCGGAGGCGAGCAGTTCGCCTGCCCGAACGAGTGGGTCATGTCCCGCTATGTCGAGCCGATTTTGGCTGCGGTCGAGGGCACCGACGATGAGGTGCGCGACGTGCGCGCGATCTCGCACGCCCTCGAGACGATGCTCGCCCACTCCTACCAGCACGTCGTCGGCCTGCTCGACGGGCCAGCGCACCGTCGCGCCGCGATGGTCCAGGGTGCCGCCGCGAGTCGCCGCTCGGCGACCCTCGCCATGCAGAGCTCCGCCGCGCTCCACGGCTACGTCGGCCCTGAGCTCGCGGGCACACCGGAGAGCACCCCGGACGGCTTCCCGATCCCCTACGCCGTCCCGTCCACCTTCGGCCGCGTCGACCAGATCGAACTGGTCGTTGGCGCGGTCGACGATGAGGGCTCCCGCTTCTCAACCCTGTTGCAGACGCCGGCGGAGAACACCTTCGTCTACGCCTACCAGTCCTGCTGACCCGTACACTCCG
>JAYQAE010000090.1:0-7117 GCA_038136655.1 Ilumatobacteraceae bacterium
TAAGCCTGTCAGCGCCGATGGTACTTGGGGAGAGATCCCCTGGGAGAGTAGGACGCCGCCGGATTTCGCACTCGAGAGGCGCTGGACTTCGGTCCGGCGCCTCTCGTCGTTTTCGGCCCGAGTAACGATTCGGGCGTCGCGCGTGCCGTCGGCGGCCGCCCGCCTTAGCCTCGGTTTGATGCCAGAGCAGCGTGGTCCTTCCCGTCGTCCCGGTCGGGGTCGTCCCGCCTCAGGTGCAGCGGGCCGGGGCGCGCCCGGTGGTCCCGGTCGTGGCGGCCGGCGCGACGGGCCGGCTCGGGGTTCGGGAACTGGTGGGGGTCGAGGGGGTTCTGGCCGCCGAGACGGAGGAGGAGACCGCGCTGCGTCGGGTCGCCCGTCGGGAGATGCACGGGGTCGGAGCTCGGGTGCTCGCCCTGGGGGACCCGGGCGTGGTGAGGGCGCTGGACGTTCAGGCGGGGGCGGTCGAAGTGGTGCACCATCTCGCGGCGGCGCCGGTCGAGGTGGCGCAGGTCGAACTGGAGCAGGTCGAGGTGGAGCAGGCCGAGCTGGAGCAGGAGGAACTGGAGCAGGTCGAGGTGGTGTCGGGCGTCCCGGAGGTCGCGGCCGTCCGGGTTCGCCTCGGGTCGGTCATCGCGATGGCGACGGTCGGGTCGAGGGTTCCGAGCGTCGACTTCCCGCACGCGAGCCGCGCAATGAGGCGGAGCGCCGAGCAGCCGAGGTTCGGTCTCGAGGAGGTGGATTGCGCCGTAAGGGCGGGATCGGTCAGGACGCCCCACCGGAACCGCAAGCCGAGTGGATCGATGAGGGGCCGGTTCGCGAGGAGGCGGTCGCTGCGGTTGAGCGGGCCGAGCGCCGTCGAACCCCGTCGGATCTGTCGCCCACGCTCGCGGCGGAGGTTGACGGCGCCTCCGGCGGTGGCCAGCGGGCGGCTCGTCTTCGGGAACGGCTCCTGAACGCTTACGAGGCCCTGGAGCGCGAGCGCTTCGGTGACGCGCGGAGGATGGCGAACGCGTTGGTTCGTGAACTCAGTTCGGTGGCGGCCGTGCACGAGATCATCGGGCTCGCGAACTACCGCATGGGCAACTGGCGGCCGGCCGCCGCGGCCCTCGAGCGCTCGCAGGACCTGCGGGCGGAGCCGTCGACCCTCCCGGTCCTGATGGACTGTCTCCGAGCGCTCGGGCGTCACCGTGAAGTGGCGTCTGTGTGGAACGAGTTGAAGGGAATGTCACCGTCTCATGAGGTCATGGCAGAGGGCCGAATCGTCGCGGCGGGCTCTCTCGCCGACGGAGGTGACCTCGGCGGTGCCATCGCGCTGATGGAGCCGGCCACCGCGCGGCCGAAGCGGGTTCGAGATCACCATCTCCGGCAGTGGTATGTGCTGGCCGACCTTCACGACCGGGCCGGTGACGTGATCGCGGCTCGCCGATGGTTTGAGCGCATCCTCTCGCACGACGACGACTTCGTTGACGTGCGGAGCCGCCTCCGCCAACTCGGCCGCTAACGGACCGTTATCTGGCTCGGAATACCCTGATCCTGTGGTGGGTCCCCATTTCCGAGCCGGGGTGATCCTCGTGGTGCGACGTGGAGATGGCCGGGTCCTCGCGTTCGAGAGATCCGATGTCCGCGGCGCTTGGCAACTGCCCCAAGGTGGCATCGACATTGATGAGACGCCTGAGCAGGCTGCCTGGCGCGAGCTCGCGGAGGAGACGGGCCTCGGACCAGAAGAGGTTCGAGGTGCCGGTTCCTCCTCACGATGGACGGTCTACGAACTCCCTGAGGAGCATCGGCGACCCGGACGAATCGGTCAGGCGCACCGGTGGTTCTACTTCGATTTCATCGACGACGTCATCGAGCCCACCCCTGACGGGGTGGAGTTCGCCGATTGGGCCTGGGTGACCCCGGAGCACCTCATCGACGTCGTGGCTCCGTTCCGACGGGCGGGCTATGAGGAGATGTTGCGTGGATAACGCCGATCTTTTCAGCGCAGCGGCGCGCGATCGCCTTAGATCCAAGTCACCGCTCGCCGCGCGACTGCGGCCGACGACCATCGACGATGTTGTCGGGCAGACGCACCTCGTCGGTCCGGGACGACCTCTACGCCGACTCGTGGAGCAGGACCGGCTCACCTCGGCGATCCTGTGGGGACCTCCGGGCACCGGTAAGACCACCCTCGCTCTGGCCATCGCGGGTTCTACCGCGCGCGCCTTCGAGCAACTCTCGGCGGTCACCGCCGGGGTCGCCGATGTGCGGGCGACGATCGCGCGGGCGACCGCGCTCCTCGGGGAGCAGGGCCGCGGGACGATCTTGTTTCTCGATGAGATCCACCGGTTCTCCAAATCGCAACAGGATGCGCTTCTGCCCGCTGTTGAGGACGGGACCGTCACCCTGATCGGGGCGACAACCGAGAATCCGTTCTTCGAGGTCAACGCCCCGCTCCGGAGTCGCTCGACGCTCTTCCGACTCGAGCCCCTCGGGCGCGAGGACATCCGAGCCCTGGTGCTGCGCGGGTTGGCGGCGGAGGGGGCGACCGCCTCCGATGACGCGGTCGAGCTGTTGGTGGACCGGGCTGGCGGCGACGGACGCCAAGTGCTCACCGCACTCGAGGTGGCCTGTGCGCTCGCTGGCTCGGAGCCCGTCGGGCTCGAGCACGTCGAGGCAGCCTTGGGAACGAGCGCTCTTCGCTACGGGCGCGACGACCACTACGACGTGATCAGCGCGTTCATCAAGTCGATGCGAGGCTCAGACCCCGACGCCGCGGTCTACTGGTTGGCCCGAATGCTCGAAGCGGGGGAGGACGCCCGCTTCATCGCTCGGCGCATCGTGATCGCCGCCAGCGAAGATGTGGGCGATGCCGATGACTCGGTGCTCGGTGTCGCTGTCGCGGCCGCGAGGGCAGTGGAGTTCGTGGGCCTACCGGAGGCCCAACTCAACCTGGCGCAGGCAGCGATCGCGGTCGCGCGGGCCCCGAAGAGCGCAGCGGTCTCCCGGGCGATCTGGGGTGCGCGCGCCGATGTCCGGGCCGGTGCCGTGGGGGAGGTGCCCGCGCATCTGCGTGACGCCCACTACTCGGGCGCCGCTGATCTCGGCCACGGGACCGGATACATCTCGCCCCACGATGATCCGGTCAAGGCCGAGGGGCAGCAATATCTTCCCGATGAACTCGCCGATCGCGGCTGGTACCGTCGGCGCCGTTCAGGTGACGAGGAGGAACGATGACGACCGGTGAACTGGTGCTCGTGGCAGCGATCGTGCTTTGCGCGATCGGACTGGCAGCCCTCGCCGTCGCGCTCGTGCGGGTGCTCGATGCCTTGGCCGCTCTTCGCCTCGAGGTTCGAGAACTCCGCGACCAGTCGAACCGCATGATCAGCGAACTCCGCGTCAGTACCGATCAGGCGCGTGATGCCGTCGGAGCCGCCCGGGAGGACCTCGTCCGCTTCGATCGGGTGCTCGGGTCCGCGGAGGCGATCTCCTCGGCGGTCGGTCGAAGTGGTGGCGCAGCTCGACGGGTGTTCGCCACCCCGGTGATCAAGGGGGTCGGCGTGGTGACGGGTGTGAAACGAGCCGTCGACCGGCTGAGAACCGGCGGCGAGCGCTTCGAGCTCGTCACCGGAGAATCGAAGAGGCGGCGCGCGTGATCAAGCGTTTGACCTGGTTTATCGCCGGTGTTGTTGCCGGGATCAGCGGCGCGCGCTCCGCACGGCGGCGTGTGGTGCGAACCGCTCGCCGTCTGTCACCGGCTCACGCGGCCGAGCGTTTACGCCGTCGCGCCGAGCAGGGTGTCAATACCGTCGCGGGAGCCGTGCGCGAGGGAAGGCTCGCCATGGCGAACCGGGAGCGCGAGCTCCGCGCCCGACTCGACCGCCGAGTCGACCCGATCGATGGGCGACTCAACGACGACGAGACGCTCCTCGTCGATGGTGCCCCGGTGGAGCCTGGCCGGGTTGTGGTGATGCGCTCCGAGCGCGACTGAGGCCATGGTCGCGGCGCGCACAGGGCGCCCCTACGTCGATCGGCCGGTGTTGGACGCCGATCGCGCGGATCGACTCGCTAGGTCAGCCGCGATTCGGTGGCAGCTCGCCGAGCCCACCCTGCTCCGAGCATCGATGAATCGTGTCTACGTCTCGGACCAGGCCATCCTCCGAGTTGGTCACGTCAACGGTCGCGGTGAGTCTCAACTCGAACTCACCACTCGTCTGTCGGAGCGAGACGTTGCAGCGCCGGCGGCTGCCCGCGACGAATCTCTCGCCGACGGCGACCTGATCGTGACGGCATGGTGGCGGGCTGGTGGTGTCGGGTCGATCGACTGGACGTTGGTTGGTCGTTCAATCGCCCTCCTGCACCGAGGGGATCCACGAGAACTGGTGCCCGGCGACCATCCGATCGCCGACCCGAGAACCTTCCCCTGGTGGGACTTCGAGTCGCTGCTCGCGGAGTGCGCCCCGCGGATCGATGCCGAAGCGCTCTCGGCGATTCGACGGCTCCTCGACGACTACGCGGGTTGGGATGAGTGGGGCGACGACGAGCTCGTGCTCTGTCACGGCGATGTCCATCCGGGCAATGTCGTCATCGGTCCGGACGGTCCGGTCCTCGTCGACTGGGACCTTCTGTGCCTCGCCCCTCCCGAGTGGGATCTCGCCCCGATGTCGGTGTGGTCGAGGAACTGGGGAGGAGACCCTGCGTGGTTCGAGGCGTTCAGACAGGGCTACGGAGCGGACGTGGACGCCGATCGGATGCGGGTGCTCGGAGATCTGCGCGACCTCGCCGCGACGCTGATGGCGGTCAAGGCCGGTGTCAGTGACGCGGAGCGCGCCGCGGAGGGGCAACTCCGGCTCGCGTTCTGGCGGGATGGCTCGGGAACCCGCTGGACGAGCGCCTAGCCGGTAAGCCGTCTCAGCAGGCGCTGAGCCACTCGTCCATACGGCGGGTAAGCGATCCGTGGATCGGGTCGAGTCGGGCGTTGGAGCACCGAGCGGAGGTGACTCAGCCGGTCGAAACCCGACCTTCCGTGATACGAGCCGTGCCCGCTCTCACCCATACCTCCGAAGGGAAGTTCGTGAACGGCGAGATGCAGAAGCGTGTGGTTGACCACCGCTCCACCGCTCGGAACCGTCTCGAGCACCTGCCGAGCTCGCTCATCCGAACCGGTGAACACGTAGAGCGCGAGCGGAGTCGGCCCCTCCGCCATTCGCCGGAGCTCGGAGTCGAGGTCGTCGACGACGACGATCGGCAGGATCGGCCCGAAGATCTCGTCGGCGAGCACTGACGACGAGGGATCTGGCTCGACGAGCACGGTCGGGGCGACGAAGCGCGAGTCGCGATCGATCCGGCCGCCGATCACGGTGGCGGCTCCCGACTCGCGAATGAGGCCCTCGAGTCGGTCGACGTGATGGGTGTTGATGATGCGTCCGTAATCAGCACTCATTGACGCGTCCGACCCGAACGCGGCCTCGATCTCAGCAGCGATGAGGGAGGTGAGGCGGTCGGCGACCGCCCGCTCCACGACGACGTGATCGGGGGCGACGCAGGTCTGACCAGCGTTAACGAACTTGCCCCACACGAGTCGTCGGGCCGTCACCGAGAGATCGGCGTCGGCGCATACGACGGCCGGACTGCGTCCGCCGAGTTCCAGGGTGACGGGGGTGAGGTGCCTCGATGCGGCCTCCATGACGATTCTCCCGACCCGTCCGCCCCCGGTGTAGAAGAGGTGGTCGAAGCGTTCCGTTAGCAAGCCGGCAGTGACCTCGGCTCCGCCGGTGACCACCTCGCAGATATCGGTGCCGAGTACCGAGGGAAGGTTCTTCGCGATCAATTCCGCGGTCCTCGGCGCGAGTTCCGAAGGCTTGACCACGACCGAGTTCCCAGCCGCTACCGCTGCGACGACCGGGGCCAGCGCCAAGTGGAGGGGATAGTTCCACGGCGCGATCACGCAGACCACCCCGAGCGGGGTCGGAACCACCCGTCCGCGACCGGGTCGAGCGACGGCGGGTAGTGACACCCGGCGCGGGCGCATCCACTCGCGCAGGTGTCGACGTGCGTAACGGGACTGACCGATGACGAATCCGATCTCGGTCAGCCATGCCTCGGTGGCGCTCTTGCCGAGATCGGCCGTCAACGCCGTCGCGTACTCGGCCTCTTTCTCGCAGAGGTGATCCTCGAGGCGCTTCAAACGCTCGGCTCGCTCGCCCGCCTCGCGCAGTAGCGAGGTGGAGCGGCGAAGCGCTTCGATCCGCTCCGTCCAGCTACCAGTTGCCTCGTTGGGCTCGTCGCTCATTTCGCGAGCCTACGATGGGCGCCGATGGACGACCCGATCGACCCCGCGATCGCCGCCCGCCTCGACACCCTGGCCGAACGCCTCATCGACGTCGCCTCGGAACTCGATGACGTCATGTTCGATCTGTTGAGGCGAGCTAGCGCCGACGGCGACGACCGTCCCGCGCTCGACCGCGAGCTGCAGAAGGTTCGCCGGTCGATCGACAAGGCGGTGAATCTCCTTCGATCGCAGCTCCGGTGATTCGTCTCAGCCCGCGTTGAGCCGGTCGATCAGGAGGCGGAGGCCGGCGGCGTGGCGAGTGTCGTAGTCGACGGCGAGCCGGGCGAGAGACAGTTGGTCGGCATCAGCGATCTCCGCCGCGGTCGGCTCGACGGCCTCGATGAACCCTCCGCGGGAGAGATCGGCGAACTCGCGGCGCAGCTCGTCGAGGCGGGACGGAGAGGGCAGATCACGCAGGCGGATAATCAGGCGATCACCGACGAAGCGGATGCTGTGGTAGTTCGCGTAGAAGCTCTCAATCTCCTCGGCCACTCCCTCGGCGTCATGGCGGATCCGATAGAGGGAAACGTCATTCGGGTCGACCATCGACCGGGCGACGAGATGCTCGCGGATGAAGGCATCGACCGCCTCCCAATAGGGGTCGTCCGGGGTGTCGAGCAGGACGATCGGCACCGGAAGCCCCTTGCCGGTTTGTGTGAGTGTGAGGAGCTCAAAAGTCTCGTCAAGGGTGCCAAACCCTCCAGGTAGGCACACGAAAGCGGCCGACTCCTTGATCAACATGAGCTTTCGGGTGAAGAAGTACTTCATGCTCACGTACTTCGCGTCGCCGGCGATGACCGGGTTGGC
>JAYQAE010000091.1:0-7055 GCA_038136655.1 Ilumatobacteraceae bacterium
TCGGTGGCGCCGGAGCGCGGTACCTCTCCTGGCGCAACTCGTCGGTCGCCCACGCTCTGCTCAGCGGCAGCGGATTGCCCCTCACCCTCGGCGTCATCACCGTCGTCGCGGCTAATTCAGCCGGATGTCGACTGGACCTGATCGGCCTTCCCTTTCACGTCGTGGTCGGCTGCCCAATCGTTGACGGAGATTCGCATCCATCGGCGCAACCTCGACGCTACGACGCATTTATCGATGCGCTGGTGCCGTCGGTCTGCGATCTGAGCGCGCTTGAGGGGATCGTCGCACGGAACTCACGGGGCCGACTGCAGTTCGATGCCTCGATGCTCGCCGTGATGTCGAATCGAGATGTGCTGGTTCGGGTTTTCAACAATCTGGAGAACGCTGCGAACGCCGGTCGTGACCTTCCGCTGCTCGGCCTGGTGAGAGTGGTGCGTGCGATGTTTCATTCGCGTTTGGCAACGGTTCAAGGCTTCGATGCAGCAGGTCGATCGGGCCCGGCGAGCCGACACATGCTCAACTGACGGGGTGATTGACCGCGATGTGAAGCAATGCCTCGGCCAGATGATGAAGGGGGTCGAAGTCGTGGGCGCGCGGCACGACGGTGTTTCCCGCGCCTACACCAGCCATTGGGTCACCCAGGTCAGTTTCGAGGAGCCCGTGGTGATGGCGAGCGTCTCGCCGAGGCATGACACTCACGCGTTGATGATCGCCTCTGGCGAGTTCTCCGTGAGCGTGCTCGCTGGCGACCAAGTGGCGGAGGGGCAGTACTTCTCGTATCCCGGACGGCGATTTCGTCACATCGCGACGGAGTACATCGCGCCTTGGCCGACCGATGCGGACGGCCCACCGATCGTGCCGCGTTCCATTGCTCACCTTCGCTGCTCGATCACCGATCGCCAGACCTGCGAGGACCACGAACTACTAATCGCTCGGGTGGTCGAGGTGGTTCCAGGTCGACTGAAGGAGCCACCACTCCTGTACTCCAGCCGTCTCGGCTGGAGGATTGCCGGTGACCGCGCTCGCGAGCCGGGCACCAGCGTTCGAGATGTGCTCTTGGAGCGGTTGGGAGAGGAAGCCGATTCGAGCGAGGACTGAGGAGCCCTCAATCGGTCGGGCCTCCGGCGATGGTTCCTGGCGGTGGTCCAGGGTTGTTCACGACACCTCGGCAGGTCTCTTCCACATAAGCCGCGATCCGGTCCACCGGCGACAACTCGGGTGTGCGACCCTCGGCATCGGGTTCGTTGTCGAGAGCGGCGAGCACCTCGGGCGCGATGCTCTCCGCTGTGTCGGTGGCGGTCTGCTCGCTGTTGGGCGCCGTGGTGGTTGACGGCACCAAGATCTCGCGCGCAACCGTGGTTATCGACTCAGACCGCAGTCCGGCGATTACCACCACGAGGTCTTCTCGGAGGTCCTCGGGCACCGTTTCGATGATGGCGGAGTAACGATCGGCGATCTCGTCCTCGGTGAGCGTGCCGGTCTCGGGATCGTCAACTGAGAGCAGGGTCGCGCACGGCTCCGACGTCGGCACCGTTGATGGAGGAGCGTCCGGCGAGTCGGGAACGGGCGGCTGGACCACAGTGACCACCGATGGGTCGAGGAGTGCCTCTTCCTCAACGAGCGCGCACGAGGCGACAAGGAGGGTCGTTCCGAGAACGAGCGCTCCGGTCCTCACGCCGTGGTGCTCACGACAACGGCGAGCAGCATCGCGACCACTGCCGCGATCGAGCCGAGCGCGCCACCAAGCGCCTTCACGAGCCGCGAGGACGACAGCGAGTGCGCCGCTGCCGCGCCACCACTCACCGCGACCGCCACGATCTTCAAGGCAAGCGCGATCTGTGCGCCCGAGTCGAGGGCCTCGAGCGACAGCAGTGACCACACGCCAGTCACCACGGTTAGAGCAAAGGCGGGCCAGGCGATCCGGGCGAAGGCGCGAGCGACCACGGGAAGCGCGTCACGATGATCGCGTCTCAAGCCCGACACGACGTTCGCCAGCACGAACTGTCCGCCGACCCAGATCGAGGCGGCGAGGATATGGACGAAAATCCGGATGGTGTCGATGGTCATCACAACTCCGCGAGGACGTGGGATGCCGGGAGCGACCGGTCATCCATCTTGGGACGGCTGAGTGTCGCGCCGCCGAGAAGCGCCGTACAGGCGGTTTCGATGGCGTGTTGGAGGTCTCTGATGTTGCGAGGTGGAGGGAAGTACTCGTCCTCGGTGGTGACTCGCACGGCGTGGACCCCGTTGAGCGGCGACAGACGCTCGACGACCTCCTCAACCAGGGATTCCGGAGCGGAGGCGCCCGCGGTGAGCCCGACGACCCCCGAGAGATCCCCAGGTAACTCCTCGGCCGAGTTGACCCGGAGGACCCGCTCGCATCCCGCTTCGATCGCGAGTCGTTGCAGCGCCATGGTGTTCGACGAATTCGCCGATCCGATCACGATGATGACGTCACAGTCGGAGGCCAACTCGAGCAGCGAGGCCTGCCGATTCGTGGTCGCGAAGCAGAGGTCGCTTCGCCCGGGCGTCCAGACCTCCGGGAAGCGTTCGCGCACACGCACCGCGACGGCATCCCAATCGCGATGAGAGAGCGTGGTTTGGGCGAGGAGTGCGACCGGCTCGGAGAACTCGGGGAGCGCGTCGACCTCCGCGACTGATTCGACCCGAGAGATCGCGCTCGGGGCCACCGCCATGGTGCCAACAGCTTCCTCGTGACCCTCGTGGCCGACGTAGACGATCCGGTATCCCTTGCCGGCGCGAACCTTCACCTCGTGGTGGACCTTGGTGACAAGGGGGCACACGGAGTCGACGACGAACGAGCCGCGTTCGCGCGCCGCCGCGACCACTTCGGGGGCGGATCCGTGGGCCGAGAGCATGATCGGGCTGCCCTCGGGCACCTCGGAGATGTCGTCCACGAACACCACACCGCGATCCCGGAAACGATCCACCACGTTCTGGTTGTGGACAATCTCGTGGTAGCAGTAGACCGGCTCGTCGAAGGTGCGCACCATCCACGCGAGGGCTTTGATCGCCATCTCCACGCCAGCGCAGAAGCCCCGGGGTTCGGCGAGCAGCACGCGTTCGACGGGCATGACGGCCTCAGGCTACCGATCGGTGGCGACCGGTAGCCTCTCCTGCTGTCATGGCTCGGGTGTCCTCACTCCCGCGGGTCGTGCGCGTCGCCGAGGACTCCCCGGCCTCTCGTGCCGGTCTGCTCGTCGGAGATGAGATCGTGGCCGTGGATGGTCTCGCTCCGCGCGATCTCATCGAATGGCGGTTCGCCACCGACGCCGCGGACCCCTCGATCACGTTCATGAGGGGTGGGCTCGAGCAGGAAGCCGACGTGCTCAAGGCCGATGGAGCCCCACTCGGCGTTGAGGTCGATTCCGCGGTGTTTGATCGAGTGCGAACCTGCGACAACCACTGTGAGTTCTGCTTTATCCACCAGCTGCCGAAGGGGCTCCGCCGAAGCCTGTACCTGAAGGACGATGACTACCGACTGAGCTTCCTTTACGGGAACTTCACCACCCTCACGCGCTTCACTGAGGCCGACCTCGAGCGCGTCGTGACTGAGCGGCTCTCTCCTCTGCATGTCAGCATCCACGCCACCGAGGGCGGACTCCGTTCACGGATGCTGAAGAACCGCCGCGGCGCGATGAGCCTGCGGTGGCTCCGGGCGCTGCTGGATCACGACATCGAGGTGCGGGCCCAAGTGGTGGTGTGCCCGGGAGTGAACGATGGTGATCACCTCGACGACACCCTCGCCGGTCTGCTCGATCGCTATCCCGAGATCTCTACCATCGCGGTGGTTCCCCTCGGCGTGTCCCGGTTCAACCCGGAGCAGTCGATGCGCGAGCACACGGTCGCTGAGGCCATAGACGTGATCGATGTGGTCGATCGGTGGCGGTCGGCTTATCGAGCGGTGGTCGGCCGGTCGGTGGTGCACCTCGCTGACGAGTACTACCTTCGCGCTGGGCGGGAGTTCCCCGGCATCGACGCCTACGAGGGGTGCGAGATGCACGAGGACGGCGTCGGCATGGCCCGAACCTTCGAAGCCGAGTTTCACGGACAGGTGGACTCGGCAACGGGACCGAAACGCGGCTTCTTCGTTTCGGTCGATGGGGGAGGGGAGATGCCTCCGAATCCGGCCGCCTACACCGGACTGCGCGCCGAGAGCCGCGTCGAGCTGCGGAGCGCATCGCCGACCAGTGGTGCGATTGGGATTCTCACTGGGGAACTCGGAGCAGCGGTGCTGGAGCCTTTGATCGCGTCGCTCGATCGACGGGATGTGCGGCTGTTGCCGGTGCGCAATGAGTTCTTCGGGGGCAATACCGCGGTGACTGGGCTCATGACCTTCGAGGACGTATCGCGGGTGTTGGCCACCGAACCCGTGGGCGACCGGTATCTGCTTCCGGATGTGTGTCTCAGCGACGATGGTCGGTTCCTCGATGGGGGGCGTAGCGTTGATCTCCCCCGCAGGGTCGAGATCGTGCCGACCGATGGCAGTTCCCTCAGGCGGGCGCTTCGAGGCACGGTCTGAACATGACAGATGACGCAACAACCGAGGAGATCGCGCCGACCGCTGTGAGCGCTGAGCGGGCCACGATTGTGGTGGTCGGTCGACCGAATGTTGGGAAGTCGACCCTCTTCAACCGGATTGTCGGCGGACAGGTCGCCATCGTCGAGGACCGTCCCGGGGTGACGCGCGATCGCAAGGAGATGGACGCCGAATGGCTCGGTGTGCCGTTCCGGGTGATCGACACCGGTGGGTGGATGCCAGGCGGCGACGCCCTCGACGCAAAGGTCTCGCGGCAGGTGGAGCGCGCGGTCGAGGAGGCGGACCTCGTCCTCTTCGTCGTGGACGCGACGGTCGGGGTGGTAACCGACGACGAGGCGGTGGCCGACTGGTTGCGTCGAATCGACACCCCTGTGCTGGTGGTCGCCAACAAGTCCGACAACGATCAGCGCGAGCGCGAACTGTGGGAGTTCCTCTCCCTCGGCCTGGGAGATGCTCTGCCGGTGTCGGCCTTGCACGGGCGTCGCGCCGGTGATCTCCTCGACGTCGTCCTAGAACGTCTCGGCCCCCTCGGTTTGCCGCCAGAGCAGAGCATTCAGCCTTGGCTCGACCCGGATGCCTCGTCCGAGCTCGCGGAGGACGGTGAGCGTCCGCCGCGGGTGGCGATCGTCGGTCGGCCCAACGTCGGCAAATCAACCCTGTTCAATCGTCTCGTCGGAGATGACCGCGCGGTCGTGCACGACATGGCGGGTACCACCCGTGACGCCGTCGACACCCTGGTCGACACTGAGGACGGTCCAATTGTCTTCGTCGATACGGCCGGTATGCGTCGGCGCTCCCGCATCGATGACAGCGCCGAGTACTACTCGGCGGTCCGAGCCCTGCGTGCGATCGACGACGCCGATGTCGCGCTCCTCGTTATCGATGCGAATGAGGGTGTGACCGGACAGGATCAACGACTGGCTGAGCGGATCGACGCCTCCGGTTGTCCGGTGGTGGTCATGTTGAACAAGTGGGAGACGATCGATGACGCGGACCGCAGAGCATCGATCAAGGCGGATGTGGTCAGGAGGCTCGCCTTTCTAGGCGACGCCCCGGTGCTCGGCATCTCCGCGCTCACCGGGAAGGGGGTGCATCGCCTTCGTCCTGTGCTCGCCGAGGCCATCGAGCAGTACCACCGGCGGGTGCCGACCAAGGACGTGAACCGGGTGATCGCGGCCGCCCAACAGGCCTCACCGGCTCCCGGCGGCGCGCGGGTGCTTTACGCGATTCAGGGCGCTACCGATCCACCCACGTTCACACTCTTCGTCAACCGCGAACTGCCTCAGCACCACGTGCGCTATCTGGAACGGAGCATCCGCGAGGCCTTCGGGTTCGGTTCCACACCGCTGAAGCTCCGTATCCGCAAGAAGCAGGGTTGACATGCCGTGGTGCGAACCTTGCGCGCGCTACCACGCTCCCTCCGCCCTCGACACCGAAGGGCGGTGCCCTTCTTGCGGTCTTGATTTGAGCGAGCAGACCGAGCGAACCCGCAATGCTCTCGCCGAGGAGAAGACGCCCTGGCATTTCAAGCTCCTCGTAGTCGCGCTCATCCTTTATCTCGGTTGGAGATTCGTCGAACTCTTCGCCTGAGGTGAGCGCGTGCGATAGTCGCGACGTGATGTTGCCATGAGGGGACTTTCAGACCGTGTCGTGATAATTACCGGAGCCGGTGGTGGGATCGGATCCGCGACCGCGCGCCGTTTCGCCGAGGAGGGCTCGATCGTGATCGCCCTGGATCGGGCGGCGGAAGCGGTGGCAGCGGTCGCTCACGAGATCGGTGCATCCGGTGCTCGAATCGAGCCTGTAGTCGCCGACCTGACTGACCGGGAGAGTCTCGAGCGCGCCGTGCGCGCGGTGGAGGAGCGTCACGGTGGAGTGGATGTGCTCGTGAATAACGCGGGTTGGGACGTCTTCAAGCCGTTCCTCCAGACGTCGGTTGATGAATGGCTGAAGTTGATCGACATCAACCTCGTCGGTGCCCTCCACATGTTGCATCTCGTCCTGCCCAGAATGGTTGAGCGCGGCAGCGGACGTGTGATCAATGTGGCGTCCGACGCCGCGCGGGTCGGCTCCTCCGGCGAGGCGGTCTACGCGGCGTGCAAGGGCGGTCTGGTGTCGCTCACGAAAACCCTCGCGCGTGAGCACGCCCGTCACGGCATCACCTGCAATGTTGTGTGCCCGGGCCCCACCGACACTGCGCTCTTCGAGGGGTTCCGGCAGGGAGCGTCGAACCCCGAGAAGCTGGAGGAGGCATTTCGACGCTCGATCCCACTGGGTCGGATCGGTCAGCCCGACGATCTCCCCGGGGCGATCCTGTTCTTCGCGAGCGATGACGCCGCGTACGTGACCGGCCAGGTCCTCAGCGTCTCAGGCGGATTGACGATGGTCGGCTGACCCCGGGGGATCGGTGCCTTCGGTCGCTAGCATCGGTCCTCACACACGGGCTGTGGCGCAGCTTGGTTAGCGCGCTTGTCTGGGGGACAAGAGGTCCCGA
>JAYQAE010000092.1:0-7029 GCA_038136655.1 Ilumatobacteraceae bacterium
GAGATCACCGGTCGGTGAGGGTGCGAAGCGACCGGCCACGCGACCATTCTGGTGAGATGGGACGGCGGGCTGAGGGACGGCGAGTGCCGAGTCGTCGCTCGTCACCGTCGCGCTCCTCAGGTTCCTCCCTCAACCGTCGCAGTCGGATGGAGGTCATCATGGAGCGCGATGGCGCCACCTGCGTGTGGTGTGGGAGCCCGTTCGACGATCGACTGAACACGGCCACCACCGAACACCTTGTGCCCCGAATCAAAGGTGGTCCGAGTTGGGTGGAGAACGAGGTGGCGGCCTGTCGTCGATGCAACTCGGCTCGCGGCCACCGCGGGCTCGGCGAGTTCGTCGACGAGTGCGAGGGCCTCGGCCGCGAGGTCGACCGGGAGCGCATCGTTCGTTGCCTTCACGCGTTGACCGCAGCGATCGCCGAGCGGGGCGGTCAACGTCGGGCGCGCCCCTACATCGCCACCCAACTCCGACGGCTGGACGTTTAGTCTGCGGACATGCGCTGCGAGGGATGCGGAGCGGAGCGGGTCGACGAGTCGGCGCGCTTCTGCAACAGCTGCGGCTCTCCGTTCTCCATGGCCAACGCGGACGTCGGTGAGGCGGAGACCGATGGTCTCGATGATCTCGCTTCGACGATGCTGATGGAGCAGGTCGCCGGCTCCGCGATGTCGGAAACGGCGAGGCGAGACGCCGCGGCCGACGGTCCGATCGCGGAGGCGATCGTGTGGGCCGATGTCGAGGATCAGGTCGACCCCGACGGCATGGAGCGTGGCTCGGTGACCGATCCGACCCCGATCGAACTCGTTCGGTCCTGGGAACCACGGGCGATGCCAACCGAGCCGGTTCCGGCGGTGGCTCCCAGCCCGGCTCCCCCACCACCGGAGCGCGACCTCGCCGCGGTGGCCTCCGTGCGCCTCCGACCCACCGTCATGACCACCATCGGCGTGCTGCTCACCGCGGTGGCGTTGCTCGGGTTCACCCTCGACCTGCTGCGGATCTCGACGACGGCCCCCGCCGATCTGCTCACCGCGGCGCGGTCCACCGGCTTCCGGATCGGTACCTGGCATGTGGATGACCTCGCCTCGAATCTCGGACTGGCTGGACTCATCATCGCTGTGCTCGCCGCGATCGGTGCGGTGGGAACAGTGCTTGGCCGGCCGTGGGGCGCGGGGATGATCGGCGGTTCTGGGCTCTCGGCGGCAGGGGTGGCCGCGCTCGCCGTCGGCCTGGTCGAGCAACCGGTCGGGGCAGCGACGCGATTCGCCGAGCTCGGAGCCTCCGAGGCGTTCACCGTCACGATCGAACGCCCGCTCGGCTACTGGATGCTGCTCGCCACCGTCGCCGTCGGTGTCGTCACCTTCTTCGCCTCGATCAACGAGATCTTCCGCGATCGCCGCCATGATCTCAATCCGTTGGTCGGCGCGGTCGGAGCGCTCGCCGTGGTCGGAGCCGCGATCGGTCCACTCTGGCCGAGCGATGGCGCCCGGTTCGCTGACAACTGGATGATCGGCACCGATGACGGTGCCTGGCCGACCCTGCTGGTGATCGCGCGCCTGATCCAGACGGGAGCGATAGCGGTCGGCGGAGTGCTCGGCTTCCTGCTCGTTCGCCGGCACGGGCTCGGTCTTGTCGTCGGAGCGTTGGCACCTGCCGCGTGGATGGTCGCAACGGCCTGGATCGACGTCGGTGCGAATCCGATCGGACCGGCCTACCGGAATCCGGGCGGCGGCAGCGGAGTCGAGACGCTCACCGTGGTGGGCACCGTCGCGGCGGTCGCCCTGCTGGCGGTGGCGGCGAGCGTCGCTTGGGAGAACGACACGCCACGAAAGTGACGATCACCCGAGAAGCGCGTTGCGATACGAGTGCGTCCCGTCGAACCGTCCGAGCAGGTACTCACCGGTGATCATCGGCTCGTGGGTGGTCGATCCGTCCTCGGCGCGGCAGGTCGGGAGGCATTCGATGCGGGTGTGGAAGCCCGGTTCGACGAAGAACGGGATCGAGTAGCGATCGGCCTCGGGTGGGTTGACGACCCGGTGGGGATTCGACACGTAACGGTCGTTCGTCCAGATCGCCATGAGGTCGCCGAGGTTGACCACCGCAGAGCCATCGGGCACGACGACATCGATCCAGTGACCGTCACGGGTTTGCACCTGCAGGCCGCCGATGCCGTCGTCGGTGAGCACGGTGACGCTTCCGTAGTCGGTGTGGGTGCCGCAGCCGGGTTGGCCGGGGGCCGGAGCGACCCTCGAGGTAGGCGGATAGTGGAGCATGCGCAGGTGGTACATGAACCCGTGGCCGAGGTCCTCGAACCAGGTGGACTCGAGTCCGAGCGCGACGGCGAGGCCGCGATGCGCTCTCAGGCTCGCCTCCTCGGCCTCGTCGAAATAGGCCTGCCATGCCTCCCGGAAGCCCGGCAGGTCGGGCAGGCGGTTCGGGCCGTGAAGCGGCGTGCCCGCGATGACCTCCGGATGATCGGGTCCGTGCTCCACCCCGGAGTCGATCGTCTCCTTCAGGTCACCGGGACGTCGCTGCGACAGGTCATCGCTCCCGGCGAGCGCGCCTTCGAGCGCCTCCGCTCCGATGCCGACATATCCACGATGGCAGTCGCTCCCCGCGATCGAGATGCGCTCCTTCTCGTCGACCGGGAGGGCGAAGAACCGGCGCATGGAGTCGAGCAGCACCACCTTGGTGGACGGCTGGATGCCGTGTCCGACCGCCAGGAGGAAGCCGAGATCCCGGCAGGTCTCATCGATGATCCGGGCCTGCTCGAGGGCTTCTGGCGCGCTGTGGTCGGCGCCGGTCGCGAACGGCGACAGGTCGACAGTTGGCAGCGTTGACGTCTCGGCGCTCACCGTCGCGACGCTAGTGCGAGGCTGTGCGCGCGGCTCCGCCGGCATCACCTTCTTGGGTGCCGAGGCGGGTCTAGTTTCACGGCTGTGAGTGGTGCCGGTCACCCCGCGCTGGAGGCCATCGAGTCGCGCATCTGGGAGGCAGCTCGCCAGTTGGGCCTCGCCGACGGGCTGGTGGAGAACGTCATCGCGCCCCGACGCGTGCTGGAGGTGTCGGTGCCGTTCACCCGCGCCGACGGGACCCGGGGTCACACCACGGGCTGGCGGGTCCATCACAACACCACCCGTGGTCCCGCCAAGGGCGGGGTGAGGTATCACCCCGAGGTGTGTCGCGACGAGGTCGTCGCGCTCGCCGCCGGCATGTCGCTCAAGTGCGCGCTCATGAACCTTCCACTCGGCGGAGCCAAGGGAGGGGTGGCAATCGACCCGCGCGCGCACACCTCGAAGGAACTCGAGCGCATCACCCGTCGCTACACCACCGAGATCTTCCCTCTCATCGGCCCTGACAAGGACGTCCCGGCCCCCGACGTCGGGACCAACGCCCAAGTGATGGCCTGGATGATGGACCAGTACTCGATGGCGATGGGCTACGCGGTTCCCGGCGTGGTGACCGGCAAACCGATCGAGCTCTACGGGTCGCTCGGACGTGAGTCGGCCACCGGCCGCGGTGTCGTCGAAGCGGCCAGCCTCGCGGCCGAGGAACTCGGGATCGACATGGAGGGGGCGCGCGTCGTGATCCAGGGCTACGGCAATGTGGGTTCCTGGGCCGCTCGACTCGCTGTCGCGCGGGGTGCTCGGGTGGTGGCGATCTCCGATGTCGACGGCGCGATCCACGATGCGGGCGGGCTCGATCTTGAGCGAATCGATCGAGCGCTCGCCGACGGAGCGCACTCGCTCATCGAGACCGAGGTCGGTGACGTCATCGGCACCGGTGTGGAGGCCTCATCGGAGATGTTCGGGGTCGACTGCGAGATCGCGATGCCCTGCGCGCTGTCCGGGGCGATCGGTGTCGACGAAGCCGAGCGGCTGACCGCCCGACTGATCGTCGAGGGGGCAAACGGACCGACGACGCCGGAGGCCGACCTCGTCCTCGCCGACCGCGACATCTGGCTAATCCCCGATGTGTACGCCAACGCCGGTGGTGTGACGTGCTCCTATCTGGAGCAGTGTCAGAACTTCGCCCATCTGACCTGGTCGGAGGACGAGGTGAACGACCGGGTGGTCCGGTTGATGCGCGACGCCTACCTGCGCCTGCGCGACACCGCCGACTCACTCGGCATCCGGCACCGACTCGCGGCCACGGTGCTCGGGTTGCGCACGATCGTCGACGCGCACCATCTGCGCGGCATGTCGCCGAGCTGACCTCACCTCACGTCGCCTCACCTCGTAGGGAGCGGTCCTCCGCGCACGAAGTGCACTCGGTCGTAGGCCGTGCGGAAGGCGGTCACCTCAGTGCTGACGTCCTCGCCGTCGAGTAGAGCGCGCGCGATCCAGTCGGCGACCCGCTCGGCCTCCTCGGGTCCCATCCCCCAACGAACCATCTCCGGAGTGCCGAGGCGGAGTCCCGGCACATCCGCGTCGGGCGGAGCGCCCCCGTGAACCCTTGTCGGCGGAAGACCGATACCGCAGGCGAGCAGATTCGAGTCGCGCAGACGAGCCGCGGCGCGTTGGCCACCCTCGGGGGTGGCGACCGCGATGTGATGAGAGTCGGTGAGGTCGTCACCGACTCCAATGACCGGAAGCCCGGCCTCGCGGAGGCGACGAGCGAGCGAACGGGCGGTCTCCACCATCCGATCGGCGTAGGCGGTCCCGCAGTCGATCCAGTCAAGCATGGTGAGGGCGAGGGCGGCCGTCTTCGCGACATCGAAGTTCGCCGTGAGTCCGGGATGGGCGATGGCGGTGATCCGCTCGGCGAGCGCGCCGTCGTCGGTGCAGATGATGCCCGCGGGTGGCCCACCGAGACTCTTGTAGGTGCTCATCGTCATGAGGTGCGCGCCCTGGGTGAGCGGAGACTCCCACCGGCGACCGGCGAACATGCCGCAGAGATGGGCGGCATCGAACAGCAGGTGAGCACCAACTGAGTCGGCGACCTCGCGCACCCCGGCCACCGGATGGGGAGCGAGGTTGAGGCTGCCGCCGAGCGTGATGAGCCGCGGTCGCACCCGGTCGGCGAGTTCGGCGAGAGCCTCGACGTCGACGGTCACCCGATCGGGATCGACCGGAGCCTCGACGATCTCGAGACCGTAAAGGCCAGCGGCTCCGGCCCGATGGTGGGTGACGTGCCCGCCGATCTCGGCCGGGGGAACGATGACCGTGTCGCCCGGTCGGCAGGTCGCCATGAAGGCGTACAGGTTGGCGATGGCGCCGGAGGCGACCCGCAGTTCGACGTGTTTGACGTTGAAGACCCGCCGCACGAGGTCGTCGGCGAGCAGCTCGATCTGCTCGATGGCCTCGAGGCCGGTCTCGTATTTCTCTCCGGGGAGTCCGAGCGATGGTCGCGTGCCGAGACCGGCGGAGAGCAACGCCTCGGCCCGCGGGTTCATGACGTTGCTGGCCGGGTCAAGGTTGAGACTTTCCCGCTCGTGGATGCGCCGGTTGTCCTCGACGAGTTCGTCGAGTCGCGCGGTGATCCGGTCGAGGTCGCCCGGTGCGCTCAGATCATGGGCATCCACGAGTCGATTCTGTCATCCGTCGCTGGAAGCCGCCCCGACGCCGACCCGGGTGCGGCCCTCGGGGACCGGCGTCACCAGGGCGATGACCGCGACAGCGAGCGGCAGGATGACGACCACGCGCGCCGCGGCCGAGAATGAGCCGGCGGCATCGGCGATGAGCGTGAAGGCGAACGGGGCGATGGCCGTGGAGATCACCATCACCGAGGTCATGCGTCCTCGCCAGGTGCCGAGGGTGGCAGTGCCGATCCATCGGGCGAGGAGCGTTCCCTCGCTCGCGGCCATGGCTGATGCCGCCGAGCCGAGGGCAATGCCGAAACCGACCGCGCCGAGGTTCGAATCGACGAAGGAGACCGAGCCGACGGCGGCCGCCAGAAGCACCATGTCGACCGGGATCACGATGCGACCGGGGACCCGGTCGACGAGCCGTCCGACACCGAGGGCGACGGCGGCGGCCGCGAGGCTCTGAGGAACGAAATTTCCGGCGGCCGCCGTGGCGGAGATGCCCCGCTCCCCAAGGACGGCGATCTGGTGGAAGGCGAGGGCGGTCGACACGAAGCCGGTGGTGGCGTAACCAGCCGTGACCACGAGGAAGCCGTTACGACGCAGATTTCTCGGCGCGAGCACCTCATCGGCGGTGGTGTCACCCGGCTCGTCGAGGGGGTTCGGATGCTCGAGACGGAGCCTGACCATGCGGGTTGAGGTGATGAGTCCCACCACAACCACAACCGTGCCGAGGAGCACCCAGGTGCTCCGCCAGCCGAATTCGGGGATGAGTCGTGACGCGATCAGCGGGGTGAGAGCGATGGCGGAGCCACCGACCGCGGTGAGCAGTCCGAGTGCGGCTCCGCGCCGTTCGACGACGTTCTTCGCCACGAACACGCTCGCTGAGAGGGTCATGCCGGTCTGGCCGAACGACCGGAGCCCGTAGATCGCGACGGTCAGCACGATGAGGTTGGGAGAGAGAGCCGCGAGCACGGCAGCGGTGCCAAGGGCGATTGCCACGAGGCGGAGACCTGAGGCGACACCGTCGCGGTCGAGTCGGCGGCCGAGCCAGGTGCCGGTTGTCGAGGCGGCGAGCGTGCCGATGAGGTAGGCGAAGGTGAGTTGGCTTCGGGTCACGTCGAGCGCTTCGGTGATCGGGTCGACGAAGACCGAGAAGCCAGCGGTCTGACCGGGGCCGGAGAGAGCGATGAGCACGGCGCCGGTCAGGATGATCGAACGTCGGCGACGGTTTCGGGTGGGGGGCACGGAACTCCTTCTGGGTGCCGACGCAACCTATCCAGCCAGCGGGCTCCGAACGGGCTTCGGAACTCGCTCAGGATCCGCCCGCGCCCCTACGGTTCCGGAATGGTCGTGCCCACAGGGATCGTCGGAGTGGAGACCTCCGTTGGCCGAGCGGTCGTTGACGCCCGTTGGACGATGGCCTACGCGGCGTCGATCGGAGACGGCAATGACCGCTACTTCGACACCTCGGTAACGGTGGCCGTTCATCCGATGTTCCCGGTGTG
>JAYQAE010000093.1:0-7020 GCA_038136655.1 Ilumatobacteraceae bacterium
ATGATGGCGTCATGAAGCTCGTGACCGCCGTGATCAAGCCGTTCAAGCTCGACGATGTGAAGGACGCCCTCCGGTCGCTCGACACCGCGGGGATGACCGTCGGCGAGGTGCGCGGCTTCGGTCGGCAGGGAGGACATACCGAGACCTACCGCGGCGCCGAGTACCGGGTCGACTTCGTGCCGAAGGTGCGCATCGAGATCGTGGTCGACGACTCGGCGGTCGACGCCGTGGTCGACGCCATCCGCGGCGCGGCGGCCACCGGTCAGATCGGTGACGGCAAGATCTGGGTGACCGATGTCGGTCGCATCGTGCGGATCAGGACCGGCGATGAGGGCCCCGACGCCGTCTGATCAAGACGGAGCACCGTTCGCCGACCGGCTCACCCGCCGCGGTAGCGATCACCTAGCGTGACCCCATGACCGACGCGCCCGCCAAACCCGCCCGCTGGACCGCCCAGTGGAAGGAGCTCTACTCCGAGGTGATCACCACCGGGCTCTGCACCGGGTGCGCCGGCTGTGTCGTCACCTGCCCCCATGACGTGATCGGCTACGAGCACGAGGAAGGCAAATACCTCCCCTTCCACCTTGAGGAGGAGCTCGGCCTCGACAACTGCGTGCACGGTGAGAAGGGGTGCACCACCTGCACCCGGGCCTGCCCGCGATTCCGAGCGTGGGAGCCCTCAGCCGACATGCATCTCTTCGGGCGTCAGCGCGAACCCGATGAGATGTCGGGCGTCTGGCAGCAGCTGCTGCTCACCCGGGCGAGCGACGACATGGTGCACCGCATGGGCCAAGACGGCGGTCTCGTGTCGGCGATGCTGATATGGCTCCGCGACAACGACTACATCGATGCGGCCCTGGTGTCCGGTGTCGAGAACGACGATGCCTGGAAGGCCAAGCCGGCGGTCGTGTCGACCCGTGATGAGATTCTCGCGACGGCCGGGAGTCGGTACACCTACTGCGCGAATCCGCTCGCCCTTCGCGAAGCGAAAGAGGCGGGGCACCAACGGCTCGCGCTCGTCGGCATGGGGTGTCAGACGTCCTCTCCGCCGACGATGTGGGATCGCAAGGCGGGCAAGGTGTCCAAGCCGTTCCTGTTCAACATCGGCCTGCTCTGCTCGAAGACCTTCGACGACGCGATCTTCACCGAGCTCTTCGAGGCGAAGTACGGCCTCGCGAAGCAGGACATGGTGAAGATGAACATCAAGGGCGTCTTCCAGATCTGGATGAAGGACGGCTCGTATCACGAGATCGATCTGAAGGAGTGCCATCAGTGGACGCGTTCGGGCTGTCTGCATTGCCCCGACTTCGCGGCCGAGCACGCCGACGTGTCGACGGGCGGTATCGGTGAGGACAACGACTGGACGCTCACCATCGTGCGCACCGACCTCGGTGTGGAGGTGATCGAGCGCATGATCGCCGACGGCTCGATCATCGCCCGACCCGCCCAGGAGGACGAGAAGGCGATGAAGCTCCTCCGGATGCTGTCAATCGTCAGTCGTCGACGGTGGCCGAAGGACGCCGACCCGGCCCCGGCGATCGGGGTTCCCCCGCCGAAGAAGAAGGCGGCCGCTCCGGCACCGGCCGGCTGAACTGGGCGCTACAGGGCGACGACGCCGACGATCCCGACCAACGCGATCGCGATCCCGATCACCTGCACACGGCTCACACTGTCGCGGTATGCGAGTCGACCGACGATCACGGTGACCGCGGGGAACATCGACGCGGTCACGACGGCGGGTGTCGCATCGGCCTGAACGCCGAGCAGGTAGAAGATGGTCGACGCCGCGGCGAAGATCCCGGCGGCGATTCCGGCAGCTCGAACGCCGAGGAGCGCGAAGCCGGTTCCGGTTCGCGAGGCGACCAAAACCATAAGACCGAGCGCCGCGATGCGTTGGGTGACCGCGGGCCAGGCTCCGCTCGACTCGGAGGCCTCCATGATGATCGAGAGGCCGAACCCGTAGCCGAAGCCGGAGATCACGCTCCATCTGACGCCGGCGGCGATGTTGGCGATCGGGCCCCCTCCGAACGACACGAGGATCAGCCCGGCGAGAGCGACCACGGCGCCGAGCAGCGACCAGCCGCTCGCGTCAGCTCCGCGCGCGATCGCGTAGCCGTAGGGGAAGACAGCGCTCATCGTGGCGACGATGGGGCTGACCACCGCTGACGATGACACTCCGAGGCCAGAGAGGTAGCCCCACAGCCCAACGCCGAGACCGAGCCCGGAGACCAGACCGATCAGGAGGTCAACACCGATGAGCTCGCTGGAGACGAACGCGAGCGTGATCGCCGATGCGAGGATGCTGACGGCCTGCACGACCACCGAGGCGATGACCGGGCCGCGCCGGTTGACCACGTGTCGGCCGAAGAGGTCCGACAGCCCGATGCTGAGGGCGGTCAGCGATCCAAAGAGCGCGCCCACTCAGGAGTCAGCCGCGAGGCACTGCGCCAGTTCGGCGCTGAAGGCGTCGACCGTGAGCTGGTCTGGAGTGGCGGCGATCGCCGCGACGTACTCCTCGGTCATGGCTTCGACTTTGGCCGTCATGCAATCGACCACTTGGCTGCTGACGGCCATCGAACCCATCGCCGGATCATCGAGGGTCTGGATCATCTCGAGGGCGACCAGTTTCGGAGGCGGCGGCGAGGAGCAGCCGACGCCGACGAGCACGAGGGCCATCGAGGCGACGGCGAGGGCCCGCTGGGTCAGTCCAGAACGCACGGCCGCGAGGCTATCGCCGGCCACCGTTCACCGGAGCGTCAGCTCGCGAGCGCGAGCGAACACGGAGTCGAGCATCTCCTCGGTGAGACGGCCGGTGAAGGTGTTCTGCTGACTCGGGTGGAACGAGCAGAGCAGGGTCGGTCCGCCTTCGACGGCGTACTCGGCGCCATGACCGAAGCGAGGTCGCGGACGCACGTCGAAGTGCCGGCACGCCGCCTGGAACCCGAACGCTCCGAGGCACCCGACAACCCGGCTGTGTTCGCGGAGAGCGAATTCCTCGGCCACGACCGGCGCGAACTGATCCCGCTCGTCAGTGGTCGGCTTGTTGTCGGGGGGCGCGCAGCGCACCGCCGCGGTGACCCAGGCGTCGGTCAGTTCGAGTCCGTCCCCACGACTGGTCGACTCGGCCTGATTGGCGAGGCCGGCCCGGTGCATCGCCGCGAAAAGCCAGTCACCGCTCCGGTCGCCGGTGAACACCCGACCGGTCCGGTTGGCGCCGTGAGCGGCCGGGGCGAGGCCGAGCACCACGATGCGGGCGTTCGGATCGCCGAACCCGCTGACCGGCCGCCCCCAGTAGATCTCATCTCTATAGGCGGCTCGCTTCTCACGCGCGATCCGCTCGCGCCAATCGACAAGCCGGGGACACGCGCGACAGGCCTCGATGCGTTCGGCGAGCCCGTCGAGAGGTGCCCGCTCGCCGATGCCCGCCATGCGACCGGACAGTAGGTTGAGACGGCAATGGCAGCGAAGTCGACCTCCCGTGGCGCCCCGCGACGACCGACCACCGTGCTCCTCGTGCGCCATGGGCGGACGCCGACGACGGGCAAGGTGCTGCCGGGTCGCGCCCGCGGCCTCCATCTCGCCGACGAGGGTCGACGCCAAGCCGAAGCGGCGGCAGAGCGGATCGCCGCGCTCGGCTCAGTCGACGCCCTCTACTGCTCGCCGCTCGAGCGCACCCGCGAGACGGCGGCCCCGATCGCGAAGGCGCTCGGCATGCGCGCCGTTGCGGACCGGGGTCTGCTCGAGTGCGACTTCGGTGACTGGACCGGGGAGTCGCTCGCGAAACTCTCGAAGTTGCCCGAGTGGCGGACAGTGCAACAGGCACCGAGCACCTTTCGGTTTCCGAACGGCGAGAGTTTCACGGAGATGCAGGTGCGGATCGTCTCGGCGATCGATCGGCTGCGAGCTCAGCATCCTGGGGGAACGATCGTGTGTGTCAGCCACGCTGATCCGATCAAGGCGGTCATCGCCCACGCCGTCGGCACCCACATCGATCTCTTCCAGCGCATCGTCGTGTCGACCTGTTCGATCTCGGCGCTCTCCTGGTTCGACGGTGGGCCGGTGGTGCTCGCGGTCAACACGACCGGCGGTGCGATCGGGGAGCTGGCGTGAGCGAGTTCGATCCCCTCGATCCCGTCGACGTGTTTACAACGGGGGCGGTCGGTCGGCCGGGCTCGCGCGTCTTCTTCCTGCAGTTGCGCTCCGGTGACTCGCAGTTCACTATGAAGTGCGAGAAGCAGCAGGTCGCCGCCATGGTCGACCATCTGCGTCACGTGCTGGAGGACCTGCCGCCGCCCGAGGATCGGCCGCTCGCCGGCGCGCTCGAGTTGCTTCCACCATCGTCGGCGGAGTTCGTGCTCGGTCCGATCGGCCTCGGATACGACCCGCGGGCCGACATGGTCGTGTTGCAGTTCGAGGAGATGCACGAGGTCGACGAGGAGGGCGATCCGATCGACGACGACCACGAGCGCATCCGCGTGCAGGTCACCCGCGGGCAGGCCGCCGCGTTCTGCGATCACGCCGATGGGATCGTGGCGAGCGGACGACCGAACTGCCGCTGGTGCGACCAGCCCATCGACCCGGACGGTCACCCGTGCCCGCGGATGAACTGAGTCCTCTCGCGACCGTCGACCGGATCGATCACCTCGAGCGGGCCTCTCTCGAGGTGGAGGGGCGCATGCCCTGGAGTTCGAACGCGACGTTCCTCGTGTCGACCTCACTCGACGGGGTGAACCATCGCGCCATCTACAAGCCGATCCGCGGTGAGCGTCCCCTGTGGGATTTCGAACCGGGCCTTCACCGACGCGAGCGCGCCGCCTATCTGTTGAGCGAGCATCTCTCGCTCGGCGTGGTGCCGCCGACGGTCATCCGCGAGGGCCCGCTCGGCGAGGGGTCGCTTCAGTGGTTCGTCGACGCCGACCACCGCGAGCACTACTTCACGATCCACGAGCAGCGACCCGACCTGCACGATCGTCTCCGCGCCATCGCAGCGCTCGACATCGTGGCGAACAACACCGATCGCAAGAGCGGTCACTGCCTGCTCGCCGATGACGGTGTTTGGGCGATCGACAACGGTCTCTGCTTCGCCGAGGAGTTCAAGTTGCGCACGGTCATCTGGGAGTTCGCCGGGGAGGCGCTGCCCGAGGGGCTGCTGGAGCGTCTGCGTCGTCTCGTTGACCGTGTCCCCCTCGACCTCGCGACGCTCCTCTCCGAGCCTGAGGTAGAGGCGATGGTGGATCGCACCCGCGCGTTGCTCGACCTCGGTGAGCTCCCCTTCGACGAGACCGGCCGTCGGTATCCCTGGCCGCTCGTATGAGCGGACCGGTCGATCTCGAAGATGACCCGGTCACCGATCTGGTGCATCGCGCCGATCTTGACGGTCTCATCCGCCTCGTCGACTCGTTCACCTCGACTCGCGAGTGGTCGGAGTTGCTCCGTCTCCGCGATCGGGCGAGGGCGGCGGTCGAGACCGGACGGCAGCTATGGCCCGCGGCGACCCTCGCCGAGTACCGCTTGGCCCTGCACTCCCCTCCGGAATGGGCTGCTCGGGTGCTCGACGGCGAGTCGGGAAGGTTCACGATCGGTCCGTTGGCCGAGGTGGTGGCGAGTCGGCTCACTTGGGCGGATCTCGATGGTCTGGTGACCGGTCCGGTCGCGGCTGGCGTGGCTCATGAGCGAGTGGCGCGCGGAGAGGACCTGACCGGTCTCGTGGTGCCTCCGGTGATCGAGTTACCCCTCGCCCTGGCCTCGTGGGAGCGCCCCTACACGGTGCCCGACTACTCCGATGACGGGATCGACGACGGGGCGCCGCCTATCCGCCTCGACTGGTCCGAGCACGACCTCGGGGGACGGAATCCGACGGTCATCGATGACGACGAGTCGGCTCGCGCCTTCCGTCAGTTAGTTGAGACCTGGACTGATTCGTCGACGGGTCGGTGCGGGTTCGTGTGCGTTGAGGGCGACTCGCTCGACGCGGTGGCCGCGCTTGGACTGCGTCGGGCGCGCACTGCTCCCGTGTCGTTTGGTGATGCGGTCGATCTGCTCGCGTGGGCGGGCGCCACCGGCGCGGCGCGCGGACGTCGGCGCGGCGCGGCGCTCGGTCGCTTCGGGGTGTGGTGGCTCCTCGGCGCGCTCTGCGATCTCGGCGAGTCTTGGCCGCCGGATCCCGAGTTGCTCGGGGCCGCGGCCGGGGCGCTCGAGTGGTCGTGGTGGGACGGCTTCGAGCCGTCGTCAGGTTGGCGGTTGTCGCTCTCGGCTTGTGACCGGGAGTCGGGCCTCAGTTGGGCGATGTCGGCTGCCGACGAGGCCTGAGTTCGGCTCAGCCGCGGCTCTGCAGCGCTTCGAGCAGTTTCGGCAGCACCTTGTGCACGTCGCCGACGATGCCGAGGTCGGCGACGCCGAAGATGGGCGCCTCCGCGTCCTTGTTGATCGCGATGATGTGCTTGGAGCCCTTCATTCCCACCATGTGCTGAGTGGCACCGGAGATTCCGGCGGCGATGTAGACGTTCGGCTTCACGACCTTGCCGGTCTGACCGACCTGCATCGAATACGGAACCCATCCGGCGTCAACGATGGCTCGCGACGCGCCGGCTGCGCCTTTCAGCACTTTGGCGAGGTCGTCGACCATGACGAACTTGTCGGCCTCACCGAGGCCGCGGCCACCGGACACGACCACTTCGGCTTCGTCGAGTTTCGGTCCGGTCGACTCCTCGACGTGAACAGCGGTGACGGTGGCTCCACCGGTCGATCCGAGGTCGGGCACCGGGGCGGCGACCACCTCGGCTGCTCCGCCACCGGCTGACTCAGCGGCGAACGACTTGGGGCGGAAGGCGGCGAGGAAGGGGCCCTCTCCGGAGAAGGTCGTGGCGACGAGCGTGTTGCCGCCGAAGACCGGGGTGATCACGGTGACCGAGTCTCCGTCGACTGAGATGTCCGTGTTGTTGGTGATCACGGTGCGGTCGAGCTTGACCGAGAGGCGGGCCATCACGTCGCGACCCTCGTAGTTCTGGGGGAACATGATCA
>JAYQAE010000094.1:0-6993 GCA_038136655.1 Ilumatobacteraceae bacterium
ATCCCCATCAACCACTACGTCGAGGTCAACTTCGTCGGCTTCCGCGACATCGTCAACGAGATCGGCGGCGTGGAGATCTGCTTCGCCCACCCCGCCCGCGACCCGAAGACCGGCCTCGATCAGCCGCCCGGATGCAACACCCTCGACGGCATCCAAGCCCTCGCCTACGCCCGGAGCCGCTCGTATCAGGAGTTTCGGGAAGGGGAGTGGCGCACCGACGGACGCGCCGACCTCGGGCGCATCGAACGCCAGCAACTCTTCATGCGGGCCGCCGCCGACGGCGTCGTGCGCCGCCTCACCGATCAGCCCTTCTCCTCCGGCGAGCTCATCCAGTCGGTCACCGCCTCGGTGCGCGTCGACGCCGCCCTCGAACCCTTCGCCGCCGCGGAGGGCCTCCGGCGCTCCTTCGGCAACGGGTTCACGACCTACAGCCTCCCCGTCTACGGCGACAACGTCGACGGCAACAGCGTGCTGCGCCTCGGAGAGGGCGCTGACGCCATCCTCGAGTTCTTCCGCGGCAACACCCCGCCACCGGCCGCCGAATAAGGCCAGCGGGGCGTCCCCGGCCGGCCGAGTCCCACCGCCACTAGAGTCGTCGCCGATGAAGGCGCTGATCCTCGCCGGGGGTGCCGGCACGCGGCTCCGGCCGATCACCCACACCCGGGCCAAACAGCTCGTGCCGGTCGCCAACAAGCCGATCCTGTTCTACGGCATCGAGGCGATGGTCTCGGCCGGCATCACCGAGATCGGTGTGATCGTCGGCGATACCCGCGACGAGGTCATGGCTGCCCTCGGCGACGGCTCCGCCTTCGGCGCCGCCATCACCTACCTCCCGCAGGACCAGCCCCTTGGGCTCGCCCACTGCGTGCTCATCGCCCGCGACTTCCTCGCCGACGACGACTTCGTGATGTACCTCGGCGACAACCTCCTCGAACAGGACCTCGCCGCCTTCGTCGACGCTTTCCGCACCGCCCGCGCCGGCGACCAACCGCCCGACGCCCAGATCCTCCTCAAGCAGGTGCCCGACCCCCACCGCTTCGGTATCGCCGAACTCGACGAGACCGGCGACGTCGTGCGCCTCGTCGAGAAACCGGCCGACCCGCCATCGGACCTCGCCCTTGTCGGCGTGTATCTGTTCGACGCTGGCATCCACGAAGCCGTCGCCGCCATCGAACCCTCCCCGCGCGGAGAACTCGAGATCACCGACGCGATCCAATGGCTCGTCGACCAAGGACGACGAGTGCGTTGCGAACTCCTCACCGGCTGGTGGATCGACACCGGGAAACTCACCCCGCTCCTCGAAGCCAACCGGCTGCTCCTCGAGCGCATCGAGCCGACCATCGAAGGCACCGTCGACGAGGCCTCCGTGATCGACGGCCGCGTCCACATCGGCGCGGGCGCGAACATCACCGGATCAACCATCCGAGGTCCCGTCTCGATCGGGCCCGGCGCCGTCATCGAGAACGCCTTCATCGGACCCTTCTCCGCCATCGGCGCCCGCTGCCGAGTGGTGTCGTCAGAGATCGAGCACTCCGTACTCATGGACGACTCCTCGGTGATCGACGTCCCCCGACTCGAGGACAGCCTCATCGGATCGCATGCCGAGGTGATGCGCTCACGCCGCAAACCGCGAGCGCTCCGCCTCATGGTGGGCGACCACTGCCAGATCGACGCCGAATGACCGCCACCCACGGGAGCCGACATGCCTGACGTACTCACCCTCGCCGACGCCATCGGCACCGACATCGCCGGAGTGCGCGTCGTGCAGCCCCAGATCCACGGCGACGAGCGCGGCCTCTTTATCGAGACCTACCGTCGCGAGTGGATCCCACAGGCCCGTGAGATGTTGCAGTCGAACCGGTCAAACAAGCAGGCCGGCGCCGTGGTCGGTCTTCACTACCACCTCCATCAGGCCGACTACTGGTACGTGCCCGCCGGCACCGCCCGCGTCGTGCTCCACGACCTCCGCGAAGGAGGACCGACCGACGGGGCGACGGCCTGCTTCGACATCAGCGGCGAGAACCACTGGGGCGTCTACATCCCACCCGGCGTCGCACATGGCTTCGCCTCGCTCACCGATGTCGTCATGACCTACCTCGTCGACGGCTACTACAACCCGGCCGACGAACTCGGCGTCGCCTGGAACGACCCGGCACTCGGAGCCGACTGGGGGGTCACCGACCCGATCGTGTCCGAACGCGACCGAACCAATCCGCTGCGCGCCGACCTCCCCGAAGGTCGCCGCCCCTACTGGCCGATGCGCACCTGAGGCACCCATGAAGTACTTCGTCACCGGCGGCGCCGGATTCATCGGCTCGAACTACGTGCGCTGGCTCCTCGCCAACACCGACCACCAGGTCACCGTCTACGACAAGCTCACCTACGCCGGCAACCTCGAGAACCTGAGCGACGTCCTCGACGACCCGCGCTGCACCTTCGTCCAAGGCGACATCTGCGACCGCGACACCGTCGAGGAACACCTGCCCGGACATGAGATCGTCGTCCACTTCGCCGCCGAGAGCCACGTCGACCGCTCGATCGTCGACCCCTACGCGTTCGTGCACACCAACGTCTTCGGCACCAACGTGCTCTGCGACGTCGCCAACCGCTCCGAGATCGACCGTTTCGTGCACATATCCACCGACGAGACCTACGGCTCGATCGACGTCGGCTCGTTCACCGAGACCGACCGGCTCACCCCCCGCTCGCCGTACTCGGCGGCCAAAGCCGGCTCCGATCTCATCGCGCTCTCCTACGTGACCACCTACGGCATGCCGGTCGTCGTCACCCGGTGCTCCAACAACTACGGGCCCTACCAGTACCCGGAGAAGCTGATCCCGCTCTTCACCACCAACCTCCTCGACGGGCTCAAGGTGCCCCTTTACGGAGACGGCGGAAACGTGCGCGACTGGATTCACGTCGAAGACCACAACCGCGCGGTCCAAGTGGTGCTCGAACGCGGTGAGGTCGGCGAGATCTACAACATCGGCGCCCACAACGAGATCACCAACCGCGAGATCACCCACCGCCTGATTGAGCTCTGCGGACGCGACGAATCGTTCATCGAACCGGTCGCCGATCGCCTCGGTCACGACCGTCGCTACTCCGTCGACATCGAGCGTCTCACCGCCCTCGGCTGGAGCCTCACCCGCGACTTCGAGACCGGACTCGCCGAGACCGTCGAGTGGTACCGCGAACACCGCGACTGGTGGGAGCCGCTCAAGGCGAGGACCTGATGCGGGTACTCGTCACCGGCGCCGAGGGCCAACTCGGACGCGACGTCGCGCGCGTTTGCGCCGAAGCCGGCGACGAGGTCATCGCTGCGGGCCGCGACCGGCTCGACATCACCGACCGAGCGAGTGTCCACGCGGCTATCGCCTCGACCCGACCCGACGCCGTCATCAACTGCGCTGCCCACACCGCCGTCGATGCCTGCGAGAGCGAAGAGGAGCGAGCCCACCTCATCAACGGTCTCGCCGTGCGATGGCTCGCCGAAGCCACCGACGCCCACCAGAGCCACCTCGTGCAGATCAGCACCGACTACGTCTTCGACGGCACCCTCGACCGGCCCTATCACGAGTGGGACATCGTCAACCCCGCCAGCGCCTACGGACGATCCAAACTCGCCGGTGAGACCGAGGCCGCCGCCCTCGGCGCCAGGTCGGTGATCGTGCGTACCTCATGGGTGTGCGGAGAGCACGGCAACAACATGGTCGCCACCGTGCTCCGCCTCATCGGCGAGCGCGACCACCTCAGCTTCGTCGACGACCAGATCGGCAACCCCACCTTCACCGCCGACCTCGCCCTCGCCCTGCGCTCCGTCGCTCTCGAACGGCTCAGCGGCATCCACCATCTCACCAACTCCGGGCCCGTCTCCTGGTTCGAATTTGTCCGCGAGATCGTCAGCGCCGCCGGTCGCGATCCCTCGATGGTCAGCCCGATATCGACTGCCGACCTCGACCCACCCCGCCCCGCACCACGACCCGCCAACAGCGTCCTCGACAACGCCGTGTGGAGACTCGCCGGACGGGCGCAGCTACGGCACCACAGCGAACCCCTCGCCGAACTCGTGGCGCGTCTCACCGGGTGACGACATGCGCGTCGCCTACACGATGGAGCAGTGCTGGCACGACGTGCCCGGAGGCACCGCCGTCGCCACGCTCCGCGTCGCCGCTGAACTGACCGCCCACCACGGCATCGACCTCGTCGGCGTCGCCGGTCGCCACCGTCGACCACCAGTGGCCGGATTCGAACCCACCATCCCCATCAGCACCGTCCCCCTGGCCAGACCGCTCCTCTACGACGCCTGGATCCGACTCCGCTGGCCGCTCGTCGAATCCGCCACCGGCCCCGTCGACCTCTGCCACTCCACCGCCGGCATCCCCGCCCCCAGCCGCGCGCCATCGATCGTCACCCTCCACGACATCGCCTTCCTCCGACGACCCGACCGACTCACCCGCCGGGGAGCCCGAGTGCTCACCCGAGCCGTCGACCGCGCCCGAACCGCCCGGCTCGTCACCTGCCCCAGTGAGACCGTCGCCGCGGAACTCGCCGGAGTCGGCTTCAACCGCGAGCGCATCCGGGTCATCCCTTGGGGAGTCGACCCGCACGACACCACCGACGACCAGGTCGAACGAGCTCGAGGCGCGCACACTCTTCCCGAGCGCTACGTGCTCGCCGTCGGCACCCTCGAACCGCGCAAGAACCTGCGTCGGCTCATCGAGGCGATGAAAGCCATCGACCTCCCGCTCGTCGTCGCCGGGGCCGACGGATGGGGCGGAATCGCCCAAGAGCTCGCCGACAGCACCGACGTGCGCTTCCTCGGACATGTCGACCCCGCCAACCTCCCCGCGATCTACGCCGCCGCCGAACTGCTCGCCTACCCCAGCGAGGACGAAGGCTTCGGACTCCCCGTGCTCGAAGCCATGAGCGCGGGAACACCGGTGGTGACCAGCCGGGGCACCGCCACCGAGGACGTCGCCGGGGGAGCAGCCGTGCTCGTCGACCCCTACGACATCGCATCCATCACCGCCGGCATCGAAGCCGCTCTCGCTGGCCGCGACCGACTCATCGAACTCGGCAAGCACCGCGCCGCCGAGCACACCTGGGCCGCCACCGCCGCAGCGACCGCCGCCGCCTACCGCGAGGCGCTCGGATGATCCACGCGGCCGTCAACCTGCTGTGGTGCGCCCACGGACGAGTCGGCGGATCCGAGGAATACCTCGTGCGACAACTCACCGGCCTCGCCGACGTCGCCACCGACATCACCTGCGAACTGCACCTCGCAGTCCGCCTCGCCGATGCCCAGCCGGCGCTCGCGCGACACCGACTGCGCCCCACCCGCCTCGACGTCGACCGGCGGGCCATTCGTATCCCCGCCGAGCACACCACCCTCGCCCTCGCCACCCGCGGATCCGACCTCGTCCACCACGGCGGCGGCACCGCGCCACTCTGGGGAAGCGGACCACGCGTCGTGACCGTCCATGACCTCCAGTACCTGCGCCTCCCGCAGTACTTCAGCCGAGCGCGACTGACCTACCTGCGGGCCATGATGGGCCAGAGCATCAAACGGGCCACCGTGGTCACCACCCCCACCGCCCACGTCGCCGCCACCGTCACCGCGGCCTTCGGCATCGATCCCGACCGCATCGTCGTCGTGCCCCACGGAGTTCCCGCCGCCGACGTCACCGACACCGAGATCGCCGACACCCGCCGCGCGCACCTCGGCGACACCGATGGCCGCCTCGTGGTGCTCCCAGCGATCACCCACCCCCACAAGGGCCACCTCCGCATGATCGACGCGTTCACCCGATGGTCGCGCCCAGACGATCGACTCGTGCTCATCGGGGGAGCGGGCACCGCCGAGGAGCGGGTCATGGTCGCGCTCGCCAACAGCGGAATCGGTGATCGGATCTCCCGGCTCGGCCGCGTGAGCGACCGCGAGCGCGACACCCTCATCGCCGCCGCCGACGTGCTCGCGCTACCCAGCGAGGAAGAAGGATTCGGCGCACCCGTCGTCGAAGCCATGGCCGCGGGCACCCCGGTCGTCGTCTCCAACATCCCCGCCCTCCACGAAGTGGCGGCCGGGGCCGCCGCCATCGCCGCCGACACCCACACCGGCCTCGTCGACGCCCTCGACGAGGCCATCGCCGACCGCGACCGACTCGTCGCTGCCGGACGCGAACGAGCCGCGCGCTACACCACCGAGGCGAGCGGGAGAGCCCTCGCCTCGGCCTACCGCCGCGCCGTCGGTCAGGAGGGCGACGCATGAGGGTCGTCGTCATTTGCCCGCACTTCGCTCCCGACACCGCCCCGACCGGCACCGTCATGACGCGAATCGTCACCGAGCTCGCTGGACGCGGCCACGAACTCCACGTTGTCACCTCGCTGCCGTGGTACCGGCGTCACGCGGTCGAAGACGGCTGGCAGGGGCGACTGGTGCGACGCGAACGAACCGAGTGGGGATCGATCAGTCGAATCCATCCCTTTCCCGCGGCCGACAAAGCAAATCTGCTCCGGCGGGCTATCGCGTTCATCGCATTCAGCCTGATCGCCCTGCCCGTCGCCCTCACCGCCGGAGGCCGTCCCCGACGCGTCGACGCGGTGCTGTCCATGTCGCCACCGCTCACCCTCGGCGGAGTCGGCGCCCTCGTCGCCCGAGCCCGTTCCGGACGCGCGGTCTTCAACATTCAAGATGTGTTCCCCGACGCCGCCGTACGCACCGGCGCCATCACCAACCGCCGGATCATCGCGCTCGCCGAACGGCTCGAGCGGCTGACCTATCGGCTGTCCGACGCCGTCACCGTGCTGAGCGGCGACCTTCTCGACAACCTCACCGCCAAAGTGCCCGCCGACCGGCGCGAGCACATCGAGGTCATCACCAACTTCGTCGACACCGAACTCATCACCCCCGGCCCGAGCGACAACGACTACCGGTGCGAGCACGACCTCACCGGCATCGTCGCCATGTACGCCGGCAACGTCGGCTTCTCA
>JAYQAE010000095.1:0-6992 GCA_038136655.1 Ilumatobacteraceae bacterium
GAACCGTGAAGTTCTTCAACGATCAGAAGGGCTTCGGATTCATCAGCCGCGACGGCGAGGACGACCTGTTCGTCCACTTCTCGAACATCGAAGGCTCCGGCCGACGCACCCTGCTCGACGGTCAGCAGGTTGAGTTCGAGGTTGGCGAGGGACGCAAGGGTCCTGAAGCCATCAACGTCAAAGTCGTCTGATCCCCAGACCCCGTTCGACTCGGGTCCTCCCGATAGCGCGCGCCGACTCCCGCCTCGCTGAGCGAGCCGGGAGTTCGTCGTTTTCGGGCCCGTTCAGCCGCTGTTGCGGAGGCCGGTCGCGATCGCGTTGAGCGTCAACTGGATGCCCCGCTGGACCAGTTCGCCCTCGTCGCCGGCGCGCAGACGCTCCAGCAGATCGACCTGGAGCACATGGAGCGGGTCGAGATAGGGGAAGCGGTTCGTGATGCTGCGGGCCAGCACCGGGTTGTCGGCGAGCAGGTCGTGAGAACCGGTCACCTCGGTCAGCAGGCGGATCGTGGTCGCGTGCTCCTCGGAGATCGCGGCGAAGATGCGCTCGGCGGCGGTCTGATCGACGGCGAGACGATCGACATAGCGCTCGGCGATCCCGAGATCCACCTTGGCGAGCACCATCGCCGCGTTCGACAGCGCGGTTCGGGTGAAACGCGAGCCTCGATTGAGCACGGCTACCTCGTTGAGACGTCCCGCGGCCTCCGCGGCCGCGAGGGCGCTGCCGAGCCCAAACCATCCGGGGAGCGATAGTCGACATTGGCTCCAGGCGAACACCCATGGGATCGCGCGCAGGTCGTCGATGCGGTCCGAGGCCGATCGAGACGCCGGGCGACTCCCGACATTAAGGCGCGAGATCTCGCTGACCGGCGTGACGCTTCGGAAGAAGCCGGAGAAGTCGGGATCGTCGTGCACGAGCGATCGGTAGGCGCGGTGGGAGGCGTCGGCGAGGAGGTCCATGAGGTCGTCATCGACGACAGGATCGTCGTCGTCGCCGGACCTGAGGGTCGCGGTCAGGGTGGCTGAGACGAGCGTCTCGAGGTTGCGGGCGGCGGTCACCGGACGCGAGTACTTCGCGGCAACCATTTCGCCCTGCTCGGTGACCCGGATATCGCCGTTCACCGTCCCGACGGGCTGAGCGAGGATCGCCTCGTGGGCCGGGCCGCCACCTCGACCAACCGTTCCGCCTCGGCCGTGGAAGAGGCGCAGGTGAACTCCGTGGCGGGACGCCACGCCGACCAGGCGGCGCTGCGCCCGGTGAAGTGACCACTGCGACATGAGGTAGCCGCCGTCCTTGTTCGAGTCGGAGTAGCCGATCATCACCTCCTGCACGTCCCCGAGCGCGGCAACGCGATCGCGGTAGACCGGCAGGGAGAGCAGTCGGTCGATGACCTCGGGGCCGGACCGTAGGTCGTCGATGGTCTCGAAGAGCGGGGCGATGTCAAGCGGCTCGAGGCCCGCGTGGTCAGCGAGCACCGCCACCTCGAGAACATCGCTCACCGACTCGGCCTTCGAGATGATCAGTTGACCGAGAACGCCCCGTCCGTGGAGTCGCTGCGCGCGGGCTGCGGTATCGAGCACCGCCAACTCCGAGAGCACCTCGGGCTCGGAGGCGGCCGCGAGTGTCGCTCTGCCCTCCATGAGATCGAGCAGAAGCGCGATCCGGTCATCCTCGTCCGCGGACCGGTAGTCGAATCCCGAGGAGCGGGTGAGATCAGCGATGACCTGCTCGTGCACCGCGGAGTTCTGCCGCAGGTCGAGTCGGCAGAGATGCGTCCCGAAGGTGGCGATCGCGCGGCGGCGCGGAGCCACCCGATGGCGGGCAAGATCGGCGGCGCCGTGGGATTCGAGGGAGCGCTCGACGGCGAGAAGGTCGTCGACGCACTCGGTGATCGACGCGTACTGAGGGAGGGGGTGGCGGGGCTCGGGTCCAGGGACCTCGTCGAGCACCTCGGCGAAGGTCGCCCAGAGTCGTGCGTGGATTCCGCGGAGCGCCCGGCGGTAGGGCTCGTCGGCTCGGAAAATCGAGTCGTCACCGGATGTCTCGGCCAGAGCCAGGAGCTCAGCCGTCGGACTCACCAATCGAGCGGACATCGAGAGGCTGCGCGATAGCCCGATCAGCCCGAGGAGATGATGGCGGGCGGCCGCGCTGGCGTTCGCTGTCACCGCATGAGCGAGCACCTCGGAGGTCACGAAGGGATTGCCGTCGCGGTCCCCTCCGATCCACGAACCCATCTGGACGAGATCCGTGCCGTCGATCGACGTTCCGAGCCGAGCCTGAGCGAGATGCTCCACTTCGGCCTGCAGTTGCGGCACGACCGAGAAGAGGCTCGACGCGTAGTAGCGGAGCGCCTCGTTCACCTCGTCGTTCACCCGCAATTTCGAGAGACGCAGGATCGCCGTCTGCCAAAGCGTGAGCACCTCGTCGCGCAATGCGGTGTCGACCTCGGCGGTGGCGGAGGGCGACGAGGTGACGAGTCGCCGATGCTCGAGGAGGTCTGAGATGCGCTCGACGACGTCGAGGATGGTCTGGCGCCGCACCTCGGTCGGATGTGCGGTAAGCACCGGGGAAACGCGCAGGTTCCCGAGGGCCTCGGCGACCGCGGATGGGTCGATGCCGGTGTCGAGAAGCGCGGTCATCGTCGCGGCCACACCACCCGGACGGTCAACATCTCCCGCGTCGAGGTGCTCGCGCCGTCGATGCTCAAGGTGGAGATCCTCGGCGGTGTTGGCGAGGAGCGCCAGCCATCCGAACGCCCTGACGACATGCAGGATGTCGTCGATCTCGGCTCCGTCAAGCTCAACACCGAGGGCGGAGATCGGCGACTCTCCCTGACGACGCGACTCCACCGCGGTGCGGCGCACGCGCTCGATGAGGTCGAACACGGGCGCGCCAGCCTGATCGGCGATCACCTCGCCGAGAATTCGGCCGAGCAGGCGGATGTCGTCTCCGGAGTCGATGTCGGTCATCTCTCACCATTGTGCGTCGGAACTCGGCGGATCGGACGCTCGCTCAGGTGCGCTCGGGTCGACCATCCACCACAATGTGCAGGTGCGCATCACCTTCGCCACCGCCGAATTGGCACCGCTCGCCACCGTTGGCGGCCTCGCCGCCGCCGCGAGTGGGCTGATCAGCGCGCTTCGTCGCGCCGGGGTAGAGGTCGATGTTCTCCTCCCCGACTACGGGGGTGTGGAACTCGCTGGCGAGGAGCGGATCCCGCTCGCGCTCCCGGACTGGGCGGGGCCGGGTTCGATCCGTGTCGGTGAGCATCCGATCACTGGGCGCGTCCATCTGGTCGAGGTTCCGGGAATCGCTCGGAGTCACCCGTATCTGCAACCCGACGGGCGGGGATGGCTCGACAACACCGAGCGATTCCTCCGATTCGCGCGCGCCGTCGCAGCGTTCGTCGAGGAGCGCGGAGCTGATGTCGTACACCTGAACGACTGGCACACCGCGACCGCTCTCGCCGCGATTGACCCCGCGATCCCGACCGTGCTCTCGCTCCACAATTTGGCTCATCAAGGGGCGACCGGCTCGGAGTGGCTCGACGTGATCGGTCCTCGAGGGCATCACTACGAGTGGTGGGGCGGACTGAATCCGCTGACGGGGGCGATCGCCCTCGCCGACCGGGTGGTCGCGGTCTCACCACATCACGCCTCGGAGATCTTGACCGTCGACGGCGGGTTCGGGCTCGATGGACCGCTCCGCGACCGTGGCTCCGCAGTGACCGGAATCCTCAACGGGATCGACACGGGGCTCTGGGATCCGAGCGCTGACCCGGCCCTGCCGGCGCCGTTCTCCGTCGACGACCTCGGGCCGAGAGATCGGTCGCGCGCGGCGCTCAGCGAACGACTCGGATTCGCCGACGACGGGCGTCTGCTCGCGGTCGCCGTGACCCGCCTCACCGACCAGAAAGGCATCGATCTTCTCGAGCCGGTCGTGCCGCTGCTCGACGAGTTCCCGATGCGACTCGCCATCCTCGGCTCGGGCGAACGAGACCTCGCCGAGCGCCTCGCCGATCTGTCGGCGGCTCATGGCGATCGGTTCGCCTTCGTCGAGGGATACGACGAGCAACTCGCTCACCTCATGTTCGCCGGTTCGGATCTCTTCGTGATGCCGAGCCGGTTCGAGCCCTGCGGGCTCACCCAGATGCAGGCAATGCGCTACGGATCGATTCCAGTGGTCACCGGTGTCGGCGGGCTCGTCGACACCGTGCCGGACGTGGATGCGCATCCGCGCTCGGGACGCGGCTTTGTGGCTGATCGGGCCGAGGTCGGACCGGTCATCTCCGCGCTGCATCGCGCCGCCCGGCGATGCGGGGATCGCCGCCGACTCGCCACGCTCCGCCGGCGCGTGATGTCGGTCGACTGGTCGTGGGACGGGCCAGCACGCGAGTACGCCGATACCTACCGACGGCTCGCTCGCGATAACTGACGCACCCTGAACCTCTTGCCGCTGAGCGGTACGCTCGTCGGCGATGGCTCTCGATCCGAAGGTTCTGGTGATGGTGCTCGCCGGTGGGGAGGGCAAGCGGCTGCTCCCGCTCACCAACGACCGCGCGAAACCCGCTGTGCCATTCGGAGGCACCTATCGCATCATCGACTTCGCTCTGTCGAACTTCGCGAACGCCGGCTATCTCAAGATCGTCGTACTCACCCAGTACAAGAGCCACAGCCTCGACCGGCACATCTCCCAGACCTGGCGGTTCTCAACGCTCCTCGACAACTACGTGACCCCAGTGCCGGCGCAGATGCGGCGCGGACCGCAGTGGTTCCGCGGGTCCGCCGACGCGGTGTACCAAAACCTCAATCTCATCTACGACGAGCGCCCGGACATCGTCGCCGTGTTCGGGGCCGACCACATCTATCGAATGGATCCGCGCCAGATGGTCGACCAGCACCGGGCGAGGGGTGCGGGAGTGACCGTCGCCGCCATCCCGGTGCCGCGTGCGGAGGCATCGCAGTTCGGTGTCATCGAAGCCGACCATGACGGCCGCATCATCGCCTTCCATGAGAAGTCGGCGAACCCGCCGACGATGCCCGGCGACGACACCCGTTGCCTCGCGAGCATGGGCAACTATGTCTTCGATACCCAGACCCTGATCGACATCGTCACCCCGAACGAGGCTGAGCCACTCGTCGACATGGGTGGCGATGTCATTCCAGCGCTCACCCGTCAAGGTGTGGCGCAGGTCTACGACTTCTCCACCAACGTCATCCCGGGCCAGGACGAGCGCGAGAACGGCTATTGGCGTGATGTCGGAACCATCGACGCCTATTACGAGGCGAACATGGACCTGATCGCCCCGGTGCCGATCTTCAACCTGTACAACGAGCGCTGGCCTGTCTACACCTACCGAAAGGCCCTACCGCCGGCCAAGGTGTCCCGCGGTGTCGGGGGTGAGCCCGCCTTCGTTGACGGAAGTCTCCTGTGCCAGGGCTCGATCGTGTCGGGCTCGCACGTCGAGCGATCGATCATCTCTCCGCGCGTGTTCATCGACCACGACGCTCACGTGACCGACTCCATCATCATGGAAGGCGTTCACATCGGAGCCGGGGCTCGCCTTAACCGCTGCATTATCGACAAGAACGTCGTGATCCCGAATTTCGAGCGGATCGGGCTCGACCGTGATGCCGACTCGGAGCGTTACACGGTGAGCGAGAACGGGATCGTGGTCATCGAGAAGGAACGCCGTTTCGGCTGATCAGCGCCCGCTCAACTCAGCGACGACCGGAGCGAAGGCCTCGGCCTCGTCGGGCCCAACGATGACATAGGAGAAGCCCCAGCGCTCGCGACGGGCGAGCAGATCCTCAATCAGTTTCGTCGGCGGGCCGATGAGGGCGAACGGTGACTCGGCGATCATCTCGGCCGACGCTCCGGTGAAGGCGGCGATCCCGTCGATGGCACCAGCGACATCGTCGGTCACCTGCACCAGGAACGCCCGGACGTTCATCTCGATGTCCGCCATCCGCTCACCGGCGGCCTCCACGACGATCGCGTGTTTCGCATCGACAGCCTCCGCCGACATCGAGTCGAAGGTCGATCCGTCGACCGCACCCGAGGTGAGCGTCGCGTTGATGCCGACGATGTCGGCGTGACGCGCGGCGAACCGAAGCACGCGGGGACCTCCACCACCGATGAGGATGGGTGGGCAGGGACGCTGCACGGGCTTCGGAAGACCGTCGTAGTCGGTGATCGTGTAGTGCTCACCCGAGAACGAGAACGGTCCGTCGGCGAGACAACCGCGGATCACCTCGAGGCCCTCAATGAAGCGGCTGACGCGCGTGCCGGGCGGGTCGTAGGGGATACCTGACCGTTCGTAATCCACGGCCATCCAGCCAGCGCCGAGACCGATCTCGAGCCGACCGTCTGACAGCACGTCCATCGTCGCGAGCTCCTTGGCCAAGACGAGTGGATGTTTGTAGTCGTTGTCGTGGACGAGGGCGCCGACCCTCAACGTCGCGGTGGCGTCCGCCACCGCCTGGAGGGCGGGAATCGGGGCGAGTTGACCGTCGAAGTGATCGGGCATGGTGAGTGCCGCGTAGCCGAGCGCCTCGTAGCGACGCGCCGCTTCCACCCAGGCCTGCCGGTCGGGCGCGGTTGACGCCTGGATGCCGAATCGGAATGGGCGGGGGGAGTCGGACATGACCGAACACCGTAGTCGTCCATCGGTACGCTCGACCCGTGGGCCGGATGAGTTGGATTCTGCGCCTTGGCCTCGTGATCGGGGCGGCTTCACTGCTGGTCACCGGGGTCGTCGCGGCCGTCGCGCCGCAGATCTGGCGGGTAGCGAACGCCCACCGGGAGACCCCGGTCGAACTGCCCGATTTCATCCCGCTCTCCCAGCGCAGTTACGTCTACGACCGGGCCGGCAACGAGATCGCTGTCTACGAACTCGAGAACTCCCAGCCGGTCACCCTCGCCGAGGTGCCGGGCCACGTCATCGATGCCTTCGTCGCCGTGGAGGACAACGAGTTCTGGGTGCACCACGG
>JAYQAE010000096.1:0-6984 GCA_038136655.1 Ilumatobacteraceae bacterium
GCGTTGTTGCGATCGACATCCTCCGACGGGCGCTCCGACTGCGAAGCCCTCAATGATTGCGCGACCCCCCTTCGAGCGAGTCACCCTCGCGGGACGTCACGTCACCCTCGTGCCCCTCGGCCCGCAGCACGCCGCCGACCTGCTCCAGATCGTCTCCGGTGATCGCTCGACGTTCGGGTACACGTGGATTCCCGAGGCCGACCCCATCGAGGTCGATCGCTACATCGAGACCGCCGCGCGCGAGCACGAGCAGGGACTCGGACTCGCATTCGCCAGCGTCGAGACCGAGAGCGGCATCGTCCGCGGCTCGACCCGGTTCATGAACGCCGAGTACTGGACCACCTCCGACCGTCGCCCGCGCGAGGCCGAGGTACCCGATGCCCTCGAGATCGGCAGCACCTGGCTTGCACCGGAGGCGCAACGAACCGGCATGAACACCGAGGCGAAGATCATGATGATCGATCACGCCATCGATCGGATCGGCGTGAAGCGGGTGACGATCAAGACCGATGTGCGCAACGCGAAGTCGCGGGCCAACATCGAGCGGGTCGGCGCCCGTCTCGATGGGGTGCTGCGCGCTCACATGCCGGCATCCGATGGCGGGATCCGCGACACCGCGGTCTATTCACTGCTCGCCGATGAGTGGCCGGCGGCGCGCGAGGTGCTCGTCGCCCGCCTCCGCCCGAACTGAAGTCATCGCGCTCCCCCGAGATCACGACGGAGCACCAAACAGTCGTCGTCACCAAAGCGGTATCGGCCAACCTCAGAGAAGCCATGACGGCGGTAGAAGCGATGCGCGGCGTCGTTCGAAGCGAGTGGATCGACGAGCACCGCAGCGGCGCCAAGAACGACCAGCCGCTCGATCGCCAGCCGCATCATCGACGAGCCCAACCCGATGCCTCGCTGAGCCTGCTCGCCGATCCAGAGATCGATGGCCCAAATCCCGTCGGCGCTGAGCGAGCCCCAGTAACGATCCGGGTCATGACCGGTGTGCAGCAATTGCAGGAAGCCAATCGGGGTGCCCTCGAACTCGGCGATGAACATTTGCTGCCAGTCAACCTCGCGTGGGAGTTCGACATCCCAGTCCCAGGGACCGTCGGTGCCGGCCCAGCTCGCTCGATCAGGTTGCGCGTCCCAGTGGCGCAAGGTCGCGATATCCGCGAGGTCGGCCCTACGAAGCCTGACCGTCACGTCTGACTCGAGCGGCGGACGATGAGGCAGAACTCGTTGCCCTCCGGGTCGACCATCACCTGAAGCCATCCGGTGCCCTCATCCACAGTGTCCCCGAGGGGCTCAGCCCCCAAGTCGCGCAACCGCACGACCGCACTCTCGATGTCGTGCACCTCGAGGTCGAGGTGCACGCGGTTCTTGACCGCCTTGCCCTCCGCGACCCGTTGGAAGCCGAGATGACCGACCACCGGGACGTCGCGCAAGTTAACCCAGTCGTTGTCGAGGGTTCGCTCGTCGATAACGCCGCCGGCGACCTGCTCCCAGAATCGCGCGAGGGCCATCGGATCAGCGCAGTCGAAGGTCACTCCGAGGAGCGAGGCGATCCCGGTGGTCATCGCGTCGACGCTACCGATCCGACCGCGCTCGGATGGCCCTCGACACCGGCGGCGACGCACACTTAGTGCGTGAGCGACCTCCCCGCGGAGAATCCGATGCCGTCCGAGCGGCGCCGCATGTCATCCGCTGGTGTCGTCGCCGCGCTGAGCGGCGTGGCGGCGGGCGAGCTGGTCTCGGCCTTCGACCCCTCCGGGCCGTCACCGCTCTCGGCGGTCGGTGACGCCTTCATCGATTCGATCGGCGTTCGGATCAAGGACCTCGCCGTCGACCTGTTCGGCACCAACCATCGAACGGCGCTCGTGATCGGGATGTTCGTTGTCATCGGCATCCTCGGCGGCCTCGTCGGACGACGGCACCAGCGGTCACCACGCTCCGCCCGAGCGGCGATCGCTGTCGCTGGTGCGATCGGACTGGCCGCGTTCTGGTCGAGACCCGACGGCCAGTGGTGGATGGGCGCAATCAGTATCGCCGTAGCGGTCGGTGTCAGCGTGGTGACACTCTCGGCGTTGGGGTCCCGGGCGAGTCGACCGACTGTCGACGTTGCGATCCCCGGTATGGGCACGGCGAGTCGGCGCGGCTTCCTCTCGGCGGCGGCGGGGGTATCGGTCGGGGCGGGAGCAGCGCTCGTCACCAGCCGACTCCTCCGCGGCGGAACGACCGCCGCCGTCTCCCCAGGCGCGCGAGCCCTTCCCGACCCGGTGTCGACGGTCACTGTGCCCAACACGGGCATCACCACCCCGGGCGTGTCGCCCTACATCACGCCGACCCGCGACTTCTACCGGATCGATACCGCGCTCCGTATCCCGCGGGTCGATGCCGACACCTGGTCACTCTCCGTGACCGGTCTCGTCGATCGGCCGCTCACCATCGACTTCGACGAACTACTCGCTCTCGACTCGGTGTCGGTTCCGGTGACCATCGCCTGCGTATCGAATCCCGTCGGGGGTGACCTCGTTGGCACCGCTGAGTGGCAGGGGGTGCCGCTACGCCACCTGCTCGACCGCGCCGGTGTCTCCTCGAGCGCGGAGCAACTCGTGGGGCGCTCCGTCGACCGCTTCACCGCTGGTTTCCCGCTCGCCGCTCTCGACGATGAGCGCACGGCCCTCGTCGCGTACGCGATGAACGGCGACTTCCTTCCCGCGCTCCACGGGTTCCCGGCGCGCCTCATCGTCTCGGGCCTCTACGGCTACGTCTCGGCCACGAAATGGCTCTCCGAGATCGAACTCACCACCTGGGACGGATTCGACGGCTATTGGGTCCCCCTCGGATGGTCGAAGGAGGGCCCGGTCAAGATCGCTTCCCGGATCGACACCCCTCGCAACCGGATCGTTCGCGGCCCGACGGCGATCGGGGGCGTGGCGCTTGCTCCGTCCACGGGGATCGCACGGGTCGAGGTCCAGATCGACGACGAGGAGTGGCGGGAAGCGGCGCTCGGTCGGGTCGCCGGTGACGACACCTGGGTGCAGTGGAGCCTGGACTGGGAGGCCACGGCTGGACTGCACTGGCTCCGCTGCCGCGCCTACGACGCCGAGGGACGCATGCAGACCGGTGACATCGCTCCGGTCGCCCCGGACGGCGCCACGGGTTGGCACACGGTCCGCATCGCCGTCGACTGATCTCCGGTTCCGCGTCGTCGGTTAGGTTCGGCGCGTGCGCATCAGAAAGTTCGTCACCACCTGCGAGGACGTCCTCGCTGAGAACGGGCGCGAGACCGGCCGAACCGTCCGTAAGGCGGTCTGCAGCGCGGTGATCGCCAACCCCCATGCCGGCCGGGCCGGTGAAGACCTCGACGAGATCGAGCAGATGGGAGCCGAGATCGCCGGGATGCTCGCCGAACGAGCGCTCACCGCCCTCGGCGTGGCGCCTGAGGAGGTCACCGCCTACGGCAAGGGGTGCATTGTCGGGACCGCTGGCGAGATTGAGCATGCGGCGGCGCTCATCCATCCGCGTTTCGGCGCTCCGATCCGCAAAGTGGTGATCAAGGGCGATGACATCATCACCTCGACGAAGAAGGTCGCCGGACCCGGCGCGCAGATCACTCTGCCGATCACCAACAAGGACGACATCTGGTCGTTCGACGAGATGGACGCGATCGATGTCGCCATCCCCGATGCCCCCCAGTCCGATGAGATCGTGGTGAGCGTCGCGCTCGCCGTCGGCGGCCGGCCGTTCGCTCGAACCGGGAAGCCCGGATGATGAAGGCGATCATCTTGCTGACCCGCCGCGACAACATGAGTCACGACGAGTTCGTCGACTGGTGGCTCGGCCAGCACCGCGGGCTCGCCGAGCAGTTGCCCAAACTGCGTCGAGCGGTGTTCAACGTGGTCAACGACCCCGAACCTGGTACGCCCGACGGCGTGTCCGAGTTGTGGTTCGACTCCCTCGATGACTTCCAGTCGGCCTACGCGAGCGAGACCGGACAGCGCGTCGTGGACGATTCGATGGCCAACGTGGCTGGTCGGGTTCGCATGTTCGTTGACGAGCACGTCATCGCCGACTGACTAGGCGTTCGTAATCTTCCCCGATGCGATTCCTTCTCGCGGTCATGGCGATTGACGGCTTCGCGGCCGCGACCCCCGACGAAATGACGGCGATCAACGCCTTCAACGATCAACTCGACCGCCAGGGAAAGTCCCTGCTCGCCATCGGACTGTCCGGGCCCCGAGACAGCTGGGTCGTCGACAACCGCGACAACGCAGGGATCACCTCCGAGGGTCCCGCCGTGGCCTCCGAGGAGTACATGGCGGGCATGTGGCTGATCGAGGCCGCGGACATGAACGAGGCACTTGAGATCGCGCAGGTGGCCTCGAGAGCTTGCAACCGACGTATCGAGGTTCGCGCCGTGCTCTAGAGCGGACATCCGACGAGACTGGATGGGTCACGCCACGTTTAGCGGGGGGAACCTATCCCTCGGACTGTCGCCGAAGTTCGTCGCGAAGCGACTCGAGATATGGCAATGCCATCTGATCCTTGGAGCGATTCGCGGCTCGTTTGGAGTCGATGACATCGTCGAGGGCGGCAATAACGACAAGAACCCCGTCACTCACCTCCTCCTTCGTGGCTGCGACTCGCCACCCTTCGTAACCACCGGCGCGGCCCGCCGGGAGAAAGGTCAGATCCATCTCACCGAACTCGGTGACAAGGTTCAGCATCAGGGGCATGTTGGCAAGAAACGGTCCGTCAAGCGGCGCCGTCACGGGCTCGCCGTCGGTGCGAATCTTCGCGTTCAGTCGCCGCAAGGCGTGGGCTAGCCGTTCAAGGTTGTCCGGAGCGCGAGACGGAACGATGTCGATGTCGCGGGTCGGTAATGACGAGCCCCGAACGACGGCTGCGAAGCCACCCACGACGACGTAGTCAACGCGTTCCTCGTTCAGGATCGCGCAGATCCGAACGGGGTCGAACATCACTCCGCCCTGGATGTTCGGGCCAGACGAGCGTGCTTCTGCACGGCGATCAGCAGGTTCGCTGCTTCCACCATCACGCGCACACGCTCCTTCACGGGTAGCCGCAATTGGGTCCGGATCTGACTCACATCGACGCCTCGACCGTCCTCGATGGTCGGCAACGGATCCATGATGTCAGCATACGACGATGGCCGTCAGCAGCGCTTCAGGTCGGTGACCACTCCCCCGCTGGCCTCGACCAGCTTGTGGGGCTCGATGCCGAACACGTCGTGCCAGGTGCCGGCGGCTGCCCACACCTCATCGAACTGCAACAAATCCGGATCGATGAAGATTCGCAACTTCGTCGTGTGACCGAAGGGTGGCACGCCTCCGATGGGGAAGCCCGTCGCGCCACGCACGGCGTCGGCGTCGACCCGCTCGCAGGCTGACCCTCCTGCGGCAGCGGCTAGCAGCCGCTCATCAAGACGGTTGGCGCCGCTCACGTAGGCGAGCACCAGTTCGCCATCGACACCGAAGATCAAACTCTTCACGATCTGGCCAAGTTCAACCCCGATCGCGTCGGCGGCGTCCTGGGCGGTCTTGGTACCCTCAGGGAAGGTCCTCGGCTCGATCTCGAGACCGAGTTCACGGGCCGCGGCAACGACCCGCTCCACATTCGGATGCCGGTCAGCCATCGCCCACCTGAGCCAACAACGCGTCGATCTCCGCTGCGAGCCGATGATCGCGAGCGGTGACCGTCCGGCCGGCATCGTGGGAGGTGCACCGCAGCACGACACGGTTGTAGGAGATCTCGATGTCCGGATGATGATCGAGTCGCTCAGCGATCTCAGCGACACGGGTCACCATCGCGAACGCCTCAGCGAAGTCGACGAATTGCAACTCGCGGATGAGCGCTCCGCCCTCCTCACGCCACGCCGACACGCCACGACTCTAGGTGCGTCGCGCACTCGCGCCGGATTCGCCCTCCGACCCCGACCTGTGACACCGTTTGAGAACTTCTCGACCCCGGAGGAACCATGTCGGACACCGCCACCTTGACCACCGCCGACGCTGAGGCCTTTCGTGAGCGGTGCCGCGAGTTCCTGAGAGAGCACGCCAAGCCCGGTGCACGCCGCGATCTCGAGGCCGCCCGGGCCTTCCAAGCCGCCCTCGCCGAGGCTGGACTCGCCGGCCTGACCTACGACACCGAGTTCGGGGGCGCCGGTCTCACCCTCGAGCATGAGCGAATCTTCCGCCAGGTCGCCCAGGAGTTCCCGGCGATGACCGGCGAGCTCGTCATCAGCCACGGGATGTGCCTCCCGGTGCTCAACGAGTTCGGTACCGACGAGCAGAAGCGGCGCTACATGCCCGACAACATCGCGGCCCGCACCGTGTGGTGCCAGATGTTCTCCGAGCCGGGCGCCGGCAGCGACGTCGCCAGCCTCCAGACCCGCGCCGACCGCGACGGCGACGAGTGGGTGCTGAACGGCCAGAAGGTCTGGACCACGCTCGCCCATCGCAGCGACTACGGGGTCATCGTGGCCCGAACCGATCCCGACCAGCCGAAACACGCTGGCATCTCGATGTTCATCGTCGACCTCAAGGCACCCGGGGTCGAGATCCGCCCGATCCACCAGATCGACGGGGGCAGTCACTTCAACGAGGTCTTCTTCACCGACGTCCGCATTCCCACCGACAATCTGCTCGGAGAGGTGAACAACGGCTGGCGACAGGCCACCGCGATGCTCATGTACGAGCGCGTGGCGATTGGCTCCATGGGATCGGGCGCGATCAGCCAGCCGATGTACGACCTGCTGCTCGGAGCCGCCAAGGCCACGGGCCGTATCGACGACCCGGTGGTGCGCGACGAGTTGATGAAGGTCTACGCCATGGAGACCACCAAGTCGCTCGTCGCCATGCGCACCCGCGCGGAGCTGAAGGCCGGCAAGGCCCCCGGACCGGGAGGGTCGCTCGGCAAGCTCTACTCCTCGATCATCTCCTGGCGCTTCCGCGAGATCGCGATGGAGATCGCCGG
>JAYQAE010000097.1:0-6935 GCA_038136655.1 Ilumatobacteraceae bacterium
CTTCGACCACGAGATCATCGACCAGTCCACGAAGAAGATCGTGGAGACGGTCAACCGGACCGACGCCACCGTGCGCGGCCCGATCCCGTTGCCGACCGACAAGCACCGGTACACCGTCATCCGCGGCCCCCACGTCGACAAGGACTCGAGAGAGCACTTCGAGATGAGGATCCACAAGCGGTTGATCGACATCGTGAACCCGAACGCCAAGACGATCGATTCGCTTCAGCGGATCGAACTCCCGGCGGGCGTCGACATCGAGATCAAGATCCAGAACGCCTGATCAGACGCCATCGGCCGCGGCCGATGACTCTTCCTGTGAACCCCGCCCACTGGGCGGGGTTCACGGCGTTCCGGGCCACTTGCATCGAGCGCGGATTCCACTAGTGTTCGCGGCCAGTGACAGAGACCGCCGCCACTCCCGCCGTGTCTCTCCGCGCCGTGTCGAAGCATTTCGACGACGTCGTCGCCGTCGATTCCGTCGATCTCGATATCGGTGACGGGGAGTTCTTCGCCCTCCTCGGGCCGTCCGGATGCGGTAAGACGACCACGCTCAGAATGATCGCCGGTCTCGAGATCCCCTCGGCCGGCAGTCTCAAGATTTTCGGATCTGAGGTCGGTCCGCTTCCTCCGAACCGTCGCCCCGTCAACACCGTCTTCCAGAACTACGCGCTCTTCCCTCATATGAGCGTCGCCGACAACGTCGGATTCGGACTGCGGATGTCGAAGACCCCGAAGGCCGATGTCGCCCGACGGGTGTCCGAGGCCATCTCGCTTGTGCGGATGGCCGGCATGGAGAACCGCCGACCCGCTCAGCTCTCGGGTGGCCAGCAACAGCGTGTCGCCCTCGCTCGCGCCCTCGTCAACCGGCCCAAGGTGCTCCTTCTCGACGAGCCCCTCGCGGCCCTCGACCTCAAGTTGCGGCAGGAGATGCAGTTCGAACTCAAGCAACTGCAACGTGAGGTCGGAATCACCTTCGTCTTCGTCACCCACGACCAGGAGGAGGCCCTGGCTCTCTCGGATCGAATCGGGGTCATGGACTCGGGGCGGCTTCTCCAGGTCGGAACACCCGAGGAGATCTACGACGCGCCGGTCGATCGCTTCGTGGCCGACTTCATCGGACGTTCCAACTTCCTGGCCGGCACGCTCGAGGCCCGTGACCGAGTGTGCTTGGCGAACGGCGACCGGGTGACGGTTCCCTCGGTTGCCGACGGTGTCGTGTCGGTGGGTGACGCGGTGCAGGTCAGCCTCCGCCCTGAGCGCGTGATGATCGACAGGGCTGGATCCTCTCCCGAGGGCCACGCGTCCCTCGAGGGTGAGGTTGCGACCGTCACCTTCCTTGGGAACAGCATCGTCTACCGAGTCGCCCTCGACTGGATGACCATCGAGGTCGAGACCGACCATCGTCCCGACCTCGATCGCCACGAGGTGGGCGATCGGGTGGTGATGTGGTGGCGCGACGACGCCATCGCGGTGGTTCGGCCGTGACCGTTCTCCCCGACGCGGAGGCCCTCGAGACCGCCCTCGGGGAGGCCGAGCGTCGTGGGGAGGCAGCGGAACGACGTCGCGGGCTGCTCCTGGCGCTCCCGTCCTTCGCCTACATGATCCTGTTCTTCGCGGTCCCGCTGGTGATCGTGCTCGTGTACAGCTTCGCGACGCGGACCTCAACCGGGTCCACATCGCTCTCGGACTGGAACCTGGACGCCTATCGGAAACTCGGCGAGCCGATCGTCCGCAACGTCGTGATCCGCTCCGTAGTGCTCGCGCTCATCACCACGGTGCTCTGCCTGGTGATCGCCTATCCCTTCGCGTACTTCTGCGCCACGCGCTCGGCGACCGTCCGCAATCTGCTGCTGGTGGCCGTGATGATCCCGTTCTGGACGAACTTCCTCGTGCGCAACTACGCCTGGCGGCTGCTGCTGTCGTCGGGAGGACCGATCTCCTCGTTCACCGAGTCGATCGGGCTTGGACCGACGGAGATCCTCTTCACCAAGACGGCGGTGGTGATCGGCCTCGTCTACGCCTATCTGCCGTTCATGATCCTGCCGCTGTTCGCCTCCATCGACCGGCTCGACTGGCGACTCGTCGAGGCCAGCCGTGATCTCTACGCCTCGGGCCCCGCCAGCTTCCGTCGGGTGGTGCTGCCCCTCACCATGCCCGGAGTGATCGCCGGGTCGATCCTTGTGTTCGTTCCGTCGATGGGCGCCTACGTCACCCCCGAGTTGCTGGGGGGCGGCAAGGAGACCCTGCTCGGCTCGTACATCGTCACCCAGTTCCTCACCGCCCGGAACTGGCCGGTCGGGGCCTCGCTCTCGTTCGTGCTCATGTCGGTGATGCTCGTGTCGACGATCATCTACTTCCGCGCCGGAGGGAAGAACCTGTGAGCGGGAGGACGGTGGCGCCGACGACTCGGTGGATACTGCGGTCGAACGGCGCGGTCGTGCTCGCCTTCCTCTACGCGCCGATCATCTTGCTCGCGATTTACTCGTTCAGTGGGAGCCGGATCCCGGGGGAGTGGGGTGGCTTCACCACCGAGTGGTACGCGCGACTCTTCGATGACTCTCGGATCCAGAAGTCGATCGGCGTCTCGGTTCGCGTCGCCTTGGTGTCGACGGTGATCGCGACCGGGCTCGGCACGATGTCGGCCCTCGCCCTCGAGCGGTTCAAGTTCCGCGGCCGACGGGTCTTCGACGCGTTGCTCTATCTGCCGATCATCATCCCCGACGTCACCATGGCGGTGATGATGCTGATGTTCTTCACCCAGGCCTTCGACCTGGTCGATCTGCTCTTCGGACTCGGCCTCTCGAAGGGCTTCGCCACCATCGTGGTGAGTCACGTGGCGTTCAATATCGCGTTCGTGTCGGTGGTGGTGCGGGCTCGGATCGCCGGGATGGACGCCACCTTGGAGCAGGCGGCCGCCGATCTTTACGCCAACCGGTGGCAGGCCTTCCGCTACGTGACCCTTCCGCTCATCGCTCCAGGGGTGCTCGGTGGAGCCCTGCTGGCGATCACCCTGTCACTCGATGACGTGGTGGTGACGCAGTTCGTGGCGGGTCCCGGCAGCACTACGCTTCCCGTATACGTCTTCTCGCTCATCCGCAAGGGCGTGACGCCAACGATCAACGCGGTGTCGGTGATCATGCTGTTGGCGTCGCTCACCCTCGTGGCGGGCTCGGTGGCGTTGCAGCGTGCCAATGCCGTCCGCGGACGGAACAACTCCGAATGACAAGGGGGAACAATATGAACAACCGATCCAGGAGGACCCGACGGCTCGTTCCGCTCGCGGTGCTCCCTCTGCTCACCCTCGCCGCCTGCGGCGGAGGAGACGACTCATCGGCCGCGGGAGACTGCGAAGCCGGCCAGGTCGACGGTGACCTGTACCTCTACAACTGGTCCGAGTACATGGATCCCGAGCTCCTCGAGGCGTTCGCCGCCGACTACGGGATCGAGGTCATCGAGGACAACTACGACTCCAACGAGGCGATGCAGCCCATCGTTGCCGCCGGCAACTCCGGCTACGACGTGATCGTCCCGTCGGACTACATGGTGTCGATCATGATCGAGGAGGGTTCGATCCAGCCGCTCAACCAGGCCGCGATCCCGAACCTGTCGAACCTCGACCCGAACTTCGTCAATCCTGACTACGACCCGACCGGGGAGTACACCGCTGCCTACCAGTGGGGCACCACCGGTATCGGCGTCGATCTGACCGTCATGGGCGAGGACACCCCGCGCACCTGGGGTCTCATCTTCGATCCAGAGTTGGCGGCCAACTTCGACGGACGCATGACCCTGCTCAACGACCCGCGTGAGACCCTTGGCGCCGCGCTGAAGTACCTCGGTTACTCACTGAACACCACCTCGGAGAGCGAGCTCGAGGAGGCCAAGCAGCTCATCGTCGACGCGGTGTCGCGGATCAAGGCCTTCGATTCCGACCAGTACGACGAGCTCCTCGCCAGCGGCGAGACCTTCGTGTCGCACGGGTACTCGGGCAACATGCTCTACGGCATCATCGAGCTCGACAACGCCGACGACTACACCTACTTCGTCCCGGATGAGGGCGGCACGATCTGGACCGACAACATGGCGATCCCCTTCGACGCCCCGCATCCCTGCACGGCCCACACGTTCATCAACTTCATGCTCGATGCCGAGAACGGCGCAGCGTTGACCAACTGGAACCTCTACGCCAGCCCCAACGCCGCCTCCGAGCCGTACATCGACCCCGAGGTTCTCGAGAACGAGATCATCTACCCGTCGGACACCTCCAAGCTCGAGTACATCCAGAACACCGGAGACTTCGAGACGAACTACTCCGATGCCTTCAGCGAGGCGAAGGGCTGACCCAAGCCAACCTGCCCGGCGACGGGTAAAGAACACGTGAGAATGGCCCGCTGCGGGAAGCAGCGGGCCATTCTCCTTGTTAGACACAGTCCATGAGCCAGTTGCCTCCGCCTCCTCCACCGGCGGCCACCGAGCCCACCCGGCGCCGCCGCCCCGGCGCCGCCGCCGGGATCGCACTCGCCTTTGTCCTCGCCTTCGCCGGGGGAGCGACCGTCGATCTCGTGTTCTCCGGCTCCGACGAGTCTCCGAGCGCGCGGCCGGTCGATGCCGACACCGTCTCGTTCGAAGTCGGACCCGAGCGCACCGAAGCCCTCCCGCGTCTTGACGTCGCGGCCGTGGCCGAGTTCGTCGGCCCGAGTGTCGCCACCGTCATGGCCGATTTGGGCGGCGGCCGTTTCGGTGCGGGCGGCTCAGTCGGCACCGGCATCATCACCTCGTCCGACGGCGAGATCGTCACCAACGCCCACGTCGTCGAGGGCGCGACGGAGATCCGGGTCCGTCTCGCCGGTGAGACCGAACCCCGTTCCGCCGAGCTGCTCGCTTACGACGTCGGCAACGACCTCGCGATCATCGATATCGAGGGAGACGGGTTCCGTCCCGCGACCTTCGTGGCTCCTGATTCCGTGCGGATCGGCGATGAGGTGATGGCGATCGGATTCGCTCTCAATCTCGACGGAGCGCCAAGCGTCACCCTCGGCATCGTCTCGGCGTTGAACCGCACCATCGTGACCGAGAGCGGCGCCCTCGACGGCCTCGTTCAGACCGACGCCGCGATCTCATCGGGTAACTCCGGCGGGCCGTTGGTGAACGCGCTCGGTCAGGTCGTCGGCATCAACACGGCCGTGGCTCGCGGCTCAGCGACCACCGCGGCCTCCAACATCGGCTTCGCGATCTCCGCTGAGGAGGCACTGCCGATTCTCGCCTCGCTGCGCCAGCAGGCGGGTGGAACCCCACGCCAAGAGGGGTTCCTCGGGGTGGGTCTCGACGACCGCACCGACGGTGGGCTCGGTGCCCTGATCACCGATGTGCGCGCCGACACTCCGGCTGACACCGCGGGAATCGAGCGCGGCGACATCGTCATTGCCATCGATGGCTCGCCCGTGGAAGGAGTGGCGGGCCTGATCGCGTCGATTCGCGATCTCGAACCGGGTGACCTGACCGTCGTGACCGTTCGTCGCGACGATGAGCTGATCGACCTGAGCGTCATCCTCGCCAGTCGCCCCGACTCCTGAGGCCTCTCGAAATTCTCGTCCTCCCTGCCCGTCTAGGTTGAGACGATGGGCGCGGCCGCCGATGCGATGAACGGGGCGATCAGGCCCCTCGGGTTGGGGTATTGGCCGCTTCCCGAGGACGAGCCCCGCGTGTCGCTCAATCGGGAGCCGATCCGACTCGTCTCCGGCGACGGTGCCCTCGTGACCGGCATCGTCTGGACGCCGTCTCACGGTCGCGCCTCGCGCACTTGGACCCTCCTCGCTCACCCCCGCGGAGATTTCTCGGTGCACTACGCAGCGCCACTGCTCGCCGCTGCGGGCTTCCCGGTGATCGCCTTCAACACCCGGTACCTCAACAACGACACCGACTGCCTTCATGAGCTCGCGGCCCGAGATGTGGTGACCGCGCATGACGAGGCCATCCGACGCGGGGCCGAGTCGGTTGTGCTGCTCGGGAACTCGGGTGGCGGTTCGCTCATGGCCCTCGCCCATGTCGAGCACGGGATCGGGGATGGCTGGATCGGGCTCGCCGCCCACCCTGGTGAGGGAGTGTTCATGGGGCAGGTCATCGACCCCTCGGTGATCGACGAGGATGACCCGCTCTCCGTCGATCCGGACCTCGACATGTACGACCCAGCCAATGGATGGCGACCTTGGCCCGAACCCTGCTCCTACGACCCCAACTGGCTCGTTCGGTATCGGGCGGCCCAACTGGAGCGGGTGGCTCGCATAGACGCCCGCGCGCGGGAGGCGATCCAAGCGGCCGACCTCGCCAAGTCTCAGTCCCGGGCGATCGACCGCCGGGTCGACGCGGCGGGTTGGGGGAAGGCACGCCGCCGAGCCGTGAGCACGCCCTATCTCACGATCTACCGGACGCTCGCTGATCCGGCCTATCTCGACCTCTCCATCGACCCGGACGACCGGCCCCTCGGCAGTCTCTTCGCCTTCCCGGACCCCCTCGACGCCAACTACGGCCGCGGCGGCCTCGCCAGAGTCATGACGCCCCGCGGTTGGCTGAGCACGTGGTCAGCCCTGTCGAGTCGAGCCCGACTCGCCGACACCATCGCCGAGGTGAGTGTGCCAACCCTGCTGGTGCATCCGACGGCCGATACCGAGATCCGGCGGCACCAGGCCGCTGCGATCGCTGCCGCTTCGGGGGCCGCGGATCTCACCTTCCACGAACTGACCGGGGCCCCGCACTATTTCGAGGGTCACCGGCCTGAGGCGTTGGACCTCGTAACGGAGTGGATTCGGGCCCGATTCGGCTGAGATCCCGTGTGGGACCACCGAGTTGGAAGGCGTCGAGGCGCCGATAGCATCCCTTCCTCGTGTCCGGGGACTTCCCGGCGCGGAAGGCAACCGATGTCCGTGCGAGCCCGG
>JAYQAE010000098.1:0-6902 GCA_038136655.1 Ilumatobacteraceae bacterium
CGACGGCGACCGTGTCCACCGGGCTGATCTTGACGAAGCGGGTGCATTGGATCGGTACGACGCTTCGGAACCGGCCCCTCGAGCAGAAGATCGCCGCGGTGCAGCGGTTCTGCACGGAGATGCTGCCGCTGTTCGAGAGTGGCGCCCTGCGACCGGTGATCGACAAGGTGGTCGACGTCGGCGACGTGGCGGAGGCCCATCGGCACATGGAGGCCGATCTCAATGTGGGGAAGATCCTGCTCCGTATGTGACGGAAACTGCGAGATGTTCCCCCGACCCGTCTCCGGACGGGCATGGAACACACGACAGTCATCACCGAACGGATCGTCGCTCGGGCTCGGTGCGCCGATGGCACCGGCCGGCTCGCCAACCTGTTCTTCTCCGACGATGCCCACGACCTCGCTCGGGCGAAGGCCATCTGCCGGCGCTGCGTCCTCGCCGAGGCCTGCCTCGCCGGCGCGCTCGAACGGGCCGAGTACTACGGGGTGTGGGGAGGCGTGCTCGTTATGGAGGGGGTGATCGTCGAGGATCGCCCTCGACGCGGCCGACCTCCTCGCGAGCCACGGCCGGAACTGGTGGTCGATGAGGTGCCGATCCCGCCGCACCTGGTGGCCTGACCGGCGCTCAGCGGGCATCGTTAGCCTGAGGGCATGGAGCGGCGACGTGCGACGGTCGCGATCGGTATCGCCGCAGCCCTGTCGCTGTTCGCGATCTCCATCGGGGCTCCCCGTGTTCGCGACGCCGTGACCGATGATCTCGACGCGGTCCTCGATGAGCCCGGCGAGTACCAGGAGCCAGCTGGACCCGAAGGTGACCCAGTCGACCGCTTCCCCTCTGTTGAGTTGGAGACAGCCCTCGGGGATGTTGTCGACAGCGCTTCGCTGGTCGGTACCCCGATGGTGGTGAATCTCTGGTTTGCCGCCTGTCCACCGTGCGCGCGGGAGATGCCCGAGTTCGCCGAAGTTCACGCCACGGTCGGTGGTCGGGTCCGTTTCGTCGGAATCAACCCGGTGGATGACGCTGATCGGATGATCGAGTTCGCCGAGTCGGTCGGAGTCGCCTACGAGTTGTATCTCGACCCGCTCGGCCGACTCACCGACGCGCTCGAGACGGTGGCGTTCCCACTCACCGTCTTCGTCGACGCCGATGGCCGCGTCGTTGGTCGCGATGGCGTCCTCGATGCTGACGACCTCAGTGAGCGCATCGCGCGGTACTTCTCGATTCCGGTATCGAGGTCGGCGTGAGCCTCTCATTCCTCAGAGGTTTCGTGGCTGCGGTGAATCCGTGCGGGTTCGTGCTTTTGCCGACCTATCTGATGTTCTTCCTCGGCTCGGATGTCTCGGCGGCTGTCGGTGATCTCGGTTCGCGGCGCGCCGGGGTGCGTCGTGCGCTCGTGGTGAGCGCGGCCCTGACGGCCGGTTTCATGACGGTGTTCGTCGTCGTCGGCCTGGTGACCTACCACTTCACCTCGTGGATCCAACGCAACGCCAAATACGCGACGATCGTGATCGCTGTCGGTCTCGTGGCGCTCGGGATCTCGATGCTTCGTGGCTACCGACTTCCAATCGCGGCGCCGCGCCTCGACCGTGGGGGTCGGTCGCGCGGTGTCGGGTCCATGTTCGTTTACGGCATCGCCTACGCCGTCGCATCGCTCGGGTGCACCATTGGGCTCTTTCTGCCATCGCTCTTTTCGGCCCGCGATGACGGACTGGTCGCGGCAACCGCGCAGGTCGCCGCCTACGGGGCCGGTATGGGACTGCTGGTGACGGCGCTGACGGTGTCGCTGGCGGTGGCGCGGACCGGTCTCCTTGGCGTGTTGCGCGCATCGATGCACCGGGTTGAGCAGGTGGCGGCCGGCTTCGTGATCCTCTCGGGTCTCTACCTCGCCTACTACTTCTGGGTGGTGGATATCGGGGGTGGCTCCGATCCGATCGTCGAGGCGGTGGATCGGATCCAGCGCTCCGTGATCGACGCGCTGCAGCAGCGATGGCAGCTGACGGCCGTGGTGCTCGGCGCTCTCGTGCTCGCCGCCGGTGTCTACTCGCGTCGGCCCGCGCGGGGTCGTGACTGACTGCCGGATCGGAGCCTCGACAGCACCGCTGGCTACGTTCGGCGGGGTGAGCGACGAACCGATGAGATCGATAGATGTGCCGTTGCAGCCCGCTGCCACGGTCATGCTGATTCGCGATGGCGCCGCGGGCATCGAGGTGTTCATGCTCCGCCGAACCCTGTCCGCCTCGTTCGCCGGAGGGCAATACGTCTTCCCGGGTGGGAAGGTCGACGGGGAGGACCACGCGGCCGAGCTCGAACCGGTCTGCGACGGGCTCGATGACGCGTCGGCGTCCGAGCGGCTCGGCCTTGAACACGGCGGCCTCGCCTGGCTGGTCGCGGCGGTTCGAGAGTGTTTCGAGGAGGCCGGAGTGCTGCTCGCGCGCTCCTCGGCGGCCTCCGAGGCGGTTCGGTTCGGGATCGATCTCGACAGCGGAGAGATGGCTGAGGCGCGGGAACGGGTCCACTCGGGTGACCAATCACTCGCTGATCTCTGCGCGCGTCACGATTTGCGCCTCATGGTCGATCGGGTTGGCTTCACGAGCCACTGGATCACCCCGGTTGGAGAACGTCGGCGCTTCGATACCCGATTCCTGGTGGCGGTGGCGCCCGCGGGCCAGGAGCCCCTCCACGATGGAGGTGAGACGATCGAGAGCCTGTGGGTTGAGCCCGCTGCCGCCCTCGCTCGCGCGGCCGCCGGTGAGTTGCAGATGTTTCCTCCGACGGTCGCGAACCTGCGCTGGTTACGCGGCTTCGACACCGCGGAGGAGGCGGTGGCCTCGGCGCTCGGATCGCCCCGACCCGATCCGATCCTGCCGCGGGTGCGTGTCGATCAGTCGGGGCGTGTGGTCGGCGTGGCCCTTCCAACCGACGACGATTACGAGCAGGTGCCCCTGCCCGAGTTCGTGACCGGCGGGCGCTGAGCGGGGGTCAGGCGTCGTCGAGGGCGGCGGCGACCGCCTCGAGGAGTCGGGCGGAGCATCCGGACATGTCGACCTCGGAGTCGCGCGGTGGAGCGACCTGCTCGACGATCTGTGCGACGAGAGCGCGGAGCGCGGCGGCGGCCGGACCCTGGCCCGATAGCACCACCGGATCGCCGTTGTCCCCGCCGGAGGCGAGGGCGGGCTCGAGGGGCACCGAGGCGAGCAGCGGCACACCGATGTCCTCGGCGAGTTCCGCTCCTCCACCGGATCCGAACAGCTCGTAGGAGTCACCGTGGTCGCAGATGAAGGCGCTCATGTTCTCCACCACGCCGATGACGCGCAGGAACGACCGCTTGGCCATGTCGGCGGCGCGCTGGGCGACTTTCTGCGCGGCGCGGGCGGGGGTGGTGACGACGAGTATCTCGGTGCGGGGGAGCATGCGCGCGAGCCCCATCTGGACATCGCCGGTGCCCGGCGGCATATCGATCAGGAGATAGTCGAGGTCGCCCCAGTCCACGTCGTTGAGGAACTGCTCCACGGCTTTGGTGAGCATGAGTCCACGCCACATGAGCGCCGTCGATTCCTCCACGAGGAACCCGGTGGACACCACCTCGAGCACACCAGCACCGATCTGGCGGCGGTTCGGGATGATCCTCGGCCGCCCGTTGACCTCGGCGGCCTCCATCCGGTCGGACATTCCGAGCAGCCGCGGCACGGAGAATCCCCAGATGTCGGCGTCGAGCACGCCGACGGTCGACCCGCGCTCGGCGAGCCCGGCGGCCAGGTTCACGGTGACCGAGCTCTTGCCGACGCCGCCTTTTCCGCTCGCGACAGCGATAACGCGGCAGCGGGCGGGCACGGCGGTGTCCGGTGCCTGTTCCTGGGCACGGCGCCGGGCGCGGCCCATCACCTCTGAGCGCTCCTCCGGGGTCATCTCGCCCCAGTCGATGCGCACCGCGACAACCCCGGGATGGACGCCGACCCGGTTCTCGATCTCGCGCTTGATCTCGGCGCGGAGCGGGCATCCACCGATGGTCAACTTGACGGAGACGGTCACGGTTCCGTTGTCGATCGACACGTCGGGCACCATGCCAAGAGAGACGATGTCGACGTGGAGCTCTGGATCGATGACCGTGCGGAGCGCCGCGAAGACCTCGTCGGTGCTCGGAGGGTCGGTCGGTGCCGAGCCGGGTCCTGACGCCATGTCGTCGGGGCTCGCCATATCCAGAACCTACCGCTCTGTTTGGGGCCGCACCTGTCGAGCAGACCTTGTCGAGCGTGGTGGTCCTCCGGTTAGGATTTCCATCACCGTCATAGGAGGAATGCCACGTGATCACCCTCACCGACAACGCAGCCGTCAAGGTCCGCCAGCTCCTCGAGGCTGAAGGAGCATCCGATCTCGCTCTCCGCGTCGCTGTGCGCCCCGGCGGATGTAGCGGCTTCTCCTACGAGATGTTCTTCGACGGCGATATTGCCGCAGACGACCAGCAGGCTTCCTTCGGCGAGGGATCGTCGGTGAAGGTCGTTGTCGACCCGGCCTCAGCGCAACTGCTCGAGGGAGCCACCCTCGACTACAAGGACGGCCTCGACCAGTCCGGCTTCGCGATCACCAACCCGAACGCCTCCCGCACGTGCGGCTGCGGCCAGAGTTTCTCCTGATCGCGCTGTGATCGGCGCGGTCGATGGCCGCGATGTCTGATTCGAGTCGTTGGCGAACATCGGTCGTGGCGGCCGCTCTGTCGGCGGTCGCAGTTGCCGTAGTCGGAGCGGTGGCGTTCATTCGTTCGGTCGAAGCCGATCTCCTCGAACGGGTCGAAGTCCGGGCCACCGAAGTCGCTCCGCTGGTCGCTTCGATCTCGGTGAGCGGCCAGGACGTGACCGTCACCTGTTCCGAGCCGGTGCTCGACGTGGCAACCCTCGAGGCGTCCCTCGCGTTACGAGGCGTTCGCCGGGTGGAGGCCGATAGGTCGTGTCGTTCGAGTAGGGCGCCCATTGTCGATCCCGCGTTGACGCCGACGACAACCGCGGTCGATGAGCCGCTGACGACACCCGATGGTGTGGTCGTCGCGACGACGGTTCCGCCGGAGATCGAGGATCCGCCGACGGTGACGACGGATATCGCCGATGTGCTGGCCGCGGAGACCTCGCTGTCGTTGATCGCCGGCCTGATCGAGTTGTCGCAGGTGCTCGATGATTTGGCCGGTGAGGGCCCGTTCGTATTGTTCGCGCCGTCCGATGAGGCCTTCGCGCGGGTCGATGCCGATCTTGTGGCGTCCCTCGGTCAGGACGCCGAGTCGGCGCGCCGCCTGGTGTCACGGCACCTGGTCGACGCGCGACTCGACCCGACGGCGATCGGCAGCGATGATGCGAACTCGGTGGTGCTGGCGGCACGGGACGGTTCGGCGACGCTGCTCGATCCGGGCGAGACGCCCGTCGTCGAGGAGATGGCCGAGGTAATAGCGGTTATCGAGGCCGACAACGGTGTCGTCTTGGTGATCGACCGGGTGCTGATCGCTGAGGTGGATGGCGTTCCCGATCTCGTCGTCTCCTGGTCGCCGGCGGGTTTCACTGTTGTCGGGGCGGTCGCCGATGATGACTCGGCGGAGGCGATGTTCCAGTTGATCGGGGTCTCGCCGGTGATCGACTCGGCTTCAACGGTGGATGGAGACACCCTGGACGGTCTCAGCGGACTCCTCGCCGCGATACCTGAGGCCCTTTCCGAAGCGACGCTCGTGATCGAGTCGGATCGCGCCTCACTGACCGGCACCTATCGGGATGTCGACCTTGGGGAGGCGTTGACGGCGGTCGCGCTCGCTCGGGGTGTCGAGACGGATCTCGCCGCACCGCCGCCGCTCGGCATCGATGATGGTGTTCGGGTGGCGACCGCGCTCGATGATCTACTTCTCGCCGAGCCCCTCATCTTTGGTTCGGAGGGCACCGAGATAGACGAGGCGTCAGAACCAACCCTTGATGAGATCGCTCGGCTGCTCAAGGAGGTCCCAACAGCGTTCGTCGAGGTTCGCGGTCACACCGATTCCGACGGGGTGGAGGGATCGAACGTTCTGCTCAGCCGCGGACGCGCCGAGTCGGTTGTCGCGGCGCTCGTGACCAGAGGGCTTGATGCCGCGCAGTTCGTCGCGATCGGTGTCGGTTCGGCCGAACCGGTGCTCGTCGACGGCGTTGAGGACAAGGCGCTCAGCCGACGGGTCGAGTTCGTCATCACGATGCCATGAGTGGCGGGTCCCCGGTTGGTCGAGTTGCTCGTGTGGGAGGATTGAGACGCATGCCGTACACGTTGACCGCCGGACTTCTGTGGTATTCGGGCGCGCTTGTCGTGGGGCTCGTGCTCGGCTGGTTGCTTCGCTCGACCTCGGCGCTCCGTCAGGTGAGCCGTGCTCGACGGAAGGAACGGTCGTCCGTTCAACAGGAGTTGGATGATCTGCGGTCACGCGTGGCCTCGGAGGAGGAGTTGCGTCTCGAACGCAACCGGCTGCGGCACGACAACGATCTGCTGCGAGAGCAACTCGCCTCCCGACCGGTGGAGACGGGCGAGGCTCCAGCTGAACACGATGACGATGTCGAGCAGGTGGAGTCACCGACACCCGATCTCGAGGAGGGCGCTCGGGTGCTCGGTCGTCGACTCAGCTCTGATGACCTTCAGGTGATCAACGGGATCGGCCCGGTGATCGAGGGTCTCCTCAACGGGGTCGGCATTCGCTCTTGGGCTGATCTCGCTGCTGCCGACATCGACACGTTGACCAGCACACTCGCCGACGCCGGCTCCCGTTTCGCTCGGTACGACCCGACGAGCTGGCCCGAGCAGGCGCGAGCGCTTGTGGCGGGTGACTGGGCGCTGTTCGAATCCCTCGGCTGAATGCGCGGCCGCGAGCCGCGGTCTAGGGTCATCGCCATGGCGACGCCCATCGGTCC
>JAYQAE010000099.1:0-6846 GCA_038136655.1 Ilumatobacteraceae bacterium
GCGTCCCAGAGCCGCTCGGCCTCCTCCCCGACCGGAACTCTCGAGATCACCGGCCCGAAGAACGACTGCTCGCTCGCGGTCACGGTGAGGATCGGGGTGCCGACGTCACGCCCGGTGCGCGAGAGCGCCATCTCACCCTCGGCGTCGATCATGGCGTCCCACCCGGTGTCGTCCGCGGCGTCCGCGAATCGACGGTCGAGCCCCGCTTGATCGAGGACCTCCACGAGGTGGTCTTGGGTGGAGAGCCGGTCGCGCATCCCCGAACCCTGCGGCTTGTCGAAATACGACTCCCCGTACGCGGTCACGACCGGCCCCAGCGCCTCGCGTCCCAATTCGTCGCGGATCGCCGCGGCTACGCGGAGCATGCGGAGGCCCGCGGTGTGCCCGAACTCGTATCCGGGTGGGAAATGTGTCGCGTAGTCCTTGTCCTTGTTGATGAGACGCAGTGAGATGAACCGCCAGTCGATGTTCAACTCACGACGCGACGCGACCTCGACAAGCCACCGCGACGTGAGCCACGCGAAGGGACACACGGGGTCCCAGAAGAACTCGACGTCGCAGTTGGTGGCGCGGGGCGGGGGTTCACTCAAATGGACCATGAGCCAGAACCTATGTCGCGGCGGCGATCCGCAGCGGTTCGGGAGGCGGCCGTGAGGCACCGCTCGGACCGGTGCCGTAGTTTCTGACCATGGCCGAAATCACGGAGACCAATCTGCCGGGTGTCGGAGTGCGCCACGAGTTCGTGACCGATTCCGGTCAGCATGTCGGGGTGATCTCCCATCGCGGCGGACGTCGCGAGATCCTGGTGTATGACCGGGACGATCCCGATTCCTGCTCGATGGTCGTCCATCTGACGGAGCACGATTCCCGCACCCTGAACGAGCTGCTCGGAGTGTCGCGGGTCGCCGATTCTCTCGCCGCGGTGGAGCAACAGATCGAGGGGCTCGGGATCGACTGGATCCCGATCGCCGAGGGCTCGTCCTTCGTCGGACGGTCGATCGCCGATGGGATGTTCCGCACCTCCACCGGTGTCTCGATCGTCGCGGTGGTGCGCGACTCATCAACCGTCCCGGCTCCACGCCCCGACTTCGTGTTCTCGGTTGGTGACACCGCGGTCTGCGTCGGAACCGACGAGGGCCTCGCCGCCGTGCGGGAACGGCTCACCTCCTGACGTCGCACGTGACATTCGGAACGCAGGTCCTGGCTGCGACCAGCAGCGAAGCGGCTACCGCCTTCGTCGAGGTCGGCGCGATCGCCATCGGGTTGTCGTTCCTCGCCCTGATCGCGAGCCGGGTGGGGATCACCGCGGTGCCGCTCTACCTGATGGCCGGTCTCGCCTTCGGTGACGGTGGGTTCATCGACGTGACCGCAAGCAGCGACTTCGTCACGCTGACCGCCGAGATCGGTGTGCTCCTGCTCCTGCTCACCCTCGGACTCGAGTACTCCGCCGACGAACTTCGGACAGGTATGCGCACCGGGCTGCTTCCCGGGTTGCTCGACATGGCGCTCAACTTCACGCCGGGTCTCATCCTCGGCCTGCTCCTCGACTGGTCGACTCCGGCGGCGATCCTCCTTGGTGGCATCACCTGGGTGAGTTCGTCGGGCATCATCTCGAAAGTCCTAAACGACCTCGGACGTCTCGGAAACCGAGAGACGCCGACGGTGCTCAACCTGCTCGTCATCGAGGATCTCGCCATGGCCGTCTACCTGCCGGTCGCGGCCGCCCTAGTGATCGGTCGGGCGCCCCTCGACACGGTCATCACCGTTGGTATCGCACTCGTCACCGTCGTCATCATCCTCTGGGTCGGCCTGACCTTCGGTCATCACCTGAGCAGGAGTCTGACCATCGGCTCCGACGAGACGATGCTGCTGGCCGTGTTCGGCCTCACCCTCGTGGTGGCCGGTCTTGCCCAGCGGTTACAGGTCTCCGCCGCGATCGGCGCGTTTCTCGTCGGTCTCGCGCTCTCCGGCGAGGCGCAGCGACGAACCCGTCACCTCATCGAACCGCTGCGCGATCTGTTCGCCGCCGTGTTCTTCGTCATGTTCTCGTTCCAGATCAACCCGGCCGACCTGCCTCCGGTACTGCTCCCCGCCTTGGGTCTGGCGGTGCTGACGAGCATCGGGAAGGTGGCGACCGGGTGGTGGGCGGCCGGTCGCGCGGGCGTCGGGCGTCGTGGTCGCATGCGCGCCGGCACCATGCTCATTGCGCGCGGTGAGTTCGCGATCGTGGTGGCCGCTCTCGGAGCCAGCCTCACCGAGGGACCTGAACTCGCGACGCTGGCGGCGGCCTACGTGCTCATCACCGATGCGATCGGTCCGATCTCAACAAAGTTCGCGGATCGCCTCGTACGGGCTTGACCCGACCGACTCAGCGGAGGGCGGCAGGGATGTACTCGCCGTGGGCCTCGATGAGGTCGTCGCACATCGCCCAGATCTGAGAGATGTCGAGTTCGGCGGCCGTGTGCGGGTCGACCATCGCCGCGTGGTACACGTGGTCGCGACGACCGGTAAGCACCGCCTCGACCGTGAGGCCTTGCACGTTGATGTTGGTCTGCATGAGCGCCGCGAGGTGCGGCTCGATCGCACCGACCCGCTCGGGGTGAATGCCTTCGGCGTCGACAAGGCAGGGCACCTCGACCGCGCAACCTTCAGGCAGGTTGTCGATCAGCCCCCGGTTCGGGACGTTGCCGTAGACAACGCGCGGTTCACCGGTGACGGTCGAGTGGATGATTCCCGCTCCATACTCCTCGCTGCGGCGGACCGTGAGCTCGGCCTCAGGATTCTCGAGCCGCTCGCGCAACTCCTCCCATCCGGCGATCTGGTTCACACAGCGGCGCGGATACTCATCGAGCGGGATACCGAACTCGTCGAGCAGGTCCCCGCGGCCCTCCTTGATGAACCACGGCACATACTCAGCGAAGTGCTCGCTCGACTCGGTGACGAACCGGCCGAGCCGTCGGAACACCTCATAGCGGACAGCGTCGGAGAGCCCCTCGGACCCGCCGTCGGAGCGCTCGGGATCCCCGCGCGAGGGGATGTCGCCTTGGGCTCGTTCAGCGAGCAGCGGATAGAGGTCGATCACGTCTCCGTTCGGGGTGTGGCGCTCGAGCTCGGAGTAGAAGGCCATGTGGTTGATTCCGGCGCAGCGGTAGCGCATCTCGTCGAACGGGATGTCGAGGTCGCCCGCGAGTTGGCGCGCGGTCCCCTGGACGCTGTGGCAGAGCCCGATCGTCGAGATCGACGAGGCGCGTGAGACCGCCCAGCAGAGCATGGACATCGGGTTGACGTAGTTGAGGAGCAGGGCGTCGGGGCAGACGTCCTCCATGTCAGAGCAGATGTCGAGCAACACCGGGATGGTGCGGAGACCGCGCATGATCCCCCCGATACCGAGGGTGTCGCCGATCGTCTGGCGGAGCCCGTAGCGCTTCGGGATCTCGAAGTCGATCACCGTCGACGGCTCGTAGCCGCCGACTTGGAACATGGTGATGACGTGATCCGCTCCGTCGAGCGCCCGACGACGATCGGTGGTCGCCTCAACGGTCGGTGATGCGTCGACGGCTCGCGCGGTTTTCTCAGCGACGACACGGCTCGTCTCGAGACGACGTTCATCGATGTCGTGGAGACTCACGTGCGCATCGGCGAGGGCGGACTCGGAGAGGATGTCGCCGAGGAGGTTTTGCGCGAAGACGGTGCTTCCGGCTCCGACGAGGGTGATCTTGGTGGCCACGCCTGAACACTACGTCGGCCGCCCACCCCTAGGATCGCCAGCCATGGTGAGCGCGCGCGACCGAGCTCTTGAAATGCACCGGACGACGTTCGGCGGGGCACCTGAGCGACTCGTCTCGGCTCCAGGTCGCGTCAATCTCATCGGTGAGCACACCGATTACAACGACGGCCACGTACTGCCGCTTGCCCTGCCGATGCGCACAGTGATCACCGTGGAGCCGACCGGCGGACCGGTCACGTTGGTGTCGGAGGCGTTCGGAGAGACGTCGTTCGATCTGAGCACCTCAGCCTCGACATCGTCCGGTTGGGCGCGTTATGTGCACGGCTCGGCCGAACTGGCCCGCCTCGACGGCTACGAGGTGTCGCCGTGGCGGGGGGTGGTCACCAGCGATGTGCCAGTTGGCGCGAGCCTGTCGTCGTCGGCCGCTCTCGAGATCGCCGCCCTACTCGCCGCCTGCCCCCACGACCGGGCACCTGAGCCGGCGGCGCTGGCGCGACTCGGGCAACGCGTCGAGAACGAGGTGATCGGCCTCGGCACCGGGATCATGGATCAATTGGTGAGCGCCGCCGCGGTTGACGGTGCAGCGCTGCTCATCGACTGTCGTTCGCTCGAGACACGGCCGGTGCCGCTACCCGACGGCGTGTCAGTGGTGGTGGTCGACACCGGGACTCGACGCGAACTGGAGACCTCGGCTTATGACGAGCGTCGAGCCGACTGCGCGGAGGCAGCGCGCCTTCTCGGCGTCGATGCGTTGCGCGATGCCGCGCCCGATGACTGGCGCCGACTGGACGGCCGCGTCGCGATGCGGGCTCGGCACGTTCTCGGTGAGCAGGTGCGGGTGGCCGGTGCCGTCGAGGCGATGATCGCCGGTGATATCGCGTCGCTCGGTCGGCTCATGGACGAGAGCCACGACAGCCTCCGTGACGACTACGAGGTGTCCAGTCCCGCGCTCGACGCGATGGTGCGAGCCGCGCGCGACCTTCCCGGATGCCTCGGGGCTCGCATGACCGGAGGCGGGTTCGCCGGTTGCATCGTGGCGCTCGTCGCCGATGCCGCCGTCGCTGGCTTCTCACGGGAGCTCGTCGCCACCTACCGGGAGCCGGCTGAGCAGCCGTCAACGGAGCCGATCGCGGTGATGGCGGTCCGACCGAGCCCGGGCGCCCGCTCTGAGATCGTCGACTAACCGCTGAGTCGCGCGCGGAGTCCGCTCGCCCGCCAGGTCGGTCGCGCCACAGCGGCGAGAACCGCGTCAAGCGATCCGACGAGCGTCACCGAGGAGCGCGCCCGGGTGATCGCGGTGTAGAGCAGCTCCCTCGTTGCAAGCAGCGAGTCGGCTGACGGGAGCACGACGACAACCTGGTCGAACTCGGATCCTTGGCTCTTGTGAATCGTGAGGGCGTGGACGGTCTCGACCCGGCCGAGATGCACCCGCGGCACCGACCGGACCCCGTCGCCCTCGGGCAGGACGACCTCCAGCGCGCCGTCCCGATCGATGACTACCCCGATGTCGCCGTTGAACAGTCGGCGCGTCGCGTCATTCTGGGTCACCATCACCGGACGTCCCGCGTAGTCGGAGAACGGTCGGACATCGCCGAGCCAGGACTCGACCATGGCATTCCATCGGGCGACCCCAGCCGGACCACGCCGATGGGCGCACAGCACGCGGACCGCGTCGAGGTGCTCGGCCGCCACGGTCGCCTCACCGTCGAGGGCCGCTCGCCTCATGGCGACCGCGACCGGTTCGATCAGCGACCGTGCCGGCGCCGACGAGGAATGGAGGGCGATTCCCGTGCCGTCCTGAAGGACTCGCGATGCGGCATCGACGTCGCCGTCACGAACGGCGGCGGCGAGTTCGGCAATGGCCGAGCCCGCGTCGAACCGGTGGTTGGCGGTCAACTCGGCGACACACGATGAGGTCGGTCCATCCGCGGCGACGAGATCAGCCAGCACCGAGCCCGCTTCGACACTCGCCAACTGACCGGGATCGCCCACCAGGATGAGTCGGGTGCCACCGCCGAGCGCATCGAGGAGCGACGCGGTGAGGGGAAGCGACATCATCGATGCCTCGTCGATGATGACGACATCGTGATGAAGCGGGTCGGAAGCGTCCCGTCGGAAGGCGGCGGTTCCGTAGCGAACGCCGAGCAGTCGGTGAATAGTCGACGGCTTCAGTTGCCGCATCGATTCGGCGAGTTCGGGATCGGTCGAGTCGAGCAGTGCCGCGGCAGCCGCGATGCTCTCCCCCATCCGGGCGGCCGCCTTTCCGGTCGGCGCCGCGAGGGCGACCCGAGGTGTCGACCCATCGCCGCTGAGCAACGCCGCGAGGATCGTCGCCACGGTGCGGGTCTTGCCGGTGCCCGGACCACCGACGAGCACACCGAGTCGGGAGGCGAGACAGGTCCGGACCGCATCGCGCTGTCCGTCGTCGAGGCCCATGGCCTCCGACAGCGCATCGGCGGCGATGCCGTCGGTGGTCGACTGCGAGGCGAGCGTGATCAGCCGCTCGGCCACCGAGCACTCGAGATCGTGGAATCGCCGCAGGTAGACGAGACCGTTCTCAACCCGGAGGATCTCTGGTGCGAGCGGTGAGTTGGCGATCTCCTCGCGCCATGCCTCGGTGTCGACCGGCCAAGGGAGCTCGGCGACGGCGTTGCTCGCCTCATCGTCGATCCGCTCGGCGTCACGCATGGCCGACTCGCGGACGTTGTCCGGATCGAGAGCCACATGACCCGACCGAGGGGCCGCCACGGCGAGCGCGAGGCCGAGCGCGACGTCGGGCCGCTGCTCCCCCGCTCGCGCCGCGAGATTGGAGGCGATGTGAACCTCGGCGGCGTCGAGCACGCCGGCCTCGCGCCAGATCCGAAGTCCGTCGAGGAGTTGACGTCTCGCGCTCATCGACCACCCTCCCGAAGCAGACGATCGACCGAGCCCACCGCCGCGAGGGACGGTGTCCACCACACGGTGCCGCTCCCGGTCTCGTCGGGCCGCATGCCGCGCACGAAGAGGTAGGCGGCGCCGAGGATGGGAACGTTCTGATCGGGCGCCCGCAGATCGAGGAATCGGCGGAGGGCGACGAGATAGAGCAGAGCCTGCAGGGGGTAGTCGTGGTGGGCCATCTC
>JAYQAE010000100.1:0-6794 GCA_038136655.1 Ilumatobacteraceae bacterium
TCGGCGATGATCATGAGGTTGACCTGGAAGGCGCCGTCGGGTTGACGTGACATGACTCGTGCCTCACGCAGCGTCCCGGTTATCGCGGACAGCACGGTCACTTGCGGTGCGGTGACGAAGTAGTCGACCCCGTTGTGGAACTGGATGCCGATTTCGTTGTCCTGCGTTGCGTACGGCTGTGACGCCCACATCGCGTCTAGCTCCGCGATCGGATGGGCGACGACGAAGGGAACCGGATCGTCGGGCTGTTCGTCAGCTGGCTCGGGCTCGGGCTCGGCTGGGGCTGGTTCCTCGGCCTCGACTGGGGCTGCAGTGGTTTCCGTGGTTGTGGTGCTGTCGTTGCCAGCCACAGCACCCGAGTCAACTTCCTCCCCAGTGTTGTTGAGCTCGGGTTGTTGCTCCGGGCGGGTTGTAGCGGCGGTCTCGGCCGGGCTGTCTGTGCTGCTACACGCGGTGACCGCGAGTGACACGACGAGCAGGGTGAGGCATCGGCGCATGCTTTGACCTTACTGATGCCCCCACGGTCCGTGAGACCCTTCGTGTTGGCCTTTCGGCGTTGCCACTCGGTGACTGTTCGCTGGGGCGTCTAAGTTCGGGAGTCCATGGGGGAGCGGTGGAGCGTCGAGCGGGTCATCGACTGGCAGGACCGGTGCGGCTGGTTGTTCGGATGCAATTTCACGCCGTCGACTGCCGGAAATCAGATCGAGATGTGGTCGGCTGACTCGTTCGATGTGGAGACGATCGAGCGCGAGTTGGGTTGGGCCCGCGATCTTGGAATGAACGTCGTACGCGTCTACCTGCACGACCTCCTGTGGGGTGATGACAGCGCCGGGCTGATCGATCGGGTCGACCGGTTCCTTGAGATCGCGGCCCGTTTCGACATCCGAATGATGCCGGTGCTGTTCGACGGGGTGTGGAATCCCTCACCGGCGCTTGGGAAGCAACCGGAGCCGGTGCGTGGGGTGCACAACTCGATGTGGGTGCAGTCGCCCGGGTCGACCGTTCTGTATGACGAGTCGTTGTGGGACGGCCTCCGACCGTATGTCGACGGGATGCTGTCCCGGTTCGGTGATGACGACCGGATCGTCATGTGGGACCTCTTCAATGAGCCCGATCAGCTCGATCTCGACACCATTGTTGCGGGCACACGAGATGCGAAGCAGGTCGCCGCGACCGGGCTGGTTGCGCGGGTGTTCGACTGGGCTCGGTCGGTCAACCCGTCGCAACCGCTCACGGTCGGCCTGTGGGAGTACGAGGACGATGTCCCGGTCGACCACGAGTTGAACCGGCTGATTCTCTCGCGTTCCGATGTGGTGTCATTCCACTGTTATGCGCCCGAGCCCGCTCTTCGCACCGTGATCGGGAGCCTTGCGGCACACGGGAGACCACTGGTGTGCACCGAGTGGCTCGCCCGGTCGGAGGGGTCGACGATCGATCTGCTCGAGGTGTTCAAGGCAGCTGGTGTCGGGGCGATCAACTGGGGTCTGGTCGATGGTCGTACGCAGACGAGGTTGCCGTGGAGAACGTGGTGGGAGACGGTCGATGAGGACGAACCGTGGTTCCATGAGCTGCTCCGCGTTGACGGCTCGCCCTATGACGTTGACGAGATCGCTGTGATCAGGTCAGTGGTCGACGGGACGAACTCGGTGTAGCAGCATCGTGCTGGTTGGCGTTGCCGTTCGGCGAAATACTCAGGTGGCGTTCCAGCGGTCAAGCCGTTTGGTGTCGCGCACGTGCCGCCAGAAGGCCTCGGCGATTTCGAGCGCTGACCATGAGTCAGTCGGCATCGGAGCGATGAACGACGTTCTGATGACCGCAATGGTGTCGTGAGCGCTTGGGAGCGCGATCGGGGGAAGTAGCGGTCGCGGGTTCACGCTGGCGGCATTCGTCGAGGTGAGCAGGGGCGGTTCTTCGTCAGCCATATCTGACCGTTGATCGGTGTGCGCTGGCTTTTCAGTGGCCGCGTCGGCAAACCCAGCCCAGCCACCGAGGGTGAGAACGCAGGCGAGCACTGCGGTGGCGGTTGGCTTGGAGATCTTCACGGGTGAGTCAGTCGGCGCGATGAGACCCTGTGGACATAGTTGAAATGTCCATGCCGACAGTTGGTTCCAAGCGACACAAAGAAAGCGAACCGTGTATCCACAGGGGTTCTGTGGATAGTTGAAAGTTGAATGAAATGGAGTAGAATCAACTTCTGTGCGGGTCGCTCGGCGGATTCTTGTCTTCCTCGCTACGGCGACGAGTGTCGCTGTCGTTCATCCTGCAGCGGCGAGCGCAACCGCCGATCATGATCGGATCGCTGCGGCTGCCGAGGCCGCCCTTCAGACCAACGGTCTTGCCTTTCTGCTCGTCGGTGACCGACTGAACGATGTGCCGATCAACCAGGTCGGGGAGGCAGAACGCGCTCACTCGGCTGTCGCGGCCTATGAGTCATCGATCGCTGATCTTGCCGCGCTGATCGCTGACCGTTCAGGGAGCGATGGCGTTCTTCTACGTGATGACCTCCTGGGGATGGGTCTGATCACCGGTCATGCGGTGCTGTCCGCCATCTCCCGGGTCGGTTCGCAGTTCACGGTCGACCCAGCGCGTTCGACAGGTCCGTCGCAGTTCGACTGCTCGGGGCTGACGCTGTGGTCGTGGTGGACGGTCGGAGTCTCACTGCCTCACAAGGCCGCCATGCAGTACGAGGTCGGCGAGACCGTTGGCGCTGAGCCCCAAGCGGGAGATCTGGTCTTCTTCACTGGCGGCTCGACCGCCTACGGCCCGCTCGGCATCGGACATGTCGGCATCTACCTCGGGCAGGGGCTCATGGTCAACGCCCGAGATGGCGTCGATCGCGTGGAGATCGAACCGGTCGACCGGGTGCCGACCGAGAGTGAGCTGCTCTGGGTGCGGGTTCCGGCTGACAGCAGCAGCGTGGAGCGCACAACGGCATCCGCGGGACAGATCACGGCACTCGGGTTGGCTGATACCGGTGGCGGTCCGCTCGCACCGGCACTCGTCCTCGTCGTCCTCACCTGCGCGTCGGGTGGGTTGTTCGTGGCAGTGGCAGGAGGTCGCCGTCGGCGTCTTGCGGCTGAAGTGGAGGAGTCGTTGTGAGGGCGCATGGGATGGTGGTGCCCGAAGGGTTGACGCCAACGAGTGTGCTCGCGGGCCTTGGACGGGCGCTCTTTCTGTCCTCGCTGCTTCTCGTTGCGTTCCTCGGCTTCAAGGTGTGGGGCACGAATCTGATCACCCTTGACTCGCAGCAGCGACTGCGGACCGAGATCGTCGTCTTGGATCGCGTCGAGGTGGCGCCGGAGGCTCAGAGTCCGGTCTTCGATGATTCGGCTCCGACGGCGGAGGCCGAGACGATCTCGACGGCTACACCGGAGGTCGTTCCGGTTGCGGAGGTGGTCGAGACGGTGTCGACACCGAGCTCGGTGACGCCCACCCTCGACAATGTCGGTGTCGGTCTGGTGAAGGAGTCGGCCGAGGCCGCCCTGCTCGAGGTGGGGGAGCCCCTCGGGGTGCTTCGCATTCCCGCGATCGATGTCGACCTCGTCGTTGTCGGGGGAGTCGGCACCGAAGAGTTGAAGATGGGCCCTGGTCACTACCCGGGGACGGCGTTGCCCGGGGGTCTGGGTAACGCGGCGTTCGCCGGGCATCGGACCACCTATGGCGCGCCGTTTCTCGATGTTGATCGTCTCCAGGCCGGAGATGTGATCGAGTTCGCTCGAGGGGATGACATCTGGGTGTACGAGGTGACCGGCACGCAGATCGTCTCCCCGACTGATGCCCACGTCCTTCTGACTGAGAATCCCCTCGAGTCGGTGTTGACGCTCACGTCATGCCATCCGAAGCGCTCAACTGCTCAGCGGATCATCGTCAGTGCGGCGCTTCGACATGACCTGTCATCGGCGGTTCAACCGTCGGCGCGCTACCTGTCGCCAGCGGGCTACGACCTGAGCGAATCGGTCCTCGCCTCGCCGCTCGAGATGATCAGCGCTGACCTTCCCGACAAACGACTCACAGCGGACTTCAGCGTTGGGAGTCGTCTCGGTGACGTGGTCGGGGCAGACCAGGTCGTGGGGGACCAGGTCGAAGAAGTTGCCGCGATTCCGGAGGAGACCGAGGTGACAGCGGTGCTGACGGCGACCCCTGCACCACAGGAGGCCGTCGTGGAGGAGCCGATGTCAGGGCTCTCCGGAGGCGCTGTTCGCGAGGTTGCGCCTGCTTCGGTCGTTGTGGGGACGGTTGCGTCGGCTGATGCGAACTGGTTCGTCCCGGAGGTCACGCCGCGCGGCTGGTTCGGCGTGATGATGTGGCTCGCGGGGTTGCTGCTCTTGGTTCAGGCGATGGCCTGGGTGACCCGACGGATCGGCCGCTGGAGCGTGCTGCTCGGGTTGCCGGTCGGGGCGTATTGCCTGTGGGGGCTGTTCGTCAGTCTCGAGCCCGTGCTCCCCAGTGTCTGAATGGGGCGTGACCGGGCTCGGTCAGTACAGGTCGTCCAGCAGGTAGGCGAGGTCGTCGCGGAAGGCGATCTGGTAGCGGGCCTGCTCGGTAGCGAGATGCTCTTGGGAAGCCTTGAGGTCCTTGAGCACACTCTCGATGTCGTCGAGGCTCGCCGAGCCCTCGCGCGCTGTGGTGAGCGAACGTTCAAGTTCGTTGATCTGCTCGCTCAAGCGGGTTTCGAGTTGGGTCAGGCTCTCGTTGATCGCCGTGGCCTCCGCGCGGAGACTTCCGGCGACTTCAAGGAGCAGGGCGCGCTGTTCTGACTGTTCAGCGACACGCTGTTCGAGTTCGGCAACCGTTCGGTGAACGGTTTCGAGTGATCGCACCGTGCGGCGGCGGAAACTCCAGGGGCGCCGAGATCGGCGGCTCACGTGGTTCTCCGGTGCACCAACCGCACGCTAGTCGCCGGACCGTTGGGGCCCGCGACGCAATGGTGGGCCCCAGGAGTCTTCGGGGCGTCGCCAGTTGTGGTGTCGGTGCATCGACTGGCATGAGGAGTCGAGTCATCGGGAGTGTGGGATCGCCGCCGGACGCCGCCGAGCATCACCTGTGTTGGTGTTCGTTCAAAGCAGAAAAAAGTTGCCGGCCGGATGTCATCTGCGACCATTAGGGCAGTGTGCGAAATGGCGAAATGTCTGGGTTTCAAATAGTCGCTGCCGGTCAGTGATGTCAGCCCGCGTAGCTCTCAAGGTGGCGTACACGAAATCTGACATCAAAGTGATTACAGCCAAGTCAGCCTGAGTCCTGACTGGCCCCGTGTTGCCAATGTTTGCAACGTTTTGGATCCGTAGTGATGTGAAATCCGACCCAACTGACATTTCACGAACTTCCAATTTCTTTTCGAGATATTCAATGATTTCACGTCCGTACCTTTTGCATTGTGGGAGGGTGTCATCGGCATACAAACCCGGTGCTTTCCCGGTTGTTTCGTATCGGCGGGTATGCGTCGGTGGCGATGATCTTCGGTGGTGCGGTGGTCATCGGCCCAACTCGAGGCAGTTCATCGGACGCGCCGGCTGATACACAGGTTGCGCCCGCTGAGATGTCGTCCCGGGAGCCCCGCATCGTCGAGGCCCCTCAGGCGACACCAGCGCTGAAGGATTCGGGACCGCTGGTCAGCGAGCGGTTCTCGCGGGCTGTTGTGTCGAACGTTGTCAATGTCGAGTCTCCGGCGGCGTCGACCGACGAGGCTTGGAGTCCGGGGGAGTCGGCGGCGGCTGAGAACGTCGAACGCGCCACCGAGGGGATCACGTCGGAGGAGACCGGATCGGTGGAGCCCGGCACAGCAGATGGAGAGAAGCCCGACGCTGAACTCATCGCCGACCCTGTCGACGACGATGCCCGATCTGACGCACCCGGTGCCACGACGGGTGACCCGGGTCCCTCCTCGAGGCCCGAAGTTCCTGGTGCGGATGGCGTGTTGTGCGGAAGCGCTGCATCGGAGGCGATCGGTCGATTGCTCGACGGATCAGGGATCCCGATGCCGAGCGTCAACATCGTTGAGGCGACCCTCGGTGGGGCACGGGCCGAGTATCTACCCGGCTCATTCGAGGTGTCGATGCTCGAGTGCCTCACCCCCGGTGAGATCGCCCACGAAGTTGGGCACTTCGTCGTTGACGTGATCGCGGGCTCCTGGGATGGGCACCGTCAACTGGTGCGCGAGTTCTGCCTGGGTTTCGACGCGGAAAGCGGTCAGTGCGCTGACGGGTGGCTGTACCCGAGTGGCCTCGCGGCTGAGGCCCGAATCGATGCGCCCGGAGTCGAGCATGCCGCCCACTGTGTCGGTTGGGTCTTGTTCGGCCAGAGCGAGTTCACCCACTGTCCAGACGCCGGCCTCCGGGGCGCGGCAGCCGACCTCGTGGCCGTCGCTGGGATCTGACGTTCAGCTGGGTCGAGTGAGACCGGTCATCGCGATGGCAGCGTCGATGCAGTCTCGGCTCAGTTCGATGAACTCGGAGTCGGACACCGCGTAGGCGTCGTCGTGACGTCGGGTGGATTCGTCCGACAGGATCCATGACGTTCCCGCTCCCCGCCACAGGACGCCGGTGCGACGGCACGTCGCCCAGAGCGCTTCATCGTCGGCGTATCCATCGGCGATGAGCCAGGCGGCGACTTGATTCTCGAAGAAGGGACGGATGTCGTCCGGGGAGGAGGGTTGGTGGACGTCGAAACGCTCCTTCAGAATGAAGCGGCCACCCCGACCGAGTTTCGTGAGTTCAACCGCGTACGTGGTGAGTGCCGCTCGGGTCATCTCCCGTCCGCCCTGTGGTTGCTTCGCGGCTGCGGCCTCTCCGGCGGCG
>JAYQAE010000101.1:0-6744 GCA_038136655.1 Ilumatobacteraceae bacterium
CCCGCCAGCGTGAGATCCTCACCTTCATCGAGTCGCAGATGCGCGACCGCGGCTATCCGCCGTCGGTGCGCGAGATCGGCGAGGCGGTCGGCCTCAACTCCCCGTCCACCGTCCACACCCACCTCAACACCCTCACGCGCCTCGGATACCTCCGCCGCGACCCCACCAAGCCCCGCGCGATCGAGGTCACCTGGGACCCCAACTCCGGCGTGGCCATGGAGCGCCGTCCGGTGCGCCACGTGCCCCTGGTCGGCGATGTCGCCGCGGGCACCGATGTCCTCGCCCACGAGAACGTCGAGGAGCTCCTGCCGCTGCCAGCCGACTTCACGGGCGACGGCGAGCTCTTCATGCTGCGCGTGCGAGGCGAGTCCATGATCGACGCCGGCATCCTCGACGGCGACTTCGTGATCGCGGTTCAGCAGAACACAGCCGAGCGCGGAGACATCGTCGTCGCTGGCATCCCCGGCGACGAGGCGACCGTCAAGACGTATCAGCCCCGCGGCACCAACATCGTGCTCGTACCGGCCAACCCGACCATGGAGCCGATGGAATTCCCCGCCGACGAGGTGTCCATCTTCGGCCGCGTGGTCACCGTCATCCGGCGTCTCTGAGCCGAGACGTCCTCACCCGAGTCGTGGCCCGCTCGGCGGGTCCCACACGCTGATCACCGGCCGTTCCGAGGTAGCGGGCTGACGCGACGACACAGCGGCCAGCGCGGCCACCGCGAGTCCGCCGATCAGAACAGCCACCGCCGTACCCCTCCGGCGCGACTCCACCTCCCGCGGATCGAGACCGAGGGCCACCACCCCGTCGCCGTCAACCCTCACCAGAAACGAGCCCGGCTCCACCTCGACTCGGCCGAGCACCGTCGCTCGCCAATCGCCGACCTCCACCACGCGGCCCTGGTCGCGACCGTCAAGATCGAGCGCCGATCCCGAGACGTCAGCGATCACCACCGACCCCGCCCGCACTCGGTTCCGCTCCCCCGGCCGTACCGCGCCGCACGAGCCAACGGCATCGACCGCGCCGCCACGCTCCTCCGAGAACACGACGAGGGTCCCCGAGCGGTCCACCTCGAGGAGCGAATCGCACCCTCCCACCGCGCGGGCCAGTCCGTCGACCACGAACGCCGGGAGCGGCCCAGCAGAGACCAGAGTGAGCGCCGTCGCGACCAGCGCCCCGATCGCCAGCACTGCCGGCGCGACCCACCGACGCCCACCACCGGCCCGGGCGGGCCGATGCGACCGTCTCACCGGTCGCCGCCCCCTGAGAGTCGCGCCGCAAGGAGATCGAGCCGCTCGATTGAGGTGACGACGGCGACGCGGACGTGATCGCTTGCCGCCTCGCCGTAGAACTCACCGGGGCTCACCAGGCACCCACCCTCGATGGCCAAGCGCTCCGCGAACTCCCAGGCATCGCCGACGCGGAACCACAGGTAGAAACCACCGGCTGGGCGGTCGATCTCGATCTTCGACCATTGGCCGATCGCACGGGCCGCGGCATCGAGGCGAGCGAGGTAGCGGTCGCGCTGCTCGGCCACCTGCGCGTCGTCATCGAGGGCGACCACACCGGCGGCCTGCACCGGGCCGGGCATCATCATCCCGACATGTTTGCGAACCTCCGAGAGGTAGTGGACGAGCTCGGGATCGCCGGCGTAGAACGCCACCCGAGCCCCCGCAAGATTCGACCGCTTCGAGAGCGAGTGGAGGGCGATGACGCCCTCGAGGCCGTGCTCAAGGATCGTTCGCGCCGGGCCGTCCCAGGTGAACTCCGCGTAGCACTCGTCGGAGAGCACTGGGACACCGTGGGTACGACCCCAAGCGGCTGCCGCTTCGAGGTCGTCGAGCGCCCCGGACGGATTCGCGGGCGAGTTGACCCACAGCGCGAGCGCCCGCGCCGCGTCATCAGCCGAGATCGCGCCGAGGTCCATCACCCCATCGGCTGTGGCGGGCACCGGCACCGCACGACAACCGGCGAGGGTCGCGCCCATCTCGTAACTCGGATACGCGACCGCGGGGAAGAGCACCGTGTCGCGCTCTGGAGATCTCAGTCGCAACCACTGAGGAGCAGTGACAACGAACTCCTTCGAACCGACGCAGGCCGCGATCGCCGAGATCGGCACGTCGACGGCGAATCGGCGATCCATCCACCTCGCCGCGGCCGACCGCAGCGCCTCCGACCCGATGGAGGGCGGGTACCCGCGCTCGGCCCCCGACGTCGCGAGCGCGGCGACGACGGAGTCGGCGGGTGGGTCGAAGGGCGTGCCGATCGAGAGGTCGATGACCCCGCCGGAGAACCGATCGGCGTGATGCCGCAGACGGTCGAGCCGGTCGTAGGGATACGGGGGCGGCACAAATCCCTGAGGAGCCATGGAGTTCATTCTCCCCCTCCCGGGCTCGAGGTGACGAGGAACTCGCGGAGCCGCCCGAGCGAGGCATCGGAGAGCCGGACCCTCGTGCGCTGACCATCGGCCTCGTCGGCGGTCGACACGATCTGACCCTCGCGATGCACCGAGGCGAGCACATCGCCGCGCTTCCATGGGATGAACAGCTCGACCACCTCGGTGAGTGAGCGCAGGCGATCCCCGAGAGTCGCGAGCATGAGATCGATGCCGTCGCCGGTGAGCGAGCTCACCGCCACCGAGCCGGGATGGTCGGCCACCAGATCAGCCGCGCCGGTCGGATCGAGGTCGCTCTTGTTGAACACGATCATCTCCGGAACACGATCAGCGTCGATCTCGGCGAGCACCTCGCGCACGGCGGCGATCTGCCCCTCGGGATCGGGGGCTCCGGCGTCGACGACGTGCACGAGTTGATCAGCCGTCGCCGCCACCTCGAGCGTGCCCTTGAACGCCTCGATGAGTCCATGGGGCAGGCGTCGGACGAAGCCGACGGTGTCGGTCAGCAACACCGGCTCACCGCCGGGGAGCGACAGGCGCCTCGTGGTCGGATCGAGCGTGGCGAAGAGTCGGTCCTCAGCCAGCACCCCGGCCTGGGTGAGCCGGTTCAACAGGGTGCTCTTGCCGGCGTTGGTGTACCCGACGATGGTCACCTCGGCCAGCCCCGAACGACTCCGGCTCTTTCGTTGGAGCGCGCGCGTGGAGGCCAGTTCACGCAGTTCGGACTCGAGGGACCGGATACGGCGGTTGATGCGGCGCCGGTCGACCTCGATCTTGGTCTCACCACCACCGAACCGTGCGCCGACGCCTCCGCGCTGCTGCGAGAGCTTCGCCGTGCCGCCTCGTCGGAGCCGCGGCAGGCGATAGCGAAGGAGCGCGAGTTCCACCTGCGCTCGGCCCTCGAGGGTGTGGGCGTTCTGCGCGAAGATGTCGAGGATGACCGCGGTGCGATCGATCGCGGTGCGGCCGAGCAGTTTCTCGAGTTGGAACTGCTGAGCCGGGTTGAGTTCGTTGTCGAAGACCACGGTGTCGGCGTCGACCGCGAGACAGATCATCTTCAACTCCTCCGCCTTGCCCTTGCCGATGAAGAAGGTGTGGTCGGGCGCGTCGCGTCGCTGCACCAGCCGCGCGCAGACATCGGCCCCGGCGGTGTCGACTAGGAGCTCGAGCTCATCGAGGCTCGCCTCGGTGTCGTCCTCGGTGGACCCCGGCAGGGTGACCCCGACGAGGACGATCTTCTCCCTGATCGTTCGATCGATCAGGGTGGCGCCGAGCGCCTCTGAGTACGGGTTACTCACCGCGGTTCGATCTCGACGATGGCGACCGCTACGGAGGGACCCGAGAGCACCGCCGTGCGGGTGTCGCGGTCGACGGCGACGGTGACGGTGCCGCCGTCCATGTGGACCGTCACCTCCCCGTTCACATCGGCGGTAACGAGACCCCATTCGAGCGCTGCGACAGCGGTCGCGCAGGCCCCGGTGCCACAGGCCTCGGTGATGCCCACTCCCCGCTCGTGAACGCGCATGCGCACCTCATGGGGGCCTGGGCCAGGCTCGACGATCTCCAGATTCACCTCTGGCACCACCGACCCGAGCGCCTCGAGGTCGACCACCTCAACATCGTCGACACCGACCACGGCGTGGGGGTTGCCGAGGCTGAGATGCCGAACCGGGCGATCGGGATGACATCCGGTCGCCGACCACCCGGCCGGCTCGACCGTGTCGGACACCTCCCCCATCTCGACCGAGGACACCATGGTGGTGCCGTCATGGCTCCGTATCTCGACGGTTCGAAGACCCGCATCGGTGGCCACCGCCACCGTGCCCGGAACCACTCCGCCCCGGTGCTCGATCCAGGCCTGCGCGAAGCACCGGATGCCGTTCCCGCTCATCTCCGCCGCGGAGCCGTCCGCGTTGAGGAGCCGCATCACAACGTCGACACCGGAGGGTTGATCGAGCGCCGGTGCCGAGCCGATCAGCAAGCCGTCCGCACCAACACCGCGACGTCGATCGCAGATCGCGCGGGCGAAGGCCACCGCGTCGACGGCGTCATCGAGATCGAAGGTCACGAGGAAGTCGTTGCCGAGCCCGTGCAGCTTCCGGAGGGTGGTCACGGTCGGCTGTTCCAGAAGGGTGCGCTCGTCATGTGTGGTCCGTTCCGCCGCCGAGGTCCCAGACCTCCTCGAGGACATCCATGGCCTCGAGGATCGGGTCGACGGTGATGTCGACCCAGCGTATGCGCGGGTCGCGACGGAACCAGCGCTCCTGACGCACCGCGAACTGGCGCGTGTGGAGCACGGTGGCGTCGATCGCCTCATCGAGGGAGCACTCGCCGCGGAGGTGGGCGGCGATCTCGGCGTAGCCGAGCGCCTGCATCGCCGTTCGCGACGGGGAGGCGTCGAGCAAAGCGACGACCTCATCGACGAATCCTGAGTCGACCATCGCGTGGACTCGGGCCTCGATCCGCTCGGCCAGAGCGGATCGCTCCCAACGCAACCCAATCTGGGCGACCGGTGTCGGCGGGTAGCGATCAAGCCCGTCGCCGAACGATGAGAACGGGCGGCCGGTGACCTCGATGACCTCGAGCGCCCGAACTACCCGTCTCAGGTTGGTCGGTTCCATCCGGCCCGCGGCCACCGGGTCGAGCGAGGCGAGACGCCGGTGCAGTTCCTTCACCCCAAGTTCGCTCGCCTCCCCCTCAAGGCGCGCGCGCACCGCGTCGTCGCCGCCGGCGAGTTCGAGGCCGTCGACCGCGCAGCGGTGATACAACCCGGTGCCGCCGACCAGCAGGGCCCGATGTCCGCGCCGCCCGATGCCGAGCAGCGCCTCGTCGAGGAGATCTCGGAAGCGAGCGACGGTGAACTCCTCGGAGGGATCGCACACATCGATCAGGTGGTGCGGGACCGCGGCGCGCTCCTCGCGGCTCGGGGAGGCGGTGCCGATGTCCATACCCCGATACACCTGCATCGAGTCGACCGAGACGATCTCGACATCATCGTGACGAGACGCGAAGGCGAGGGCGAGGGACGACTTCCCCGAAGCCGTCGCCCCGATGAGCGCCACCCGCGCGGTGTTCGTCATCCGGTCAGAGGGAGAGCACGGGGATCCGTGTGCGATGGGCGGCCTCAGAGATGAGGTCGACGAAGCGTCCCTCGAGGAAGTGGGGGGCGCCTCGGGTCACCTCGACGGTCGCGTAGGACCCGGCGCGCAGCGGCCGGGGCGGGGTGAAGTGGACCAGTTTGTTCTGACGGGTCCGCCCAGAGGTGACCGACGGGTCGCGTTTGGATGGTCCCTCCACGAGGACCTCCTCGACCCGACCCACTCGGGCCTCGTGACGGGCGAGCGCCGAGCGCTCCACGACGACCCTCAAGCGTTCGAACCGGTCGCGAGCCACCTCGGCATCCACGAAGTCGTCGACGGCCTCGGCGGCCTCGGTGCCGGGTCTCGGCGAGTAGATGAAGGTGTAGGCGTAGTCGTACTCGGCGGCGGCCGCCACCTCGAGGGTGCGCTCGAAGTCGTCCTCCGTCTCGCCCGGGAAGCCGACGATGATGTCGGTCGACACGGCGAGATCGGGAATGGTGGCGCGAGCTTCGGCGAGGCGGTCGAGGTACCGCTCAGCGGTGTACCCGCGGTGCATCAACGAGAGCACACGGTCGCTGCCCGACTGAAGGGGATAGTGCAGGTGCTCGCACACCTCCTTGGTCGCCGCCATCGCCTCAAAGGTCTCGGGCCGCATGTCCTTGGGGTGCGGACTGGTGAAGCGGACGCGCCTGATCCCGTCGACCGCACCGACCGCACCGAGCAGATCGGCGAAGAGTGGGCGGGGGCGGGCGTCGACATCGCCGGCGCGCCGCAGTGCGAGCTGCAGGTCACGGCCATAGGAGTTGACGTTCTGGCCGAGGAGCGTGACCTCGGTGACCCCGTCGGCGGCGAACCGGGCGACCTCGGCCACCACGTCGTCGAAGGGGCGCGAGACCTCGGCACCTCTCACTGCTGGAACGATGCAGAAGGCGCAGTTGTTATCGCAACCGATTTGGATCGTCACCCACGCGGAGTGGGACACCTCACGCCTGACCGGAAGCGCCGACGGGAAGAGCACCTCGTCGTCGACGATCGCCTCCTCGAAGATCTCGGTGACGGGCCCATCGCGTTCAACCGAGCCGAGGAGTTCAGCGGTGCGATGAACGTTGTGGGTGCCGAGCACAACATCGACGTAAGGGGCGCGCTCGCGAACCGTCTCGCGATCCTTCTGGGCGAGGCACCCGGCAACCACGATGCGACGTCCGGGAGCGGCGTCCTTCCAGGTCTTCAGGTGGCCGAGGTTGCCGTAGAGCTTGTTGTCGGCGT
>JAYQAE010000102.1:0-6704 GCA_038136655.1 Ilumatobacteraceae bacterium
TCTGGGGGACAAGAGGTCCCGAGTTCGAATCTCGGCAGCCCGACCACGAACCGGCTGGTAACAGCCGGTTCTTATGTTTTTCGGGGTCGTCGATGCGGGAAAGCGTGGCGGGCCCGGCCTTAGACGTCGACCTCAGGAGGCGGCAGCACCCCGGCTGCTTCGATGGCGAATCTGCCGTTCTCTTCAACCATCCGGTAGGCAAGATCGACCTCAGTGCCCGAGTCGAGCGTGAATCGCACGGTGAGGGCGACGACATCGGAAGCGAGCAGGCAGTCGAGGGACTCACTTGAGTTCGGTTCCAGGAGGAACGGATACCCAGACCGGATGATCATGGCGAACTGTTCGGGGGTTACGCCCGCGCGGAACGTGGATGAGGAGAAGGTCAAGGCGCGTTCAAAATCTCCATCGATGAGCGCGAGATGTTGTCCGTTCGCTGTCATGGCCGCGGCCGCCCGTATGTCATCGGGGCATTCCGACGCATCACGACTCGGTCCTCGCGTTTCCGGTGCCGTCGTCGTGGTGGGCGGGTCGGTCGTGGGAGGTGAAGTCGTAGGAGGTGACGTACTTGGAGCAACCGTTGAGGACGGCGGCGCGACGACTTCAGCGGAGTCAGATGACGAGCACGACACCACGGCGAGAGCGAGGAGCACCACCTGGCAGCGCATAGGTCGACCGTAGACACAGCGTTCGGCTGCCGCCCATCCGTGCCCGACGTAGCCGATCTAGTGTCGGGCCATGACGCCGACCATCGTTCATCGCGGACTCGACTTCGGTGAGGGGCCGAGATGGCATGGGAACCGTCTGTGGTTCAGCGATTTCTTTCGTCACGGTGTCTTTACCCTCGACGGCGATCGGGAGGAGCTCGTGGTCGAGGTCCCCGGCCAACCCTCTGGCCTCGGCTGGCTTCCCGACGGACGGCTCCTCGTGGTCTCGATGCTCGACCGGCGCCTGCTCGTGTGGGACGGCGCGCAGCTCGCGGAGCACGCCGACTTGACCGTGGTCGGCGAACACGAGTGCAACGACTTGGTCGTCGGGCCCGATGGCACCGCGTACGTCTCCACGTTCGGATTCGACCTCCACGGCGGAGCGGAGCCCCAACCGACTCGGATGGTGGTCGTGTCACCGGAGGGAAAGGTGCGGATTGCCTCCGACGAGGTGTGGTTCCCGAACGGCAGCGTGATCACCCCCGATGGACGACTCATCGTGGGCGAGACCTTCGCCTCCCGTTACACCTCCTACGCCCTCGACGCGACCGGAATGCCGGTTGATCGTCGTGTCTGGGCCGAGGTGGAGGGTCTCACGCCCGATGGTTGCTGTCTCGACGCGGAAGGCCGAATTTGGTCGGCTGATCCAGTCGCCCGCCGTGTGATGCTCATCGAGGAAGGCGGTCGGGTTCTCCACGAGATCCCAACGGAGCAATCAGCGGTGGCCTGCATGCTCGGCGGCCCCGATCGTCGAACACTGTTCATCCTCACCTCCAAAGGCACCAAGCCCGAGCGTGTCGCCGGGGCGGGAACCGGACGAATCGAGACGGTGAGGGTGGAGGTTCCCGGAGCGGGCCTGCCCTGACATGTGCGGCAGGTATGTGTCAACAACGACCCCGCACCGGCTTGCCGAGATCTTCCAAGCCGACGTCGGCGAGTTCGACTGGCAACCCCGGTACAACCTGGCGCCGAGCGCGCACGCACTGGTGGTCGACAGCCGCGAAGACGGTCGAACCGTCACCCAATGTCGCTGGGGTCTCATCCCACACTGGTCGCGCGAGGACCTCGGAGCGCGCCTCTCCAACGCGCGAGGCGAGACCGTCTGGGAGAAGCCGTCATTCCGCGATGCCGCACGACGCCATCGGGTGATCGTGCCAATGGATGCCTTCTATGAGTGGGCACCGGCCGCTGCCGACGGACCACGGACGCGCGCGGGTCGACCCGCCAAGCGACCCCACCTGTTCTCAAGGCGGGACGGGGGAGTGCTCAATGTTGCCGGTATCGCATCGGTGTGGACCCGGGGCGAGACGCCGATCGCGACGTTCGCCGTTGTCACCACAGCAGCCAACGGCACGATGTCACCGATACATGATCGGATGCCCGTGATCCTCGATGAGGCAGGAGTGGACCGCTGGCTTGACTCCGACGATCAGCCCGAGGATCTCATTCGGCCAGCATCCGATGAGCTCTTGAAGATGTGGGAGGTCGCGACCGCGGTCAACGATGCCCGAAACGAGGGGGCTCACCTGATGGAACCCATCGAGAGCCCTCCGACCACGCTCTTCTGAGAAGGTCAGTTCACGAGACTCTGATAGACGAGCTGCTTGAGTTCCGGTCGGATCGGATGGGTGCTGGAGGGGAGCAGCTGCGTGAGAAACACGACCGATAACGACTCAGCCGGATCAATCCAAAACGCGGTGCTCGCCGCGCCGCCCCACGCCAGTTCGCCCTCCGAGCACGGCACCTTGTTGGCAGCCGCGTCGATCACCACTGAGAAACCGAGTCCGAACCCGATGCCGTCGTAAGTGGTTTCGGAGAAGAGGGGACGTCCGTAGGCCTCCAAATCGACGTCCCCGGGGAGATGGTTGCGGGCCATGTATCCAACCGTGTGGCGTCCGAGCAGTCGAACACCATCGATCTCACCACCGTTCAGAATCATCTGGCAGAAGCGCAGGTAATCGTCAGCAGTGCCGTAAAGGCCGCCGCCACCTGAGAGGACCCGCGGAGGGTTTGGCCGAACAAGCATCGCAGGCGCCTGTATCGCTCGCCCCGTGGTCGGGTCGGGAATAAACAGATCGGCGAGACGATCCCTCCGATCCGACGGCACCGCGAACGACGTGTCATCCATCCCGAGCGGCCCGAGGATCTCCTCGTCGAAAAACCGGTCGAGAGGACGCCCCGACACCACCTCGACGACCCGACCGAGCACATCGGTCGCGACCGAGTAGTTCCATTCGGTTCCGGGTTGGAAGAGCAGTGGGAGCGACGCCCAAGTGCGACAGCAGTCAGCCAGGTCGAAGCCCTCCGGATATCCCCACTCGAAGCCGGCTGCGCGATACATCGCATCGACCGGATCTTGCTGCTGGAACCCGTAGGTGAGACCAGCGGTGTGGGTCAGAAGGTGCCACAACAGCATGGGGCGATCTTGGGGAACCAGTTGTGGTTCCTCGGCCGTGCCGCCGGCGAACACCATGCTGTCGCCAAATTCGGGGAGATAGCGGGCGACCGGATCCTTGAGGCTGAGCAGGCCGCGCTCGACCAGCATCATTGCGGCCACCGAGGTAAGCGGCTTGGTCATCGAGTAGAGCCGCACGACCGTGTCATCAGCAAAGGCACGCCCGCCTGCCGCGTCAGCGGAGCCGTACGTTGACAGGTGCGCGACCCGACCGTGTCGCGCGACCGCGATGAGCCACCCAGAGAGCCGTCCGTCATCGACGTAGCCGCGGAAGTGCTCATCGATTCGCTGAAGTCGTTCCGGCGCCAGCCCGACCTCACGCGGATCGACCCGAGAAAGGGGAGCGCTCACGGCAGGAACTCAACCTGTCCCGCGGCGCGAAGGGCGTCGCGGATTAGCGCGGCCTGGCGCTCGAGCTCGTCGGGCGCCACACCTGAGGCGGCCCGATGGAAGTCGAGGTCGCCCATCTCATCGGCGGGAATCACGTGCAGGTGGGTGTGCGGCACCTCGAATCCGGCGATGATCAGGCCGACCCGCTGTGTGCCGAACGCGCTCCGGCAGGCGGTGGCCACGAGACTCGCGACCTCAAAGCAGCGTGCTCGTGCGTTCACATCAAGATCCGTCCAATGGTCGACCTCGGCGACTGGCACCACGAGGCAGTGACCCTCATGGGTCGGGTTGATGCTCATGAACACGACGCACACGGGATCGCGCCACACGAAGGTGCCCGGAAGTTCGCCGTCGATGATTCGGGTGAAGACGCTCGCCATGGGCAGAGCGTACGCTCGGGCCGTGGCGCCGTCTGGATCCGGGGAGCACGCCGACGCGTCGAGCGACGCAACGTCTGGGCGTCCCTCGATGTTCGAGGGGCTCTGGACGATTCCCAACCTCATCACCCTTCTCCGGCTTGCCTGCCTCCCGCTGTTTCTCTGGCTGCTCTTCTCCAAGGAGAACCGGCGCGATGCCGCATGGCTCCTCGGTGTGCTCGGCGCCACTGACTGGGTCGACGGGTTTCTCGCCCGACGGCTTGGTCAGACGAGCGAGTTCGGGAAGGTCTTCGATCCGACGGTGGACCGGCTGCTGTTCATCGTCGGGATCATCGCCCTCATCATCGACGGATCGGTGCCCATCTGGTTCGCGCTCGCCGTGGGCGTCCGCGAGGTATTCGTCGGCGCGATGATGCTCGGGGCCACCGTGCTCTTCAAGATGGAGCGGTTCGACGTCACTTGGTGGGGCAAGACCGCGACCTTTCTTTTGATGTTTGCCTTCCCCGGGTTCCTGATGGCTGAGAGCACCATTTCGATCGCTGGCTTCTTCCACGTCGCGGCGTGGGTTCTCGGACTCCCGGGACTCGCTCTCAGCTGGTACACCGCCGTCGCCTATCTGCCGGCAGTACGGGAGGGCGTGCGGGCGGGGCGACGGACCTCTCAGGCGAGGTGACCGACCGCTCTTTCGGACGCTACGGTTGGCGTCCGTGAACGCCCCCGACGGTCTGCTCTACACCACGGACCACGAGTGGCTCTCGGTCGTCTCCCCGGGCCTCGTTCGACTCGGCGTCACCGACTACGGGCAGGATGCCCTCGGCGAGATCGTCTTCATCGAGATGGCATCCATCGGGCGCACCGTCGAGCGCGGTGAGCTCCTGGGTGAGATCGAGATCACTAAGTCGTTCACAGAGATCTACGCGCCCCTCAGCGGGACGGTGGCACGCACGAACGACGAACTCGCTGATGCCCCAACGCTCGTCAACCGTGACCCATACGGTGACGGATGGCTCCTCGAACTCAACGGTGAGCCACCGATCGAACACGAGTTGCTTGACGCCGCGTCCTACCTGTTGATGGTTGAGGGCTGATGTCGTACGTCTTCTGCAATCAGTGCGGCCACCGCAACCCGCCAGCAAGCAACTTCTGTTCATCCTGCGGCGGGGCCCTCGACGTTCTCGACGATCGAACGATCACCCTGATCAGCGTGGATCCGCTGCAGGACGCCCCCGGACCGTCCGATGACATCGCGGTTCCGGTGTCCGAGATCGCTCGGGGAACCGGTGTGCTCATCGTTCGGTCGGGAGGTCTGGCCGGTGCCCGCTTCAGCCTGGAAAGTCCAGCCACCCGGATCGGCCGCCATCCCGATTCCGAGATCATGCTGGACGACATCACGGTGTCACGGCGACACGCCGAAATCCTTCGGCGCGACAGCGGGCATGAGATCCTCGACTCCGGCTCGCTCAACGGCACCTATGTGAACCAGGAGCGAATCGAGGCCACCATGCTCCAGCACGGCGACGAGGTGCAGATCGGCAAGTTCCACCTGGTCTACTTCGAGCGGTCGGATGGCTGAGGTCGACACCCGGGGCCATCTGGCCATCGGCGAGGTGCTCGGCATCCTCCTCGAGGAGTTCCCCGACGTCACCATCTCGAAGATCCGCTTCTTGGAGAGCCAAGGGTTGATCGCCCCCGAGCGAACGGCATCGGGCTACCGCAAGTTCTACGAGGCCGATGTGGAGCTCCTCCGCGTGATCCTCACCGAGCAGCGCGAGCACTACCTCCCGTTGCGGGTCATCAAGGACCGGCTCGATTCAGGGGAGATCGATCCATCCGGGGAACATCTCAGACCGCGAGCAGAGGACGCGACAGCTCCGATGACCGTCCCCGATTCGTCGGTGTCCTCGCATCCCTCTGGGCACGGTCGCGCCGATTCGCCGATTCCGTTTCGTCGCCGCCCGGCCTCCGATGACAGCGCGAACGGATCCTCTGTCCCGGCGCCGCGGCTCCTGCCGGGCGTGCTCGTCGAGCGCGGGGAGTTCCTCGGCATGACCGGTCTCACCGAGAGCCAGCTCGCCTCGTTGGAAGATTTCGGCATCGTCGCTCCGCTTAGCACCGCCGGTGTCCCCACCTACGGCGAGGGCGAGGTTGAGGTGGGTCGTATCGCCCGCGACCTGCTCGTATCCGGCGTTGAGGCACGGCACCTGCGCTCATGGAAGACGAGCGCCGAGCGGGAGGTGGCCCTCTTCGAGCAGTTGGTCGCAGCGAGGGCGCGGCTTCGCAGCCCCGAGGCCCGCCGTGAGATGGGGGAGCGGCTCGCTGAGCTCGAGCACCTCGGTGGTCGACTGCGTTCGGCCATGGTCACCTCGGCAATCCGGTCACGTTTCTGACCCGGTCCGACTCGCGCCGCCGAGCAGGGGTAAGTTCTGGTGATGCGCCAGATGGAGTTGTTGGGAGTCAGGGTGGAGGTGCCCGCCAACACACCGCTTCTGTTGCTTCGCGAGACCGAGGGTGAGGGTCGCCTCCTGCCGATCTACATCGGCTCACCCGAGGCGGCCGCCATCCACTCCGCCATGGAGGGCATCGTTCCCCCGAGGCCAATGACCCACGACCTCCTTCTCGACGTCGTCCACTCCCTCGGGGCCAAGCCGGTCGGGGTGGTTGTTACCGAAGTACGCGATCACACCTTCCACGCATCGCTCCGGATCGAGGATGCCGAGGGGTCAGAGTCCACGCTGTCGTGCCGACCGTCTGACGCGTGCGCGATCGCCGTGCGGGCCG
>JAYQAE010000103.1:0-6615 GCA_038136655.1 Ilumatobacteraceae bacterium
CAGGTCGAACACGAGTCCGGAGAACCCAAGTGGCAGTTCCGAAGAAGAAGAAGTCGAAGTCGAAGACCCGCAGTCGCCGCGCCGGCAACTGGAAGCTCGACGCCCCGGCGCGCAGCACCTGCCCGCGCTGCGGAAGCGCGAAGACCCCGCACACGGTCTGCCAGTCCTGCGGCTGGTACAAGAACCGCGTCGTGGTCGACGTCGCCTGATCGGGCGACACCCGGGTCGGTTATGACGACCATGCTCCCCATCGCCGTCGACGCGATGGGCGGAGACAACGCCCCCGGCGCGATCGTCGAGGGAGCCAAGATCGCCGCCGAGGGCGGCACGCCAGTGGTGCTGGTCGGCCCCGCTGATCTCCCGGACCGCGTCGATACCGGTGGGCTGCCGATCATCGAGGCGTCCGAGGTCATCGACATGGACGACGACCCGGCGGCCGGCGTTCGACGCAAGAAGGACTCCACGCTCGTACGCGCGGCTGAGGCGGTTCGAGACGGCGCGGCCTCGGCGATGGTCTCGGCTGGGAACACCGGCGCCACCATGGCCTCGGCCCTGCTCCGGATGGGTCGCATCAAGGGAGTCGGTCGACCGGCGATCGCGACGATCATCCCGGTCCCCGGCGGTCGTCCGACGGTGCTGCTCGACGCGGGCGCGAACTCCGAGGTGCAAGCCGACTGGCTCGTTCAGTTCGCGCTTATGGGATCCGTGTTCGCCCGCCATCGATTCGACCTCCCGAATCCGAGCGTCGGCCTCCTCTCGATCGGGGAGGAGCCGGGCAAGGGGGATTCGCTCCGCAAGGAGGCCTTCGCCCTTCTCTCGGCGGTCGACGATGGTTCCCTGAACTTCATCGGCAATGTGGAAGGGCGCGACGTGATGGCCGACACCTGCGATGTCGTCGTGACCGACGGGTTCACGGGCAACGTGGTGCTCAAGACCCTCGAAGGTGGGATGAAGACGGTGGTGGGGGCGCTCCTCGGGGCGTTCGGAGCGGATCCGGCCAACGCCCCGCACGCCGAAGCGCTCATGCCGTCGCTGCTCCCGCTCTACGCGAGCCTCGACCCGGAGACCTACGGCGGTGCCATGCTGCTCGGCACCGACGGTGTCTGCATCATCTCCCACGGTTCGTCGAGCGCGCGCGCGATCACGAACGCGGTGTCGGTCGCGAGGGAGATGGTCGAGGCCGATGTGGTCGGCGAGATCGGCCGCGCCGTGCGCCCCGAGGTCTGAAACGCAGGGTCCCCGCGACCTATGATCAAGGCGTGTCCGACGACAGCAGCGCCACGATCACCCGCGACGAGATCCTCGAGATCGTCCGCGACCGCCTCGCCGACATCCTCGAGATCGATCCCTCCGCCATCGGCGAGGGTCAGTCGTTCGTCGATGACCTCGAAGCGGACTCGCTCGCGCTGATCGAGCTCGTCGAGGCCCTCGAGGAGGCGCTCTCGAACCGGATCGCCGACTTCCGAATCGATGATGAGGATCTCGAGGATCTCAAGACCGTCCGCGACGCGGTCGACTACGTACACGACCGCGCGACCTCCTGACCACGGTGGTCTCCGGGCCTGACGACCTATCCGCCCTCGAGGAGGCCCTCGGGCATCGCTTTGATGACCTCGGCCTGCTCCGTCGCGCGCTGAGCCACCGCTCTTGGGTGGCCGAGCACGAGGCGGCCGAGAGCAATGAGCGCCTCGAGTTCCTCGGTGACGCGGTACTCGGTTGGGTGATCGCCGACCTCGCCTATCACCGATACGCGGATCGCGCCGAGGGAGCGCTCACCGATCTCCGCAAGGCGGTCGTCAACCAGCGGGCGCTCGCCGATGTGGCTCGCGCGATCGGACTCGGAGACCACATCTATCTCGGTCGTGGTGAGGGAGCGGCCGGGGGCGGCGACAAGGATTCCATCCTCTCCGACGCGTTCGAAGCCGTGCTCGGTGCCGTGTATCTCGACGGCGGTGTCGAGGCTGCTCGTCGTCTCGTCGTCACGCAGGTTGCGCCACGCCTTGAGCGCGCTCTCGACGGTCTCCACCGCCTCGATCGCAAGTCTGCGCTCCAGGAGCGTCTGGCCGCTGATGGACGCGAGCCACCCGAGTACCGGTCGTCGGCGACCGGACCCGATCACGACAAGGTGTTCACCGCCCACGTCCTCTCCGAGGGGACGCTTCTCGGTTCGGGCTCGGGCCGGTCGAAGAAGGAGGCCGAGCAGGCCGCCGCGCTCGACGCCCTCGACGGACTCGACGGGTGATCCCGTGCCCGAGGCGCCCGAGGTCGAGGTCGTTCGACTCGGTCTCGCGAAAGGGCTGACCGGACGTCGATTCACCGAGGTCGCCATCGGCAGGGACCGGGTGGTGCGCCGGACGTCGCGCGCAGCGCTCATCGCGGGACTGACCGGGGCCCGAGTGGATGGTCTCGACCGGCACGGCAAGTACCTGCTCCTCGGGCTCGACACCGGTCGGTCCGTGATGATCCACCTCCGCATGAGCGGACAGGTTCTGCTGGTCGACGGGGGAGCCGTCGCCCCCGCCCACACACAGGTCGACGCTTGTCTCGACGACGGTCGCCGACTGCTCTTCGTCGATCCGAGGACCTTCGGTGAGGTCGTCGTCTTCGACCCGAAGCGGGTGGCCACCGAGGTGCCCGAACTCGCGCGTCTCGGACCTGACCCGCTGCGCGACGGACTCAACCTCCGCGATCTCCGTCGAGGACTCCGAGAGCGGCGCCGAGCGCTGAAACCACTACTCCTCGACCAGTCGTTCATCGCGGGTATCGGCAACATCTACGCCGACGAGATCTGCCATCGCGCCCGCCTTCGACCGACTCGACGAAGCGACGGCCTCGGAACGGCCGGTGAACGCCGTCTGGCCTCAGCGATCGTCGACGTCCTTCGCGAGGCGGTCGCCGCAGGGGGCTCGACCCTGTCGGATGCCCAATACGTCGGCGTCGACGGCCGACCGGGAGAGTTCCAGCGCGAGCATCGGGTGCATGCCCGGTCCGGCGAGCGGTGCCCGACCTGCGGCCGCGGTTGGATCCGCCGCTCGACCTTGGCCCAGCGCGGCACCTACCACTGCCCCGTCTGCCAGCGCTGACGTACCGTTCCGCTCGGGGGTGGGGGAGTAGATTCGACTCCACCGTGTTCCTGAAGAGTCTCACCCTCAAGGGCTTCAAGTCATTCGCCGACGCGACCGAGATGGCGCTCGAGCCGGGAGTGACCGTCGTCGTCGGCCCGAACGGGTCGGGCAAGTCGAACGTGGTCGATGCGATCGCCTGGGTGCTCGGCGCGCAGGCCCCGAAAGCGGTCCGCTCCCAGAAGATGGACGATGTCATCTTCGCGGGGACGGCCAAACGACCGGCTCTCGGCCGCGCCGAGGTGAGCCTGACCCTCGACAACTCGGCCGGACTGCTCCCGGTCGAGTTCAACGAGGTGACGGTGACCCGGATCCTCTTCCGCTCTGGGGACAGCGAGTACGCGATCAACGGCGTTCCCTGCCGGCTGCTCGACGTGCAGGAACTGCTCTCAGACGCGGGTGTGGGTCGCCAGCAGCACGTCATCGTGAGCCAGGGTCAGATCGACGCCGTGTTGAACGCGCGTCCTGAGGATCGCCGCGCGATCATCGAGGAAGCCGCCGGGGTCTTGAAGTTCCGGAAACGGAAGGAGAAGGCCGAGCGCCGACTCGACGCGACCGAGGCAAACCTCCTCCGGTTGCAGGATCTGGTGCGCGAGGTACGTCGTCAACTTCGACCGCTTGAGCGACAGGCGCAAGCTGCCCAGCGTCACGGCGATCTGCAGTCAGAACTCGACACCCTCCGCATCCATGTCGCCGGTCGTGAGATCGCGGCGATGCGGGCTCGCCTCGAGTCGATCGAGACCACTCGTCTCGAGGCTTCTCGTTCCGAGCAGACCGCCAAGTCCGACCTCGCGCGCCTCGACACCGAGGCGCTCGCGATCGAGGCTCGCCTCACCGCGCGCGGAGAGCACGACGTCCGCGACCAACTCGTGGCCGCCGAGCAACTGAGGGAGCGGGCGCGCGGTCTGGTCGGGATCCTCGCCGAGCGTCGTCGGGGGCTCGAGCGCGACCGCGGCCAACTGATGGATGCTGGTCTGATCGCCACCCTCGAGGCGGACGTCGCCGGCTATCGAGCCGAGCTCGCTGAAGTGCTCGAAGGTCTCGCCGGGTACGAACCGGCACTCGCCGAACTCATCGCCGACGAGGAGACGTTCACCGCCGACCGCGACAGCGTCGGCACGGCGGTCGATTCGGGGTCGCGTGCGGCGAGTGCCGCGGCGGAGGTGCGAGGCGAGCTTCGGTCGGTGCGCGCCTCGGTCGACCGATCCGAGAACGAGCGTCGCCGGGTCGCTGATCGGGTCGAGCAGGCCGCTCGTCGTCTCGTCGAGCTCGACGGTGAGATCGAACGGCTTCGAACCGAGGTGGCCGAGGCGGCGTCGGGAGAGGGCCCGCTGGTGGAGGAACTCATCGCGGCCGAGTCCGGGCGCCTGGCGGCGGCCGCCGAGATGGAGCGAGCGACCGGTGAGCGACAGCGGTGCGCCGAGGCGCGCTCTCGCACGTCGGCTCGGGCGGAGGCACTCCAGATGGCGCTCGACTCGGCGCGGGCGAGGGCCGGCGCGGAGCGCCTGGTCGGTGTCGAGGGGGTGCTTGGCACCCTGCTCGAGCTGGTCACCATCGAGGACGGTTGGGCCGACGCGGTCGAGGCTGCACTCGGGGACGCGCTCGCGGCGGTCGTGGTCGACGGGCCTGGTTCGGCGCGAAGGGCGCTCGCGACCTTGCGCGGCGCCGGGACCACCGGAGCGGTTATCGCGACCGGTGGGACCTCACGAGAGCCGGTCGGAGCGATCGACGGCGCGGCGCCGCTGCTCGGTCGGGTCAGTTCCTCTTCCTCGGGGGTGCCGGAGCTGCTGGAGTCGCTACTCGCCCGAGCGGTGGTGGCCGATGATGTCGATCGGGCAGTCGACATCGCGCTCGCCGATCCCTCGCTGACGGTGGTGACCCGAGAGGGTGACCGGTTCGCTCCGAGCGGCTGGCGTATCGGCACCTCATCGGGTGGGGCGACGGCGGCGGCGTTGGCCGAGGCGGTTGCCGCGGCGGACTCGGCCGAAGCCGCTCTCCAAGCGGCCGAGCAGGGGCTCTCGGGGGCGGCGGCCCAACTTGAGCGCGCCCGCTCGGCCGAGGTGGAAGTCGGCCGGCGACTCGACCTGAACGACGGTCGTTTCCACGCGGCCTCGGAGGCGCTTGAGAGCGCCCAGTCGCGCCGGCGAGAACTCGCTGGTGAGCGAGAGTCCCTCGCCACCTCCCTCGAGGGGTTGGTCGCCCACCTCGAGTCGGAGCGCACCCGGATGGCCGAGATGGAGTCGGTGCTCCCGACTCTTGAGTCCGATGAGCAGGCCGAGGCCGAGGCTGAGCGACGTCGTCGGGAGGAGCAGGCCGAGGTCGACGCGCGCGCTGCGGTGCTGGCCTCTCGCCGGCGTGATCTTGAGGTGCGCTCCGCCGGCTATCGCGAGCGCGAGGAGTTCCTTCGCCGGAGAATCTCAGAGACCGAGGCCCGCCTCGATGCCGACCTCGAGGCGCGGAGCAACGCTGAGCAGCGCCGTCTCGACCTGGAGCGATCGATCGTGGCGGTCGAGCGTCTCTCGCAGTGGGTCTCGACCCGCCTCACCGAGATCGAGGAGATCCACGCCGAGTTGAGCGAGCGACGCCGACGCCAGAGCGACGAGGTGCGCGAGATGACCTCGAAGCTCGACGAGGTGCGCCGGGCCAGGGTGGAGGCCGAACAGTCACTCGAAGCCTCCCGAGAGCGGGCGCATCGGGCGGATCTTGACGAGGCCGAGGCCCGACTGAGGCTCGAGACCGCAGTGGAGACACTTCGGCGCGACCTCGATGTTGAGCCCGAGGCCGCCGAGGCAGCACCGCTTCCTGAGCTTCCCGAGGGGGCGACCGCCGCCGGGCGGGTGCGCGAGCTCGAGCGCGAGCTTCGCCTCCTCGGGCCGATCAATCCGCTCGCTCTTGAGGAGTTCAACGAACTCAACCAGCGACACCAGTTCTTAGAGGAGCAGTTGGAGGATGTGCGGTCGACGCGGCGCGACCTGAATCGCGTGATCGCGGCGATCGACGGTGAGATCCAGACCGTGTTCGCCGCGGCCTTCGCTGATGTGAGCGCGAACTTCACCCAGTTGTTCGCGAGTCTCTTCCCGGGTGGATCAGGGGCGCTCAAGCTCACCGCTCCGGAGGATCTGCTGGCCACCGGGATCGAGGTCGAGGCCAAGCCCGGCGGCAAGAACGTGAAGAAGTTGTCGCTGCTCTCGGGAGGGGAGCGGTCGTTGACCGCACTCGCCTTCCTGTTCGCGGTGTTCCGCAGTCGGCCGTCGCCGTTTTACGTGATGGACGAGGTGGAGGCCGCGCTCGACGACGTGAACCTGCACCGCTTCTTGCAACTCATCCAGGAGTTCCGTCGCGAGGCGCAGTTGATCATCGTGTCTCACCAGAAGCGCACCATGGAGGCGGGGGATTCGCTCCTCGGCGTGTCGATGCAACCCGGCGGGTCGTCAAAGGTGGTGACCGAGCGGGTCACCACCGCTGGTTGAGTTCGTGGTGACCGAGCGGGTCA
>JAYQAE010000104.1:0-6596 GCA_038136655.1 Ilumatobacteraceae bacterium
TTAATGAGGTGCCCGGGATCAACCGCGTGGCGTACGACGTGACCTCGAAGCCGCCGGGCACGATCGAATGGGAGTGACGGCACGGCTGGGATCAGCAAGTCTCTGATCGCAACACATTCGTAATATTGGGTAGCCTTCGGTGGTCATGTTCGATGGCCTTCATCCGTTGCGCCGCCGCGCGGTGGCTGCGTCCGCGGTCATTCTTGTCTCGACGGTGCTGACGCCCTCGGTGGTCGGCGCCCAGTCGATCGATGACCAGCGCCGGGAAGTGGAGCGCATCGTCGACGAGCTCGACCGGCTCCACATCAAGGCGGACACGCTCGCTGAGGACTACGCCGTCGCCATGGATGATCAGCGACGGCTGTCGGAGGACATCGCGCTCGCCGAGTCACGCGTCGCCGAGCGCGAGTCGGAGTTGTCCGCGCTCCAGGGGGATCTTGCGACCGTCGCGGTCCGAGCTTTCACCCGCTCGGGCACCGATGTGCTCGGCCCCCTGCTCTCCGATGCGGCGACCTACAGCGACAACCTCCAGCGCGATCAGTACTCGCGGATCGCGCTCTCCGTCGGAGCGGGAACCACGGACGATCTCGGTGAGACCATTCGCGAGCTCGGCCTCGAGCGAGCAGAGCTCGATCGTCTCCGCTCGGAGTCGGCTGCGCTCTCGACCGACATCTCCGACAAATTGGCCCTCGTCGAGGAATGGACGTCGGCCTATGAGGACGCCAAGTCCGACGCTGAGGCGCGGCTCGGCGATCTCATTGAGGCTGAAGAGCAGCGACGCTCCCAAGAGGCTTTCGAGCGTCTGCAACGGGAGCTTGAGGCCCAACGGGCGGCCGCTGCCGCGGGGGCCTCGGCCGGTGGGTCCTCAACGGGCTCGGGAGGCGGATCAGGCGCCTCGGCGCCGGTCATCACGAACTATCCGGCGCCGAGCGGACTCGCTGGCGTTGCCATCCAGGCCGCACTCGGCCAGCTCGGTGTGCCCTATCGCTACGCGCAGGCCTCACCCGGTGTCGCCTTCGACTGTTCCGGACTCACCTATTACGCATGGGCTCAGGCCGGTATCAATCTGCCGCGTAACTCGCGGATGCAAGCGGCGGCGATCCCGCGCGTGCCGATCGCTGCGGCGCAGCCCGGCGACCTCCTCTTCTATTACTCGCCGATCAGCCACGTCGGCATCTATCTGGGCAACGGTCAATTGGTCCACGCCCCGAATACCGGAACGCACGTGAAGGTCGCCAACGTCCGTTGGGGGAAGGTCGTGGCGGTCGGTCGTCCGGGCTGACCGACCGCGCTCGGGCCAACTACCGTCTGATCGTGCTCGGGATCGATGTAGCGCGGGTCTCTGACTGGCTCACGCGCAACGTCGACGGGCTCGTTGAACCGTTCACCTTCGAGACGATCGAGGGCGGACGCTCCAACCTGACGTATCGCGTGACCGACGCGTCCGGAACCCGGTTCGTGCTGCGCCGCCCCCCACTCGGCCATGTGCTCGCCACCGCTCACGACATGGCTCGGGAGCACCGGATCATCTCAGCGGTCGGCACCACCTCAGTGCCGGTGCCAACCACGCTCGGACTCTGCGAAGACGAGTCGGTCAACGGGGCCCCGTTCTATGTCATGTCCTTCGTGGACGGTGAGGTGCTCGACTCGCCCGAGCGCGCGGCGCAGATGGCTCCCGATGTTCGACGGGCCGCGGCACTGCACCTCATCGACGTCCTCGCTGACCTTCACGCCGCCGATGTCGATGCGATCGGCCTCGGTGGTCTGGCGAAGCGCGACGGCTATGTGGAGCGACAGGTGCGCCGGTGGTCGAGCCAATGGGAGCAGTCGAAGACCCGTGACCTCCCCGCCGTCGATGAGGTCGCGAGGCGTCTCGCGGCCGCGGTTCCGTCGCAGCAGGCTGTGGCGGTCGCTCATGGTGACTTCCGTTTCGGGAACTGTTTGACGGACACGACGACGGGCCGGATCGCGGCGGTGCTCGACTGGGAATTGTGCACACTCGGAGACCCGCTCGCTGACCTCGGCTATCTCGGCGTCTACTGGGCTGGTGGCGACCCGGCCCGCGCTCGCCACAACGACCCGACCGGGCTCGAGGGTTTCCCCTCATATGAGGAGATCGTCGGCCGCTACGCCGATCGATCGGGCCTCGATGTCGACGGCATCGATTACTACGTCGCCTTCTCATGCTTCCGGCTCGCCGCGATCTCCGAGGGCGTCTACGCCCGCTACATCCACGGCGCCATGGGCGATGGGGCCTCACCCGAGCTGCTCGCCACGTTCCGCACCGCGGTCGAGGAGCTCGCCGACCGAGCATTGGAGTCCCTCGGATCATGACCACCGACAACACACTGGACGGCTGGGAGCACTCGGAATTCACCGCCGCAGGGATCACCCACGGGGTGTTCCGTCGCGGCTCAGGCCCGCTCGTCATCGTCATCCATGAGATCCCCGGCATCACCCCGAAGGTGAAGCGCTTCGCGGAGGAGGTCGTGGACCGGGGCTTTACGGTCGCCATGCCGGTTCTCGTCGGAACCCCTGATCGGCCGCCGAGCCGCGGCTACCTCGCCTCGACCTTCGCGAGGGTCTGCGTCTCATCAGAGTTCACCACCTGGGCGGTCGGGCGCACGTCGCCAGTCATCGGTTGGCTCCGGGCCCTCGGCCGCTCCCTCCACGCCGAGGTGGGTGGATCGGGGATTGGTGCCGTCGGGATGTGTTTCTCCGGAGGCTTCGCCCTCGGGATGATGGTCGACGAGTTGATGCAGGCCCCGGTGCTGTCGCAGCCGTCCCTTCCGATCGCCGTTGGGGCTGATCGGGCGGGTGATCTGAGCCTCTCTCCGGACGATCTCGAGGCAGTGGTCCAGCGCGCCTCACACGGATGCGAGGTACTCGGACTCCGCTTCACCGGGGACCGAATGGTCGGCACACGGTTTGAGACGCTCAAACGCCTCCTCGGCGACGCCTTCATCGCCGTTGAACTGCCGAGTTCAGCGTCGTCTGATCACTCGGTACTTACCGAACAGCGAGATGACGCCTCGGTCGAGGAGGTGCTCGCGTTCCTCGAGCGAAGGCTCAAGTCCTCCGCCTAGGCTGACCTCGTGGACTCGCACTCGATGGTGCTCAGCGTTCCCGGGATGACCTGCGGTCACTGTGAGGCGGCGGTCACCACCGAGGTCTCGGCGCTCGACGGCGTGTCGGCCGTGCTCGTCGACCTCGATGCGAAGACGGTGACGGTCACCGGAACCTCCCTCGATCGCGAGCGCATCGTCGCGGCGATCGATGAGGCCGGCTTCGATGTCGGCTGAGTCTGCCACCCTCGACGGCGCGACGGTCGACCTCTCGGTCACCGGGATGACCTGCGCGGCATGTGCCGCGCGCATCGAGCGGCGCCTCAATCGCTCCGAGGGCATCACCGCGAGCGTGAACTACGCGACCGAACGCGCTCGAATCTCCATCGACCCGACCCTGCTTCGCGAGCACGGCCTTGACTCGGTCATCGACGACTGTGTGGCCACGGTCATCGGCGTCGGCTACGGAGCCTCTCGAAGTGATGACGACGACACCACACACTCCGATCGACGACTTGCCGACCTGCGAGGTCGACTCGTTCTCGCAGCCGTTCTCGGGACCCCGGTCCTCGCGCTGTCGATGATCTCCTCTCTCCAGTTCGACGGCTGGCAGTGGGTGACGCTCGCACTCGCGCTCCCGGTCTCGACCTGGTCGGCGTGGCCCTTCCACAACGCCATGTGGCGCAACTTGCGCCACGGTCAGGCGACGATGGACACCTTGGTCTCAGTCGGGGTGTCGGCTGCGACCCTCTGGTCGCTCTGGGCGCTCGTAGCGACCGATGCCGGCGAGATCGGGATGACGATGTCGATGAGCCTCGATGGCGGAGACGGGACGCCACACATCTATCTCGAGGTGGCCTCCACTGTGGTCGCCTTCATTCTCGGTGGCCGCTACTTCGAGGCCAGAGCGAAACGACGAGCCGGTGAGGCGCTGCGTGCACTCCTTGACCTCGGAGTCGATCAGGTCACGCGTCGCGAGTCCGACGGACGTCTCGTGGAGATCGATATCGCCGATCTTGCCGTCGGCGACGAATTCCTCGTGCGCCCTGGTGACCGCGTCGCCACCGACGGTGAGGTGGTTGAGGGCACATCGGAGATCGACATGTCGTTGGTCACGGGTGAGAGCTTGCCGGTGCCCGTCACCGTCTCCGATCGAGTGGTGGGCGCTGCCGTCAACACCTCCGGGTTGCTCGTGGTGCGAGCCACAGCGGTCGGCGCCGCGACCCAGCTCGCTCAGATGGCCCGCATGGTCAACGAGGCGCAGTCGGGAAAGGCGCCGGTGCAACGCCTCGCCGACCGGGTGTCAGCGGTGTTCGTTCCGATCGTCATCGGACTCTCGATCGTGACGATCATCGCGTGGATGCTCATCGACGGGTCGGTCGAGAAATCGTTCTCCGCTGGGGTGGCCGTGCTCATCATCGCCTGTCCGTGCGCGCTCGGTCTTGCGACGCCGACCGCCTTGCTCGTCGGCACCGGCCGGGGAGCGCGGCTCGGCATTCTCATCCGTGGTCCGGAGGTTCTCGAGGCGACCCGTCGCGTCGACACGCTCGTCCTCGACAAGACCGGCACGGTCACGACCGGGATGATGGCGGTCGTCGAGGTTCGGGTGAACTCGGGCCGGGAACGTGATGAGCTGCTCAACGTCGCGGCCTCGGTTGAGTCGGGCAGTACCCATCCGATCGCCCGTGCGATCACCGTGGCCGCACCTGAGCCGACCGCTGGAGCGACCGAGGTCATCGAGCACCCCGGAATCGGGGTGGAGGGGATGGTCGACGGGCGCCGGATCCTGGTCGGGCGCGCGAGAGGCGCTGATGCGTCGCCGGCGTGGGACCGAGCCGATGTCACCGTGGTGGAGGTGTCAGCGGACGGCACGGTTCTCGGCTGGATCGCCCTCGCTGACGAGTTGAAGGACTCGAGCCTCTCCGCGGTCACCGCGGCGAGGGCAGCCGGACTCGAACCGGTTCTCGCCTCCGGCGATCGGGCGGAGGTGGTCAACGAGGTGGCCGACCGCCTCGGCATCGAGCGGCGACTCGCCGGAGTGATGCCCGCCGACAAACTTACGTTGGTGCGCGACCTGTCAGCTGAGGGACGCGTAGTGGCGATGGTGGGTGACGGGGTCAACGATGCCGCCGCGCTCGCGGCGGCCGATCTCGGTCTCGCCATGGGTTCGGGCACGGATGTCGCTATCGCGGCGGCGGACATCACGCTGGTTCGCGACGATCTCTCGGCGGTGGTGGACGCGATCCGCCTCTCGCGGAGAACGCTTCGCACGATCCGCGTTAATCTGTTTTGGGCGTTTGGCTACAACGTCGCGGCTATCCCACTCGCGATGACTGGGCAGCTGTCCCCGCTGGTCGCGGGCGCGGCGATGGGGTTGTCGAGCGTGTTCGTGGTGTCGAACAGCCTCCGGTTGCGGCGATTCCGCTGAGGCTCAGCTGAGCGCGGCAACGGCGAGTTCACGCGCCGCTTTGTAGTCGGCCTTGCCGTTTGGGGCTCGCGGCACGGTGTCGACGATCACGATGTGGCGTGGCGCCTTGAAGCCGGCGAGTTGATCCTTGACACCCGCGATCACCGACTCGGCGGTCACCTCAGAGGAGCCGCTCAGCACCGCGGTCACCGTCTGGCCGAACTTCTCGTCGTCGACACCGACGACCAGGCAGTCGACGACCCCGTCTACTCGCTTGACGGCTTCCTCGACCTCCTCAGGGAAGATCTTCTCGCCGCCGGAGTTGATCACCTGGCTGCCACGGCCGAGAAGCACGAGCGTGCCGTCTTCGAGGATCTGGCCCATGTCCCCGGGGAAGGAGTAGCGGACTCCGTCGATGACCCGGAACGTTGCTGCGCTCTTTTCCGGATCTTTGAAGTAGCCGAGGGGGACGAGACCTCCGGCGGCGACCCGACCGATCTCGTCGGAACCGGGCGCGATCTCACGATCGTTTTCGTCGAACAGTTTCGTGGTGGGGTTCGCCGAGAAGCGCGCCGTCGCGGTCGACATGCCGCGCATCGAGATCTGCGAACCCATCGATCCTTCGCTCGACCCCATCGCGTCGTAGAGGAACACTTGGGGGAGACGGTCGAGCATGGCTTCCTTGACCTCCGAGGTCCACATGACTCCTGAGGACAGAACCATCTTCACCGAGGAGAGGTCATACGCCTCGCCGCGATCCGCGGCCTCGTCGATCGCAGCGATGATGGGCTTGGCGAACGAGTCACCGACGATGGTCACGTGGGTGGCTCGCCGCATCGAGATCGTTCCGAGCACCTCGTGAGGGTCGAGGCTGCGGCTCGTGAGGGTCACGATGTGCCCGCCTCCGAGGTGGGGGATGAGCGCCCCGAGCCAGAGCCCGGTGCCATGCATGAGCGGCGCGCCGACGAGCGAGACGGCTGACTCACCACGCTCATGCACCCCAGATACGACCCCGGCGATGTCCGAGGCCGCCTCGGGCACCGGCAGACCGATGGCCGGGAAACCGAGGCCGCAGAAGAACTGGGTGATCTCGCCGGTGGCGTACATGACACCCTTGGGCATGC
>JAYQAE010000105.1:0-6579 GCA_038136655.1 Ilumatobacteraceae bacterium
AGTGGCTGGTCCAGATCGTCGTGCTCGTCGCGGTGCTCGCCGTCTTCTGGTTCCTCGCCGCCCAGGCGCGCACCAACCTCGCTGCCAAGGGCATCCCCGTGTCCTATGACTGGCTCGACGAGCCGGCCAACATCCAGCTCGGCGAGGGCATCCAGACCGTCGACACCGAGGAGCGCCGCCTCACCATGAGTCGCGCCCTGTGGGTCGGCATGGTCAACACCCTTCGCATCGCCTCGATCGGCATCATCGTCTCGACGATCATCGGCATCGCCGTCGGTATCGCTCGGCTCTCCAAGAACTGGCTCGCGAGGAAGGTCTCCTCGATCTACGTCGAGACCCTTCGAAACGTGCCGGTGCTCGTGCAGATCATCCTCTGGCTCGCCATCTTGGGCTCGCTCGGCAAGTTGACCGCCGACTCGGGTCCGATCCCCGGCTGGGTCATCGTCTCCCAGAAGGGCATCTCGCTCCCTCGGGTGTTCCTCGCCGACGGTTTTTACCAATTCGTCTCGATGGTGCTCGTCGCGATGGTCCCCGTGTGGTTCGTGCGCCGGTCGCTGAAGCGTCGCCAAGATAGAGAGGGTGGCAACACCCATGCCACGGGCTTCACCCTCGCGGCGCTCGCCGTGATCGCCGTGGTCGCTTGGTTCGCGAACCCGGTCATGGCCTTCCTCGGTCCGATCTTCGGGGCAGTGGAGTCCGCGTGGGGCTCGATTCCCCAGGGGCTCATGCAACTCCTGCTTAGCGTCGCCGCGCTCGGCGGCGCTGTGCTGTGGATCAAGCGGTTCCTCGACAGTCGTCGCACCCCGGCCGGCCTCGCGAAGCTCATCGACGACGACTGGTTCCGGATGATCTTCGCGGTGGTCGCCGCTCTGCTCGCCGTCCTGGTCGTCGTCCGCGGGTGGCCCGGGCTGTCGAGCTGGATTATCAACTCGGGTAGCGACCTCTTCGGCGTGATCGCCGACAAGTTCGGTGACGGCCGCGGTTCACGACCGATCGACGCGATGAAGCCGACCCTGTCGGAGGGCCGCTTCGTCAACTACGGGCCCACCGGCCTGACGATGACGGTGTTCTACGCCTCGCTCTTCTTCGGTCTCGTCTTCTACACCTCGAGCTTCATCGCCGAGATCGTCCGCGGCGGCATCCTCGCTGTGCCGGCCGGACAGAGCGAGGCGGCCGCCGCCCTCGGGCTCAGCCGCGGTCAGGCGCTCCGCAAGGTGGTGCTGCCGCAGGCCTTCAGGGTGGTCATGCCGCCGCTCGGCAACCAGTACCTGAACATCACGAAGAACACCTCCCTCGGTATCGCGGTCGGCTTCTCCGAGATCGTCCAGGTCGGACAGACCGTCTACAACAAGAACTCGCAGACCCTGGCGGTGTTCAGCATCTACATGGTCTTCTACCTCGCCTGTTCGCTGAGCATCTCTTCGGTGGTCAACACCATTAACCGTCGACTCGCGATCGTGGAGCGCTGACATGAGCGAAGTGACCGTTCCCGCAGCGCAGCGCGCACCCGAGGCAGAGTCGGTCTCTTCTGGCCGCTGGGTGAGGGAGAACCTGTTCTCCTCGGTGTCGAACGCCATCCAGACGGTGTTCTTCAGCCTCGTGCTCCTCGGGCTGTTGCGCTGGGTGCTGGGGCAGATCTTTTCCGAGGAGGCCAACTGGACGTCCGTCGCGACGAACATGCGGCTCCTCTTCACCTACAACTATCCGACCGAGCAGTTCGTCCGGATCTGGTTTGCCGCAGGAGCGTTGTTCCTCGCGGTTGGCGCGAGCTTCGCCGCCTGGAATCTCAACCCGATGGTCACCGTCCGTCGGGTCGGTGTCGCGATAGCCGGCACCGGTGCGGTGTCGCTCGTGGTGGGGCTCATCGCCCCTGACACCACCCCTTCGGCGGTGCGCACCGGCTTCCTCGTGGTTGGTGCCGGACTGGTCGCCCTGTCATTGGCCGTGCTCAAGGTCGTCCCCGAGCCACATCGTCGTCAGATTCCGTTCATCGGGATGCTCGCCGGGGTCGCCGTTGTCGTGTGCGGGGTGTTGTGGTTCTTCCCCTTCGGCGACTACGGCTTTGCCGACGGCGCGCCGACAGCCGAGTCGGGCACGATCGACTCGTCGACCTCGCTGCCGGTCACGGTGATGTTCGCGATCATGATCGGCACGTACCTCGCCGGTCGCGCGCTCGCTCGAGTGATCGACCTCGGTTGGCTTCGTCGCACGATGATCGGCTGGTGGGTGATCGGCCCGGCGTTCATCGTGTTCTTGGTGCTTCGTGACCCCGAGTTCGACTGGGGGTACGTGCTCGCGGTCGACGTTCCGATGGGCGCCGCCTTCGCCCTCGGTGGCGGTGCGCTGCTCTACCTGTTGGCCAAGCCAAGCCGATCCGAGCTCGCCCGAGTCATCGGGGCGCTTCTCGTCGCCCTCGCCCTCTTCCACTGGGTCGCCGCGTTCTTCGGCTGGTACCCGATGTTGCAGAAGGCGCGCTTCTCGTTCGCTCTGATCGCGGTAGCGGCACTGCTCGCGCCGACCTTCGCTGGCGAGCGCGCGGCGCGTCTGCGCTTCGCTGGCGGGTGGTTCGGCTTCATGGTGCTCTTCCACTGGTTGCTCACCGGCATCAACACGCCATCCACCCTCGACATCGCGGCGCCGCCGTTCCTCGGCGGCTTCGTGTTGACCGTGTCGATCGCCTACTACGTGATGCTCGCCTCGTTCCCGCTTGGCGTGCTGCTCTCGCTCGCGCGCACCTCGAAGATGCCGATCTTCAGGGTGCTGTCCACCACCTATATCGAGGTGGTCCGCGGGGTGCCGCTCATCACCGTGCTCTTCTTCTTCTCGATCATGCTGCCGCTTTTCCTTCCAGGAGGTATGGGCATCAGCGACCTCGCCGCGGTGTTCGCGGGCTACACCGTGTTCTCGGCCGCCTACATGGCGGAGAACATTCGCGGTGGACTCCAGAGCGTACGCCGAGGCCAATACGAGGCGGCGGACGCACTCGGTCTCACCACGGTGCAGCGCACTGCGTTCATCGTGTTGCCCCAGGCGCTCCGGGTGTCGATCCCGAACCTGGTCGGTCAGGCGATCGCCACCTTCAAGGAGACATCGCTGATCGCGATCGTCGGTGGTTTCGACCTGTTGCGTATCGCCAACTCGACCATCCCGAACCAGCCCGACTTCCTCGGGCAGAAGCGTCCGGCGCTGTTCTTCATTTCGCTCGTCTACTTCGTGGTCGCGTACTCGATGTCGAGAGCGTCGAGGAACCTCGAGGAACGCCTCCAAGCGGGGCAGGCGCGCTGATGGAACCGATCTATTCGACCGACCAGACCAGGAGCATCTGAGATGAGCATCGCCGATCAAGCACTCACCGAGGAGATGGCCTCGCGCCGCGACATGATCGTGTGCCGCGGGGTGAAGAAGTGGTTCGGAGACTTCCAGGCCCTCGCCGGAGTTGACGTCACCGTGAAGGACCGCGAGGTCATGGTGGTGCTCGGCCCATCCGGCTCGGGCAAGTCGACCCTGATCCGCTGCATCAACCGCCTCGAGGTCCACCAGGAAGGTGAGATCGTCGTCGACGGCGTCGAGATGACCAACGACATGCGGAACATCGAGAAGATCCGCTCCGAGGTCGGCATGGTGTTCCAGCAGTTCAACCTGTTCCCGCACCTCACGGTGCTCGACAACATCACGCTCGCACCGATTTGGGTGCGCAAGCGCGCTCGGGTCGAGGCTGAGGCCAAGGCGATGGAGCTTCTCGAGCGCGTCGGCATCCCCGAGCAAGCCAACAAGTTCCCGGGTCAGCTCTCCGGTGGTCAGCAGCAGCGCGTGGCCATCGCGCGTTCGTTGGCGATGGAGCCGAAGATCATGCTCTTCGACGAGCCGACCAGCGCCCTCGACCCGGAGATGATCTCCGAGGTGCTCGACGTGATGAAGGATCTGGCCCGCGGCGGCATGACGATGATGGTCGTGACCCACGAGATGGGCTTCGCCCGAGAGGTCGCTGATCGTCTCGTGTTCATGGAGTCGGGTGACGTGGTCGAGGTGGGAACGCCCGAGCACTTCTTCACCAACCCGCGCGAGGAGCGCACCAAGCTGTTCCTCAGCCAGATCCTCTGACGTCTCATCCACCGGTCGGGTGGGCGATCCGCGAGATCGGTACCATCGGACTATGGCGACCGCGAGGTGTCTCGGCTGCGGAGGGGCGATCGAACTCCTCGCCGGCTGCGTCCCCGAGGGGGTCATCGCGGCTGGCGACCGTTTCATGCACGAGGGATGCGTCCTCGACTCGCGAGCCTCCGCCCGTCGCCCTGAAGCGGGTGTTCCCGCCTACCGGATCCCCGAGGATTGGTGACTCGGGTGTTCTCCGTGCTCGACTTAGCGCGCATCGGCGAGGGCGAGGGCGCCGCCGATGCGCTGGCGAACTCGGTGGCGCTCGCGCGTCACGCTGAGGAGCTCGGCTGTTCTCGGGTGTGGTACGCGGAACATCACAACATGTCGACGGTCGCCTCGTCGTCGCCGGCGGTGCTGATCGCCCACGTCGCTTCCCACACCTCGCGCATCGTGCTCGGCGCCGGGGGAGTGATGCTGCCCAACCACTCACCGCTGGTGGTGGCCGAGCAGTACGGCATGCTCGCGACGCTTCACCCGGGCCGTATCGAACTCGGCCTCGGACGGGCCCCTGGAAGTGATCAGGTCACATTGCGCGCGATGAGACGAGACCACTCATCGGCCGACACGTTTCCCGAGGATGTCCTCGAGCTCGAGGGGTATCTCCGCGGTGAGAGCCGGGTGGCTGGGGTGTCGGCGGTTCCCGGCGCGGGTACGGATGTGCCGTTGTTCATTCTCGGCTCCTCGCTCTACGGGGCGCGCCTGTCGGCCGTGTTGGGGACGCCGTTCGCGTTCGCCTCGCATTTCGCCCCGACGGCGCTGCGCGAGGCGGTCGCGCTGCACCGGTCCGAGTTCACGGCGTCGCGCCGGCTCGAGCGGCCGCACGTGTACGCCGCGGTCAATGTGATCTGCGCGGATCGACGCGAGGACGCCCTCGCCGAGTTCGAGCGGACGGCGAGGGATCGCGTCAGGTTCTTCGTCGGCCGCGGTCTCGATCTCTCCGAGGATGACCTCGATCGACTCGTGGCTTCGCCGCAGGGCCGCCAAGTGCTCGACATGATGCGCCACACGGTGGTGGGCACGCCGAGCGAGGTCGCAGCGGGGCTCGAGGAGTTCCGCGCCTTCGCCGACGCCGACGAACTGGTGCTGTCGCTGGCGGCGCCAACCTCGGAGGGTCGTCTGCGCACCCTCGGACTCGTGGTCGAGGCGGCCGCGGTCGCGGCCTGACGCTCAGGCGTCGCGCGGTGCGCGGCGGTCGGTCGGCCCGGCGATCGCGAGGGCGATCGCGATGAGCACGAACTGCAGGGGCAGACGAACCCACGACACGATCTGATCGGTGACCGATCGGTCGCGCCAGTCCCAGGTCATGTAGAGGTTCGCGGGGTAGACGGCGATGAGGAGCGCGACGGCGGCGAAGGTGCCCCGGCGTCTCCAACGCGGGCGGAGCAGCATGGCAGCGACCAGGAGTTCGGCTGCTCCGCTCAGGTAGGTCCAGAACCGCTCCGAGGGCGGCAACCATGGCGGCACGATCTCGTCGAAGAACATCGGATTGGTGAAGTGGGTGATGCCGGCGACTCCGAGGAAGGCACCAAGGGCGATGGCGAGTCGGGGGTGACGGGCCTCGAGAGGCGGGAGGACGAGCCTCCTCTGACGGGTCATGAGCCCTCGGGCACCAGCCCGCGCTCTCGCACGGCGCGTTCGAGTTCGTCGTCGCTCGGCTCGGAAAGCACGAGCCCGTCGGCGAAGTGGACCACGGGGATCCGCTTGCGTCCCGAAAGCTCCTCGGCTTCGGTGGCCCGGTCCGGTTCGGCTTCGAGGTCGACGTCGATGTGCTCGACGTTGAGTCGTTTGAGGAGTTGCTTCGAGCGTCGGCAGTCCTTGCACCATTCGGCGCCGTAGACGACGGGGGGTGAGTCGTTCACGGGGTGGACGTTACCGAGGACCGGGGTTCGGCCCGTTACGGTTCGGCTGTGTCGAGAGGGTCGGTCGCAGGTTGGGCTCGGGTGCCCGAGGCGATCGTGCTCGGTATCGGCCAAGACGGTGGTCGGCCGCAGATCGGTTGTCGTCGTGCGTGCTGCGCCGATGTTGAGGCCGAGATCGTGACGCCGGCATGCCTCGCCCTCATTGGTGCCGATGGGCGCCGTTGGCTCATCGACGCCACGCCGGCGATCGGTGAGCAGTTGCGCCTTCTCGATGACCTGGCACCGAGGCCGATCGACGACTCGGCCGTCGACGGGATCCTGCTCACCCATGGGCATCTCGGTCACTTCACCGGCCTCACTCAGTTGGGCCGCGAGGCGCTCGCGGCGAACGGGGTCCCGGTCTGGGCGCAACCGCGGCTTCGGTCGGTGCTCGCGAGCGACGCGCCGTGGTCGCTGTTGGTCGAGCATGGCCATATCGTGCTCCGCGATGACCCGATCGATCTCGGCGGTGGTCTCTCGGTGGAGGCGCTGCCGGTGCCGCATCGCGACGAGATCTCCGAGACCG
>JAYQAE010000106.1:0-6440 GCA_038136655.1 Ilumatobacteraceae bacterium
GAGTCAGCCTCGACGTGGCTCGCCGCCCGGGTCTCCTAGACCCCGCGCGCAACGAGACCATCATGAGATCCCCCACTGACGATCAGTCCTCCCCGTGGCCGGCGCCGAAGGTGCCCGATGCCTCGCTGCGCGGTCGTTTCACCTCTGAGGTGATGGCCGGTGGCGCGGTGGTGGAGCGCGCCGACGACGAGTTGGTCGGCGGGCTGCGCGGCGGTGCCCGGGTGGCGGTGCTGGTCGCCCTGTTCGCGGTGCTCGGGTTCTTCTCGGTGTGGTGGCTGGTGTTCGCGGTCGGGTTGTTGGTGTCGGTGTTCCTCCACGAGTTGGGTCATTTTGCGACGGCGCGGTGGACGGGCATGAAGGCCACGCAGTTCTTCATCGGTTTCGGCCCGCGGGTGTGGAGTTTCCGGCGCGGTGAGACCGAGTACGGCATCCGGGCCTTGCCGCTCGGGGCGTTCGTGCGCATCGTCGGCATGAACATGATGGACGAGGTCGATCCGGCTGAGGAGGGTCGCGCCTATCGCTCCAAGTCGTATCCGCGCCGCCTGCTGGTGATCTCAGCCGGATCGATCATGCACATGGTGATCGCCCTGGTGCTGTTGTCGGGTGTCTACACGCTGAGTGGCCAGTCGGTGCTCGGTGACGGGGCCGAGGTGCGCGGCACCTCCGAGGGGCTGCCGGCTCAGTCGGCCGGTATCGCGGTCGGTGATGTGATCCTGTCGGTCGGTGGGGTCGAGGTGGTCGAGGGGGCGCCGCTCGGCGAGGCGATCGTGGCGCATGCTCCGGGCGACGTAGTCGATGTGGTGGTCGATCGCGACGGGGCGTTGTTGACGCTCCCGGTCACGCTCGGTTCCTATGAGCTGGTCGGCGGTCCCGATGATGTCGCTTTCCTCGGGGTGTCGTCCTCGCCGTTGGTCGATGTGGTGCAGCGCTCCTGGTGGTCGTCGCCGGTCTATGCGGCCTCCTCGATGGTCACCTCGGTCGGTGATTCGGTGGTCGGGGTGTTGAGGGTGCTTAACCCGGTGAATGTGCTCAGTCATCTGTCGGGTGAGACCGACGATCTGTCGACGCGGCCGACCACGCTGGTTGGCATCACCTCGGTGAGCGACGATGTCGGCGAGGTGGCCGGCTTGGCCGGGGTGCTCGAGTTGTTGGCGTTGTTGAACGTGTTCGTCGGTGTGTTCAACATGTTCCCGCTGTTGCCCCTCGACGGTGGTCACGCCCTAGTGGCGACCTATGAGCGGGCGCGCGAGCGGGGTGGTCGCCGCTATCACGCCGATGTCGAGAAGTTGATGCCGTTGACGATGGCGGTGGTGACGGTGTTGTTGTTCCTGTTCGTGTCGGGGCTCTACCTCGACATCGTGAGACCGGTCGGCTGACCGGGCGATCGGAGCCGTCATGGATGTGACCGAGTGGAGCACTGAGCGTCGCGCGACCCGCCAGATCATGGTGGGGTCGGTGCCGGTCGGTGGTGGGGCGCCGGTGAGCGTCCAGTCGATGACGATCACCAAGACCGCCGATGTGGAGGGCACCCTCCAGCAGATCTACGCCCTCGCGGCGGCGGGTTGCGACATCGTTCGTTGCACCTGCAATGAGGCCGAGGCCGCTGAGGGTCTCGCGCAGATCGTGCCGCGTTCCCCGGTGCCGATCGTGGCCGATATCCATCACCAGTACCGCATGGCGCTGGCGGCGCTCGAGGCCGGTGTGCAGGGTCTGCGTCTCAATCCGGGCAATATCCGCAAGCCCGAGCACATCAAGGCGGTGGCGGCGGAGTGCCGTGATCGTTCGGTGCCGATCCGTATCGGGGTGAACGCCGGGTCGCTCGATCCCGATCTCTACGAGCGCCATGGTGGGGCGACGCCCGAGGCCATGGTCGAGTCGGCCCAGCGCGAGTTGGCCTATTTCGCTGAGGTCGATTTTGACTTGGTGAAGATCTCGGTGAAGGCCTCGAGTGTGCCGTTGATGGTGGAGGCCTATCGCCAGCTCGCTGAGGTGACCGATCATCCGTTGCATCTCGGGGTCACCGAGGCGGGTCCGCCGCCGGCCGGGTTGGTGAAGGCGACGGCGGGTATCGCGACGCTGCTCATGGAGGGCATCGGCGACACGATCCGCTATTCGCTCACCGCTGATCCGGTCGAGGAGGCCCGCGCGGGCCGTCAGTTGCTCGAGGCGCTCGGTCTTCGTGAGCGTAAAAACGTCGATCTCATTGCCTGTCCGTCGTGCGGTCGCGCCGAGATCGACGTGATCGATGTCGCCAAGCGCGCCATGGATGCCTTTGGTGAGCGTCAGTTGCCGTTGCAGGTGGCGGTCATGGGGTGCGTGGTGAACGGCCCAGGTGAGGCCCGTGAGGCTGATCTCGGTATCGCGGCCGGCAACCGCCGCGGGCATCTGTTCGTGAAGGGCCGCAATGTGGCGGTCGTCCCCGAGGACGAGATGGTCGATTCGCTGGTCGAGTGGGCCGAGTTCATCAATGAGCACGGCACCGAGGCCGCGATCGCCCGAGCTGACACGGCCCGCGCCGAGCGCGAAGCGGCCAAGGATCGCTCAGCGTTGCTCGCCGATCAGGGCGACGACGCGAACGACGCGGCCTCGAAGATCGTCGAGATCCGCCGCACCGTCGACGGCTGAGGTTCAGCCGCCGAGTTCGGCGATGGCGCGGGCGGTGGCGAGCACGCGCCGGGCGTTGTCGACGTGGAGGTTCTCGATCATGCGCCCGTCCACGGTGATCACGCCGCGGCCTTCGGCTTCGGCGGCTTCGAAGGCGGCGATGACCCGCTCGGCGTGGTCGACGGCCTCGGCGCTCGGCGCCCAGGTGTCATTGGCCGGGTCGACCTGTGAGGGGTGGATGAGGGTTTTGCCGTCGAAGCCGAGGCGGCGTCCCTGTTCGGCTTCGGCGAGGAATCCGTCGGGGTCGCGCACGTCGTTGTAGACGCCGTCGAGGATGACTTTGCCGGCTTCGCGCGCGCCGAGGAGGGCGGCGGCGAGGTGGGGCACGAGGGCTTCGCGGTTCGCTCCGGCTTCGGCGCGGAGTTCTTTCAACAGGTCGTTGGTGCCCATCACCAGCACCGGCACGCGCGGGTGGGCGGCGATGGATCGGATGTCGGCGATGGCGGTCGGGGTTTCGACCATGGCCCACACCCCGAGGTTGGCGGGGGCTCCGGCGGCGTCGAGGTGGGTGACCACGGCGTCCAGCTCGTCGACGGATTCGATCTTCGGGATGACGACGGCCTGGGCGCCGCTGGTGGCGGCAGCGGCGAGGTCATCGGCGCCCCAGGGGGTGGCGAGGGCGTTGCAGCGGATGGTGATCTCGCGGTTGCCGTAGTCGCCGCTCGCCGCGGCGGCGCAGGCGTTGGCTCGGGCGGCGTCTTTGGCGTCGGGGGCGACGGCGTCCTCGAGGTCGAGGATGAGGGCGTCGGCGGGAATGGTGCGGGCTTTGTCGAGGGCGCGCTCGTTGGCCGCTGGCATGTAGAGGACGCTGCGGCGGGGTCGCAGGTCGCTCATGGGGCGGCGTAGAGGGTGGCGAGGTCGGGGTCGGTGGCGGCGAGTTGTTCGGCGAGGGCGACGACGACCCGGCACTGTTTCACGCTGGCGTCGTCTTCCATCTTGCCGTCGAGCATGATCGCGCCGGTGCCGTCGCCCATGGCCTCGATGACGCGGCGGGCGTGGGCGACTTCGGCGGCCGAGGGTGAGAACACTTCGCGGGCGACGGCGATCTGGTCGGGGTGGAGGGTCCAGGCGCCGACGCAGCCGAGCAGGTAGGCGTTGCGGAACTGGTCGCCGCAGGCGGTGAGGTCGCGGATGTCGCCGAAGGGCCCGTAGTAGGGGAGGATGCCGGCGGTGACGCAGGCGTCGACCATGCGGGCGAGGGTGTAGTGCCAGAGGTCTTGTTGGTGGGTGGCGCGCTCGGCCTCGGGGTGGTCGGGGTTGGGGTCGTCGCGCACGAGGTAGTCGGGGTGTCCTCCGCCGACGCGGGTGGTTTTCATGCGTCGGTTGGCGGCGAGGTCGGCGGGGCCGAGGGAGAGTCCTTGCATGCGCGGTGAGGCGAGGCAGATCTCCTCGACGTTGGCGACGCCGCGGGCGGTTTCCAAGATGGCGTGGATGAGGATGGGTCGGCTGATGCCGGCGCGGGCTTCGAGTTGGGCGATGAGCCGGTCGGCGTAGTGGATGTCTTCGGGGCCTTCGACTTTGGGGAGGATGATGACGTCGATGGCTTCGCCGGCTTGGGTGACGGCGGCGGTGAGGTCGTCGAGGCACCAGGGGCTGTCGAGGCTGTTGACGCGGGTCCACAGTTGGGTGGTGCCGAGGTCGACGGTGGTGGCGACTTCGATGAGGCCGGCGCGGGCGGCTTCTTTGTCGGCCATGGGGACGCCGTCTTCGAGATTGGCGACGAGCACGTCGACGGTGCCGACCATGCCGGGCACCTTGGCCCGCATCTTGTCGTTGTTCGGCGGGAAGAAGTGGAGCATCCGGCTCGGCCGGAATGGGATCTCGCGGACCGGCTCGGGGGCGCCGACGGCGAGCGGTCGGAAGAAGTCCTTCGGCGAGCGCATGGGTGAACGCTAGGTGGCTCGCGCCGGTGGGGTGAAGTCGCGGAACCAGTCGGGGAGCCGGGTGGCGTTGCCCTCGGGGGTGAGGGCGCCGTGGGCGGTGACGCCGGTGGCGCGGATCTGGCCGTCGACGGTGAGCAGGTAGGTCATCTGGAAGGTGGCTCGGGTGATGGTTCCCATGGCGACGTGGACGTTGACGACGTCGTCGAATTTGAGGGGGAGTCGGTATTGCACGAAGGCTTCGAGGACGGCCATCTCGATGCCGGCGTCGCGGATCTCGTGATACGGGTGGCCGATGTGTCGGAGGTATTCGACGCGGGCTTCCTCGAGGTAGGGGAGGTAGCGGCTGTGGTGGACGATGCCCATGGCGTCGGTTTCGGAGAAGCGGACGCGGACGGTGTGGGAGAACTCGTAGTCGCCCGGGTCGAGGGAGGGTTCGGAGTCGATGCGCATTGTCATCGAACCTAGCCGTGTCTCCCATACTGGGGTTTGTGACTCCTGCGGTCCGCGCGCTGGTTGAGGCTGGGGTTGATCATGTGGTCGCCGAGTACGGCCATGATCCGGCCCGCACCGATTTCGGGATCGAGGCCGCCGAGGCGCTCGGGGTGGAGCCGGAGTCGGTGTTCAAGACCTTGGTGGTGTTGGTCGATGGGGCGGAGTCGGTGGTGGTGGTGCCGGTGACGTGTTCGGTGTCGATGAAGGCGGTGGCGGCGGCGTTCGGGGCGAAGCGGGCCGAGATGTGTCCTCCGGATCGAGCTGAGCGGGTGACGGGGTTCGTGGTCGGTGGGATCTCGCCGTTCGGTCAGCGTCGTTCGTTGCCGACGGTGGTCGATGAGACGGTGGTGCTCTTCGACCGGGTGTATGTGAGCGGTGGTCGGCGCGGGGTGGATGTCGGTGTGTCGCCGAATGATCTGGTGGCGATCACCGGAGCGGTCGTGTCGGCGGTGACGGCCTGATCACACAAAGGTTGTGAAACAGCAATGTTTGTGTGATCAGCGCATCGTCGGGTGACGCAGGAGGGCTTCGATCCGGGCGACTCGGGTGCGCGCGGCGGGGTGGCTGGCGCCGAGTCGGGCGCGGAAACCGATGGCGCGTCGTCCGCCGCCGAGTTGGATGAGCCGTCGCAGGGCGGCGGCGAGTTCGGGTCCGTGTCCGAGGTCGATGGCGCGCCGGTCGGCTTCGTATTCGGCTTGGTGGCCAACGAGGTTCCCGACGGCGTCGGAGGCGTGGAGGACGGCGAGGAACACCCAGGAGATCCCGGTGAGGAGTCCGGCGATCACCCGGCCGAGGGCGGTGAGGGCGGCGGAGTGTTGCACGAAGCTCTCGGTGGCGGCGCGGGCGACGTTCTGCAGGAAGAAGCCGATGCGGGCGAGGGCGACGATCGGGAGTGACAGCCAGTGGCCGACGGTGAGGGCGACGGTGTGGAGGCCGAGGTGGTGGCTGAGTTCGTGGGCGAGCACTCCGGCGAGTTCGCTGGCGGGTAGTTCGTCGACGGCGAAGCTGGTGACGACCACGAGGTGGCCGCCGCAGGCGTAGGCGTTGAGTTCGTCGGAGTCGACGATGCGGTAGGTGAAGCGGTGGCCGCCTTTGCCGACTTCGGCGATGAGGCGATCCCAGACCGGGGCGATGCGCGCGACTTCGTCGGGTCGTGGTCGCCGCACACCGAGCACTGGGCTGAGCACGGCGGCTTGGACGGCGGGGATGAACAAGGTGATGCCGAGGGCGATCCAGGCAGCGGGGACGGTCCAGAAGGGGAGGTCGACGGCGATGCGGATGACGGCCCAGGCGATGGTCATGGCGACCAGCCAGAAGGGCACGAGCACGATGAGGGGCGCGAGGGCGGTGACCGCTCCGCTCTCGATGGTGCGTGTGCGTGCCACGGGTCAAGGCTACGGG
>JAYQAE010000107.1:0-6417 GCA_038136655.1 Ilumatobacteraceae bacterium
GTGCCGGGCCACGGGGCGAGCCAGTAGTCGGCCTTCGCGCCGGTATTGGAGAGCCGTGGGTCGACGCAGATGACCGTTGCTCCTCGCGCCTTGCCCTCCATGATCCGCTGGGCGTGCGGGTTGAAGTAGTGGCCGGCTTCGAGGTGCGACGAGATCAGGAAGATGACCTCGGCGTTCGCGAAGTCGGAGGACGGGCGGTCGAGTCCCATCCACGACTGGTACCCGATACGGGCGTTCGACGAGCAGATGTTGGTGTGGCTGTTGTGTCCATCGACTCCCCACGCGGAGAGCACTCGCTCGGTGTAGCCATCCTCGCCGGGTCGGCCGACGTGGTACATCACCTCGTTGCCGCGCCCCTCGGTGATGGCGGTCCGGATACGGCTGCCGATCTGATCGAGGGCCTCCTCCCAGGAGATCCGCTCCCACTGACCTGAGCCGCGCTCACCGACCCGTCGCATCGGATACAGGATCCGCTCAGGGTCCCGCACCTGATTGAGGGTGGCTGGGCCCTTAGCGCAGTTGCGCCCACGGCTCGCCGGGTGCTCGGGGTTGCCCTCGAATTTCGTGACCTCGCCGGTCTCCTTGTCGATGAAGGCGACGAGTCCGCAGGCGGCCTCGCAGTTGAAGCAGGTCGTCGGCACGAGCGTGTAGTGGCGCTCGACCCGCTCTGGCCAGGCCTTGGCGTCCAGTTCGGTCCAATCGTGCCACTGCTGGTGCGGCGGATGGTTCATCAGTGTCATGGGGACTCCTCGTTGGCGATCGGTGTGGTGGTCAGGAGAGTGGGACGGACTGTCCGGCGCGGACGTAGGCGTCCTCGTAGCTGAAGAGCCCGATCAGGGCGAGCAGGCCGCCGAGGGCGACGACTCCGTCCCCGAGGCCAGTGGCGAGATCGATGTAGACGATCGCCGCGGGGGCGGCAATGCCGATCAGGATCCCGCCGATCCAGAACTTGCGTGCCTGGGCACCCCGCGTCATCTCCAGGGTGGCGAGTTCCACCGATCGCGAGCCCTTCGACCAGATCTCGGTTGCGAGAAGCAGAGCGAGCACGCCGAGGCCGATCAGGAAGGCAATACCGACCGCATCGGGCTCGGGAACGTCGACGGCGAGGTCGATAACGCTGTAGGTGGCGCCGCCAGCGACGAGGGCCTGGGCGAGCAGGGTGGGCAGCAGCAGCGGGGTCTGCCAGAGGTCGCGTCCCTCGCACTGGCCGAAGAGGAAGGCGGTGTAGCCCGCCACGGCCGCGGCGAGCAGCACCTGAGGCAGCACGAGCCACGGCAACGCGCCGCTCGAGCCGATGAGGCCGAGTAGCCCCCACAGTCCGGTGACGCCGGCGAATGCACCGAGAATCCACGCCCCGCGAACCAGCCAGGACGAGGTGTTCGACCTCGTCAGGATGTAGAGGAAGCGCTTCGGCTGCTTCAAGTCGGCGATCAAGAGCACGCCCGTGATCGCGGTGAACACACCGGCGATGACCGCGGGAAGAAGTCCCGCCGCGGTGGCCGACTCGCCATGCCCGAGCATGACCATGACCGCGGCCATGATCATCGCTCCGGCGGCGATGGCCTTGGTCACGAGGTAACCCGAGACCTTCGACTTCCAGGTGATGGCGTGGGTTGTGGTGTAGGCGGTCCTCGCGACGACTCCCGTGCCACTGTGCTCGCGCATGACGTCGGTGATCGTTGGATGGTCGGGGGTGGTGTCCGCCCAGATCATGCCGTCGGAGGAGATGGCGGTCCTCGTCGGATCGAGGGAGGCCTGATCGACTCCGCGGTAGAACACCTTCGGGTTGGTGCCTTGCTCGGGGGCTCGAACTGCGACCTTGTCGCGGGCGACGATCTTCGAGATCTCCGAGTTCGGGTCGTCGAGGTCACCAGTGATGATGGCGTGGGTGGGGCAGACCGTTACACAGGCGGGTTCGAGACCGACCTCGACACGGTGATTGCAGAAGTTGCACTTGTGCGCGGTGTTCGTCTCCGGGTTGATGTAGATCGCGTCGTACGGGCAGGCGTTCATGCAGGCCTTGCAGCCGATGCAGTTCCCGTCGTCGAAGTCGACGACCCCGTTCGGCGCACGGTGCAAAGCACTCGTTGGGCAGATCGTCATGCACGGTGCGTCGTCGCAGTGGTTGCATCGCATCACCGAGAAGGAGCGGCCTGTGTTCGGGAACGAACCCGACTCGATGTACTTCACCCAGGTGCGGTTCACGCCGAGCGGCACGTCGTGCTCGCTCTTGCAGGCGACGGTGCAGGCGTGGCATCCGATACAGGAGTCGCTGGCGAGGACGAATCCGAGTCGTGTCATAGTTCCCCCAGTTGGGTGTGTTGCGGATGGTGCGGTTGGTGGGTCACGCGAGGCCCTTGAGCATGAGATTCCAGTAGAGGAACGGCAGGCCGTACTTCTTCAGGTACCACATGTCACGGCGGGGCTTGACGGTGTTGATCACGGGGATCGAGGGCGTCCGCTTCATGGAGTAGTCGAACTCGGCGAGCAGCATGGCCTGACGCGAGGTAGTGAGGGGACAGGAGGCGTAGCCGTGGTACTCGGCCGAGATAGCCCGTCCCGACAGGTAAGAGTCGACGTTCTCTGTGACGACGGGGGCCTGCTTGCGAATCGCGGCGCCGGTCTTCGAGTTCGGGGTGCTCCCAGCGTCGCCGAGAGAGAACACGTTCGGATAGCGAACGTGTTGGTGGGTGTGCTTGTCCACCTCGACGTAGCCCGGTCCCTCGCCTGTCGCGAGCGGACTGGCTTTCACCCAATCGGGAGCCGACTGGCGCGGCACGACATGGAGCATGTCGTAGGAGAGTGTGCTCGTGCCGTTGGCCTCACCGAGGTTGGTGACGGTGACCATGCGGTTGGCGCTGTCGACGGCCGTGACCTCGGCCTCGGTGTGGAGGTAGATCCCGTACCCCGCGATCACTTTGTCGAGCTCGTCGGCGATCTCGGGGATGCCGAACGCGCGAGCGCCGGGAATGACGAGATGTATGTCGATCTTTCCGAGCAGCCCCTGCGACTTCCAGTAGTCGGCGGCGAGATAGGCGATCTTCTGCGGCGCTCCGGCGCACTTGATCGCGCCGGTCGGCATGGTGAACACCGCTGATCCCGACTTGGTGTTGCGGATCAAATCCCAGGTCTTTGGGGCAAGGTCGAAGCGGTAGTTCGAGGAGACCCCCTCGCGTCCGAGGGTGTCGGTCAAGCCAGGCATCTTGTCCCAGTCGAGTTGGATGCCGGGGCAGACGATGAGCGCGTCGTACTCATACGCGGAGCCGTCGGAGCACTCGACGGTGTTGTCGTCGGGGCGGAAAGCCGATGCCGCCTTCTTGATCCAGGTCGCCCCCTTCGGCATGACCGATGACTCGCTGCGCTCGGAGGTGCTGGCCTGAGAGACACCGCCTCCGACGAGGGTCCACAGCGGTTGGTAGTAGTGCTTGTCGGACGGTTCGATCACGGCCACGTCGCTGTGACCCTTCTTGATGAGGCGGGCGGCGACCGAGATGCCGGCGCTTCCTCCACCGACGATGACGATCCGGTGTTTCCCTGTGGTTGTCATGGTCCCCCCATGTGTTGTGTTGACCGTGAGTGTTCGGCCCCGGCCAGTGGTGCTTGGTCGAACTCGCCCGATGCGAAGAGCGCGACCTATCGGTCAGGCGCTTTGGGTCGTCTCGATCCAGGCCCCGTATCCACCGAGCACGTCGCTGACGTCGTTGAATCCCCGTTGGCGGAGCAGGCTCGCCGCCACTGAGGAGCGGTAGCCGCCCGCGCAGTAGATGACCGTCGGGCGGGTGGCCTCGAGCTCAGCGAGTCGAGCGGGCAATTGGCCGACGGGGATGTTCACCGCGTCGGGCACCATGCCGGACTCGACCTCGCCCGGGTTGCGGACGTCGACGATCTGGATGTTGGCGACCTCAGCATGGCGCTCGTTGAAGGCCCGTGATGTCAGGCGCGAGGCCCGGCGAACCCGATCGGGATGCTCAACGAGAACCCGGGTGGTGTCGCTGATCGCGCCAACGACGCGGTCGAATCCGATACGCGCGAGCCGGTTCTTCGCCTCCAGCTCGTAACCGTCGTCGACAAAGAGCACGATGTCGGCATCGCTCGGGATGATCGATCCAGCGAACTCGGCGTAGCGACCGCCAAGGCCGACGTTGATGGCGCCCTCGAGGTGGCCGAGAGCGAACTCCTCGGGGGTGCGGCCGTCGACGAGCAGGGCGCCAGCGGCGACGGCCCGGTCGGCCTCCTCAAGCGTCAGGGCAGCGGGCAGAGCGTCCTCATCGAGCAGTTCCCGCTTGCGCTGGTTGAGCACCGCGTCGTAGACGAAATAGCTGGGAGCCGGCGGTTGACCGGCGGTCACCATCTCCATGAAGGCATCGCGGCTCGGAGCGCGAAGGGCGTAGTTCGTCGATTTCTGGTCGCCGATCGTGGAGGTGAGCTCAGTCGAGAGGTTCTTCCCGCAGGCCGATCCAGCCCCGTGGGCGGGGAACACCCGGGTGACATCAGGAAGGGTCATCAACTTGTTGTGAAGCGACTCGTAGAGCTTCTCGGCCAGTTCGTCCTGGGTGAAGCCGACCGAGGTGAGAAGGTCGGGACGCCCGACGTCGCCGATGAAGAGCGTGTCACCGGTCAGCACGCCGTAGGGCTCGCTGTCGTTGGCGTGCTCGAAGACAACCACGCTCATCGATTCGGGGGTGTGTCCGGGGGTGTGGCGGAACTCGAGGGTGACGTCTCCGAGCGACACCCGCTCACCGTCGGACATCTTGCGATGATCGAATTCGGGGTTCGCCACCGACGAGTAGCAGATCTCCGCGCCGGTTGCTGTGGCAAGTTCGAGGTGTCCGGAGAGGAAGTCAGCGTGGAAGTGGGTTTCGATGACCATCTCGATGGTGAGGCCACTCGCCTCCGCGTCGGCGAGGTACTGGGCGATGTCCCGCTGGGGGTCGACGACAACCGCGCGGCCCGTGGTCTCATCGCCGATGAGGTACGAGGCGTGGGAGAGGCATTCGAGGTAGTACTGCTGGAACTTCATCGGAACTCCTTCGTCGTGTGCTTGTGAATCTAGAGGTACGGACATTTAGGGTCAAGGCATTGGTACGGACAATGCCGATGGTCCGTTTGCCGGATCCTCCTCGGTGATCTCGATGAGCCGGCCGCTCGCGAGATCGTGAACCGCTCCGCGCAGCACCGCGCGCCTGTCGGCGAGAGCGCGTCCGAGCGGTCCCCGGTTGCGTCGGAGCCGACGGAGGTTGTGGGCGACGTTGGCCGCCACGGCGGCATCAAGGTCGCCATCGCATGACCGGCAGGCGGCGAGCATCTCGTCGATCGGCGCGAGAATCGGAGCGAGCACCGGTGCAAGCACCGGATCGGGCGTCTCCTCGAGCGCGGCGCGCACCGCCCCGCAGTTGGTGTGACCCAGCACGATCACCAACGGGCAACCGAGGTGCTCGACGGCGAATGTGAGCGAGGCGACGGCCCCAGCAGTCGCGCTCGACCCGGCGATCCGTACGACGAACAGGCTCCCAGTGTCCTGGCCGAACAGGACCGAGGGTGGGACCCGCGCGTCCGAGCAGGCGAGCACCGCCGCCGATGGGCTGTGGTCGGCCACCGTGCCGTCGTAGCCGTGGGTCGCGACGTGCTCATCGTGGCGTCGGACCAGCTCCGCCCACACCGCCTCGGGATCGCGGCGCTCAGACATCGCGCTCCTGCAACCCGGCGGCGCGGAGATCGCCGGGGGCGGGTTCCGCTGAGCCGGTGATGAACTCGGACGCTTGATGGGCGGTGGCGTGGATTCGGCCGGCGAGACGATCCCAGAGCCCAGCGCGCCGAAGGACGTCGCGCACGGGACCCTTCACGTCGCAGAGGTGCAACACGACCGGGGACTCGTCGAGGTCGGTGAGGACCTCCGCGAGGGTCTCAGCGCCGGTCGCGTCGATGTCGTTGATGCCCGAGCAGTCAAGGACGAGCGCTCGCGGCTCCTCGACAAGGCGGGCCGCCCGATCTCCGAGAAGGCGTTTGACGTGTTGAGCGTTAACGAACGAGAGCGCGGCGTCGATCCGAATGACGTCGATACCCGAAATCGTCTCGGCATCGGGGAACCGTTCGAGGTTTCGCCAGCTCGTCGTGCCAGGAATGCGCCCGAGCACCGCGGTGTGGGGCTTGGACATCCGGGCGAAGACCACGAGCATCGACGCCACGACGGCCACCGCGATGCCCACCTCGATACCGAGGATCAGGGTGGCAAAGAACGCAACGCTGAGGCCAACCAGGTCGGTCCGCTTCACCGCGGCGATATGCCGCATCTCAGCGATGTCGACCAGGTTGATGACCGCCACGATGATGATCGCGCCGAGCGCCGCCTTCGGCAGGTTCTCGAAGAGCGGCGTGAGCAGCGCGATGGTTATCAGGACGATCGCGGCGGTGATGACG
>JAYQAE010000108.1:0-6403 GCA_038136655.1 Ilumatobacteraceae bacterium
CCGTCGAGACCCGAGCCGTATCCGACCGAGGTAGGGATGGCGACCACCGGTGCGGCGGTGAGTCCACCAACCACGCTGGCGAGCGCACCCTCCATGCCGGCAGCAACGATCACGGCATCGGCCGAGGTGACTCGATCGAGGTGACCGAGCAGTCGGTGCAGCCCGGCGACGCCCACGTCATGGAGCCGGTCGGCGCTGATGCCGTGGGCAGCGAGGGTCAGATCGGCCTCATCGGCGACCGCGGTATCGGCGGTGCCGGCGGTGACGACGAGCACCCGGGCATCAGCCCGCGGATGCGAACCCGGCTCCGGCTGGCGCCACAGCAGTGACTGGAGCACTAGGTCGCTCGAACCAGCATCTAGCCCGGCTGTCCGACGGGTCGTGACCGTTCGTGGCTCGCCGTAGTCGTCGACGTGGGCGGCGATCACCGCCTTGGCCTGAGCGTCGGTCGCCCTGGTGAGCAGCACCGGCCCATCACCGTGGCGAAGCAGTTCACCGACGATCGCCACGCACTGCTCAGGTGACTTGCCGGGTCCGTAGACGGCTTCGGGCATGCCCTGACGGAGCGCTCGATGGTGATCGACGAGGGCCTCGCCGACCTCGGCGAACGGAAGCCGGCTGAGATGCTCGATGGCGGCATCGGGTGAGACGGTGCCGTCGCGAACGCCGGACAACAGGTCACGCAGGCCATCGGGGTCGAAGGTCACGCGACACATCGTGCCACGGGACGTGACGGGTCAGACAGTGGGCGACGACGTGGCACCGATGCGGGAACGACGGAGGGAACGATTGGGAACGATGCGGGAACGATGCGGGAACGACCGGGGGAGCGATGGGGCAACAACGGCGGGGCCACGGGGACTACCGGCGACGCCGGCCCACAACAGGTGAACACATAGCGAGGCGCCCGTAGCCTGCGGGCCGTGAAGAACGACCAGACACCAGCAGGCCGCCCCGACGCTCCGTCGGTCGCGTTCCTCGGTCCGTTCGGCACCTTCACCGAGCAGGCCCTCCGGTCGCAGGCTGACCTTGCCGATGGGGAACTGACCCCGATGCGCACGGTGCCCGACGTGCTCGATGCCGTCAGCGCTGGAACCGTCGACTACGGATTCGTGCCGATCGAGAACTCGATCGAGGGCATGGTCAACTTCACCCTCGACGCGCTCGCGTTCGACCATGAGCTCGTCGTGACCCGCGAGGTTGTGCTCGACATTCACCTGTGTCTCGCCGCGGCCCCGGGCACCACGCTCGAGTCGCTGACCGATGTGCTCTCGATTCCCGTGGCCACCGCCCAGTGCCACCGATACCTGCGCGAGCACCTGCCCGAGGTCACCATGCGGGCCGCGCCGTCGACTGCCGGGGCCGCCAAGCTGATCGCCGACGACCCCCGAGCCGGATTCGGCGCTATCGCTCCCCGAGTTGCCGCCGACCTCTACGGCCTCGAAGTGCTGGCCGAGGACATCGAAGACGAAGAGGGCAACCAGACCCGCTTCGTGCTCGTCAGCCGGGACGGCGCCCCGGAGGCCTCCGGCCACGACCGCACCGGACTGGTCGTGTTCCAGCGGGCCGACGAGCCGGGTTCACTGATCTCGATCCTCCAGGAGTTCGCCGCTCGGCGCATCAACCTGACCCACCTGATCTCGCGGCCCATCAAGGACGGCGGTCTCGGGGAGTACTGCTTCATCATTCTCGCCGAGGGTCATGTCGCCGACGACCTGCTGGCCGACGCGATGCGGGCACTTCACGCCAAGCAGGGGTCGGTGAAGTGGTTCGGATCGTGGCCGCGCGCTGACGGCCAGGTGCACGATGCGCGTACGCACGCCGACGAGCGTTGGCGAAATGCGGATGACTGGCTGGCGGATATCCGCCGTCGCGTCTCGGGTTGAACCCGCGGCGTCGCGATCCGCGATTCAGTGACTTCGCTCGAGTAGTCGATCGGTGGTGCGACCGGAGAACGATCGCGTGCCGTCCGGCCGGGTCAGCGTGATGGTGCGGTCGTCGTGGAGTTGGAGCGACCAGCCTCCCTCGTGCACCAGGTGGTGATGCTCGGTGCACAGGGGAATGAGATTGTCGAGGTCGGTTCGACCGCCCTGCTCCCACGGGATGACGTGGTGAATCTGGCATCGGCTGAAGGCGGCTGAGCAGTGCGGATGAGCGCAGGTGCGGTGGAGCGCGGCGAGTGCCCGTCGCTGGGCGCGGCTGGCGACCCGAGCGGTGCGCCCGACATGGAGTACCTCACCGGTGGAGCGAAGCACCACCGGGAGAACGTCGGCCTCGCAGCAGAGCCGCTGGACGGTCTGGACCGGGAGCGGGACGCCATCGACGGTCTCGCACACCGTGGTGGGGTGAACGCCATCGATGAGCGTGGACCAGTCGATGAGGACCTCGATTTCGGGGATTCGACGTGTGGCGGACGCTGACCCGCCCGACGACACCAACTCAACGACCGTCTCGACCTGCAGCTCTGCGAAGGGCCGACCCGAATTGCCATCGCGCTGACGCACCGAGGCGAGGTGGGCCTCGATCGAGGTCCACAGGGCGGCGTGTCGCTCGGGGTCGAGCTCGATGTGAGTGTGGCCCATTCCGGTGGTGCGATCGATCCACTGGCGCACGGATGATGCGGAGCGCTGCCGTGCGACGCGGTCGGCTTCGGCCGCGGCATCGAGTTGGGCGCGGATGGACCTGGCGAGATCGCGGCAACGACGCTCAAAGGCGTCGGGGCTGATCTGGGAGGCGAGAGCGAGCAGTCGCTCCTGATGGGTGGCGAAGGCGGCCTTGGCGTCGGGCGAGAGCCCGCTGGTGGCTCGCGCCATCGCGTCGAGGTGAGCGCCACCGACGCGGCCTCCGCCGAGTGCGGTCTCGAATAGGGGCATGTCGGCGCAGAGCCCCTCGCGATCGAGGGTGGTGCGGGCGTCGCGCCCGGAGCAGCCGTTGTTGTCGATCAGCGTGGTAACGGGGGAGTCGGCTCGGCCTGCGTTGTGGAGTTGGCGTACTCGGCGCGCGGCGCGGATCTCGACGGCATCAAGCCAGGTGCGCACGGCGTGGACCGCTTGGAGGGTTGCGTTGACCGTGTCGCGATCGGCCTGCTCGAGCGACTGCCCGAGGAGGTCCGCGACGAGGGCGGCGATGTCGGTGGTCGACTCGCCGGTCGCTCCTGATGTCGGGGTGTGGGCTTGACTCACCGTTGCTCCAAGATCTGTGCAGCGGGAGGTCGGTGAGCGAACCTTAGCAGACAGGTGTTCGATAATCAAACATATGTTCACAATCGGATTGGCGCACCAGCGGGAAACCGTCGGCATCGTGGATCGCGGCGTCTCGTAACCTCGCCCCATGACCTCACCCATCACCGTTGTCACTGGCGCCAACTCCGGCATCGGACGCGCCACCGCCGTCCACCTCGCTGTCAACGGACACCGGGTGTTCGGCACGGTCCGAGCCGTGGCGAAGGCGGAGAAGCTGTTGGCGGCCGCTGCCGAGCAGGGGGTCGAGATCGAGCTCGCCGAACTCGATGTGGCCGATGATGCCTCCGTGGAGCGCGGCTTCGCCGACATCTTGGAACGCGGGGGTCGCGTCGATCATCTCGTGAACAACGCCGGGGTCGGAGGCAACGGCGTGGTGGAGGAGTGCTCCTCGGAGCAGTTCCTCGAGGTGATGAACGTCGACCTGGTCGGCGCGATCCGTTGCTCTCGCGCGGTGCTCCCCCAGATGCGCGAGCGTGGGTCGGGGACGATCGTCAACGTCACATCGGTCGCCGGCCGTTTCGGGGCGATGGCCCAGGCCCCGTATGTGGCGTCGAAGTGGGCACTCGAGGGTGTGAGCGAGGAGATGGCGCTCGAGCTGGCCGCCTTCGGGATCCGTGTCGCGATTGTCGAGCCGGGCGTGACCAAGTCGTCGATCTTCGCGAAGAACATCGATGCGCCGAACAACACCGGCGCCTACGACGCCCACTATCGGCGCATGTTCCAGATGTACGCAGCCGGTATCCAGAACGCGACCGATGCGATCGAGGTGGCCGAGGTGATCCGTCACGCGATCGAGACCGACCAGCCCGAACTGCGCTACCTGGTGAGTTGGGGGGCTGCGGAGATGGTGGCCGGCCGCGATGCGATGACCGCCGACGACTGGGTCGGGCTGGGAGCGCTGACCGACGACGCGGACTACGCCCGTCGGTTCAGTGAGATCATGGGTATCGACATCACCGGCGTGTGACCGCCGGCTGCCGATCGTTCGAGCGGAACGGGAGGGATTCGAACCCCCGGGCCTTGTGGGCCGGCCGCTTTCAAGGCGGCTGCATTTGTCCGCTCTGCCACCGTTCCGTCCTCCAACCTACCGGTGACCCGCGCCCGTGTCGGAGGGCCCGGATGGCCGACTGGCCATGACCGGTACACTCGCCCGTGCTGGAGAGGTGCCAGAGCGGCCGAATGGGGCGCCCTGCTAAGGCGTTGATCATGCAAATGATCCGTGGGTTCAAATCCCACCCTCTCCGCCAGTCGACGTGCCGGGCCCTCGGGTCCGGCACGATCGCGTTCTGGCCGAGATGCTCCCGGATGATCGAGTTCCGGTGGTGGGGTGACTCGCCCCGCAATTGTTGCGAAATGATGACGAAACGACGAAACTGGGCCCATGCGGCCCGGTTCCGGACGCCGACCGACCCCGCGTCGTCGAGAGCACGGGCTCCCGTCGGAGGACACCACGGAGTCGCGTGGCGCGAGGCGCCCTGAGGACGACCCGCTTCAGGACGAGTTCTGGGGCGACCTCGGCGAGTGGCCCGAACTCGAACCGGCCGCTGAGCGCATCCCGGCTGAGCCGCGATTCCACGACGACGACACCGATGCGATGGCGAGCCTCTCCGAGCGACTCGGGTTCGGTGCCCTCGACCCCTTCCTGACCAGGGTCGCTGCGATCGTGCTCATCGGACTACTGATCGTTCCTGTCGTGTGGGCCTCCCGCGACGATGCTGACGAGTCACCCGCCCCCGTCGCCGAGGCCGCCGGATTGGCAGAGGAGATCGCCGAACCCGTCCCGGAGACACCAGAGGCCGATCTCCCTCCAGCCATCATCGAGGTGGCAACGACCCCCACGATCGACCCGACGTCGTTGCCGATCGCAACGGTTCCGGCGAGTTCGCAGACGGCGAGCGGCGTGGTGGCGAACGAAGCGCCGACGGTGAGCAACACACCCGACTGCGGTGAGTCGTACACCGTTCGCTCGGGGGATGCATGGAGCCTTATCGCCGACCGCGCCTCGGTGTCGACCCGCGCGCTTTTGAACGTGAACGCCGCGACCTCCGACTCGATCATCCACCCCGGTGACGAGATCTGCCTGCCCATCGGCGCCACCACCCCGGCCCCCTCCTCGCCAGCGGTCGCCACCCCCCGTTGTGGCGATGCCTACACGGTGCGCTCGGGGGATGCGTGGAGCCTCATCGCTGACCGCGCGTCGGTGACCACCAGCGACTTGCTGGCGGCCAACGGTGCGAACTCGTCGACGCTCATCCATCCGGGTGAGGAGATCTGCTTGCCCCCGGGCGCTCGTATCTCAGTGCCGGCCACGACGACTCCTCCGCCGACCACCACGGTCGCCAAGCCTCCCGCGCCGACTCGAGCGGAGGCTGAGGCGATCATCCGCGAGATCTGGCCCGATGATCTCGAGGATGAGGCCGTGCGCATCGCCTGGCGGGAGAGCAACCACATCGCCACCGTCGAGAACTGGTGCTGCCTCGGTCTGTTCCAGATCTACTGGAACGTCCACCGTGGCTGGCTGGCCGACATTGGCGTAACCGACCGCAACCAACTCTTCGACGCGCGCACCAATACCCGCGCCGCCTACGCCCTCTATCAGCGGGCGGGCGGCTGGGGCCCTTGGCAACTCTGATCGGCGGAGTCAGGCCGGCGGCGGGGGAGGCGGCGGTAGCGGGCTGCCGCTCGGCGCCGTCGGCGCACCCGAAGGTGAGCCGTATTTGTTGGGGCCACCGTCTCCGGGTCTGGCGTGCCACACGATGAGGATGATCCATCCGATGATCGGCACCAGCCAGAGCAGGAGCCACCAACCCGACCGTCCGGTGTCGTGCAGTCGACGGAAGGACGCCGCGAGCTGCGGGAGCAGCATTCCGATACCCCAGATGTTGGAGATGATCGGGATGGGCGACAGCGCGAGGTTGACGAGCAGGACGGTGAGGATGAACCACCAGAACTCGGGGCGGTTCGACCGGCCCGAGAAGTTGACGTAGTTCTCGAGGACGGCGCGCTTCCAATACGTGATCAATGGCATGCCTCGACCGTAACCCGTGGGCGTGACGCCTCTCGGCGACCGTGTGCCGTTGGGCGAGGATGCGCCTACACTTCCCGTCGAAGCGCCCGTAGCTCAACGGATAGAGCATCTGACTACGGATCAGAAGGTTTGG
>JAYQAE010000109.1:0-6310 GCA_038136655.1 Ilumatobacteraceae bacterium
CGACAGCCCTCGCCATCTACGACTGAGCGACAGTCGCCTGGTGATCTGGTGAGGGGTCGAAGCGACCCCTCACCAAGACACTCCCGACGAACCCGCCAGCGGATTCAGATAGTGATGTCGGTGATGACGTCGACGTCGGTGAACTTGACCTGGGTTGCACGCGCGGAAAACTCCTCGCCGCCGCGTTGAGTGATCTCGAGTTCGTTGTTCAGTTCGGCCTCCTCGGCGGAGTCGAAGAAGATGATCTGGATGACCGTGCCGGGGCGGTTGCGATCCAGCCCGAGCACCGCGCGGCGCGCATAGGTGATCCCTTTGCCCTCCTCGGCGTACTGCTCGAGCAGACGCACGGCCTCGGCCGGCTCCATCTCGAATTCCATGACCTGAACGAATGCCATTGGTGGATCTCCTCGGTGTCAGTGGTTGATCGAAATCGAACGGCTCAGCGGGCTGAACCCGTATGCGCCCATGCGGGACACGATGCTCTCATCGGCATACAGGGCGTTGAACCCGGTCATGTAGTTGTCGATCGAGTCGGTATAGAACAGCGCTGCCCACGAGCCCGACAACTCGCCGGCGGCGATCCAACGGATCATGCGCATGCCGTTCACTCCGGCATCGGCCAAGACGGCGTGGACGTCGTCATAGAAGGCACCGGCGCTCGAGGCGTCGTAGTTCGACATGAGCGCTGACAGGACGACGGTGAACGCTCCGTTCGGGTTGCCTCGCTCGGCATCCACGACGCCCGTGCCGCGGAAAGCGACATCGACCGGGTTGTCGACGAGGAACGCGGCTACCTCGGGGTCGGCGTAGAAGCCGGCGAGTCCGGCGAGCCCTTTGTCGACGGACCCCCAGCGTGAGCCGACGGTGAACATCCCGGTCTGCGACCCGGATGAGATGCCCTCCTGCGCGACCACGTACTCGGCGCCGGCGGCTTCGAGTTTCGGTCGGATCATCGTGTCGATCGAATCGAGGAAGGGTGCGCGACTCGACGGTCGGAGTTGTGTGGCGATCACGTAACTCACGTGGTTCAGCCCTCCGATGAGTTCGCCATGGCGAGGATGTCGTCCCGCGACAGGTCCATGTCATGAACGGATGAGGCATGGGTGGAAACCTGTTCGACGAGGACGTCTTCGTCGTCGGTCTGAACCACCGCGCCGCAGAAACATTTGACCGTGAGTGTCATTTCGGAGTCCTTTCGCTGGATGTGCTGACTTCAACAGGCTGACAGGCCGGTCTTGTCATTGCGTTGCGACTTCGACGGTTTGAACCGGCGATGAACACATCTTCGGGCTCTGGACCGGTATGTGCCTCACGCCTAGGGTCCTGTAGGTGGGGTTGGAGGTGCGGCTGCTGGGAGACATCCGTTTGGCGTCCGGTGGGACAGTGGTGTCGGCGCCTGACCTCCCCGGACCGATCGGACGACACGTCCTGACTCGCCTTCTGATCGATCCATTTCCAATCGGCCGGGACCGGCTGATCGACGACGTCTGGGCAGGAAAAGCGCCGCGCTCGGTCGACTCTGTGTTGAACGCCACGTTGTCGCGCCTCAGATCGGCCTTGGGCGAGCTCGATCTCGACGGCCGCGAGCTGATCTCCTCCTCAGCGGGCAGCGTCAACTTCAATCGCCCGAAGGACACCGTCGTAGATGTCGAACTCGCGCACCACCACATCGATTTCGCGCTCCGCGATCTGCGCGCCGGCGAGACGAGGGAGGCGGCAAGACGTGCGTCAATTTCGTATTCGATCTCACGACGTCCCCTGCTCACGGGTGTCGAGCGAGATTGGCTCGACATCGAGCGCGATCGGATGCACCACGTCGAACGGCGGTCCCTCGCACTGCTTGCTCATGTCGCGTTCTTCACAGGCGACTTCGACATGGCGGTGCAACTCGGACGCGAGTTGGTGCGCATCGCACCGTATGACGAGCGAGCGCATCGTGAGCTGATCATTGCGCTCCGCTCGGCGGGGAACCCGAGCGGAGCCGTCAAGGTGGAGCGTGATTTCGAGGCGCGCCTCAAGACGGAACTCGGCGTCGAACCGAGCGCCGAGTTCCTCAGCGCTGTCGGAGCGCCTGGTTGATCAGATCGCGTTGTACATCAGGCGCGTGCCGCAGTTCCTGAGATCGGGGTAGGCCGCGGCGACTGCCTGCATCATGCCGGTCCACCACTCGCCCTCAACGATGGCATCGGAGAACTTGCCGTGGGCCTCGAAGGAGTCAAAGTCGATCATGTACTCGACCCGGTGCACGTCGCCGCCCGAGACGGAGCGCATGAGCCGCGGGTTCTTCGCCCCGAGTCCCTCGTGGACGGGTGCCGCTTCGCGGGACCCGACGACGACTGCCTCGATGGCTGCCGGGGTGCCTTCCCAGGTGGTGATCTGTGTGATGAGCATCGTGCCTCCCCTATCTCTTGAAGATGAGGTGACTGTGATGCGCTTCGCTTGCGATTTTCTTGCCGCACCAACCCCGGCGTCACACTGTCGGCTGGCGCAACGGCACCCGATCCACCGAGGCGATCTGATACACGACTGCGCCGATCACGAGCGCGCCCCCGATCAGCGTGGCCGCAGCCGGGGTCTCTCCAGGCCAGATCCACACCCAGAGTGGGGCGAGCACCACTTCTGACATCACGAGCAACGAGATCTGCGCGGTCGGCACCGAGCGGTGCCCGAGGTTGTACAGAGGCAGTCCAACACCGATGAGAATGAACCCTGCGAGGAATCCGAGCGTCGCGTCGCGAAGTGGCATGTTCAGACCGGTGCTCGACCACGCGACCACCACGGTCAGCGGGATCACGAGCGAATTGGAGATGATCGCGGGGATGACCGGGTCGACCTTCGGGGTGGAGCGAACCAGCACGTTGTAGAGACCGAGGATCGCTGGAATCACGGCGGCGAGCACGAATCCGTCGACGCGCCCTGCATCAACTCCGCGCATCGCCATCACAGCAATTCCGGCAGCGGCGATCACGATGGCGATCACCGTGGACCGGTGGAGGCGCTCCCCCAGCATGATCCGCCCGAAGAAGGCACCAGACAGCGGCCCGGCCGCGAGTAGAAACGTGACCGTGGCCACCGAGGTTCTCGCGAAGGCCAAGATGTAGAGCACAGACATGGCGCCGAGCAGAACGCCAGCGAGTCCCGTCCGCCAGCCGATGATGTGGAAGGGCACCGGCCGCCGACCGGCCCGAAGCGCGGTGATGATGAGCATGGCCGCGAGTGCACCGGTGGCGCGCACCGCGAGAAACTGCCAGTCGGTCGCGGACTCGATCGCGCGGAAGAACAGCGCGGTGAAACTGAACATGATCCCCGAGCCGGCCACGAGCACGGCTCCGCCCCGATAGTCGAGTTCGGACTCCCCCGACCACACCGCGGCGATGCGCCTGAGCACGGCGGAAATCTACGCCTCGGCGCATCCGCAGAATGTGATCATCACGCAGGTCTCGCGGAGGGCCTCAGGCGGTCAGACTGTTGTCATGAGTACTGAGCCGAAAGACGCGACCGCCCACACCCGACGGATCACCGAGCCGCGCCTGCCGGACATGGACCCGGAGGACTTCGATCGCGCCTCCCGCGGTCTCATCGCGCAGCATCCGACCGGCCAGATCGAGGGGGCCTGGGGTGTCGCGTGGGATGTGTCGCGTTATGACTTCGTCAACGAGTCCGAACTCAACCCCGACACGGTGCATCCGAGCCTGTGGCGCCAAGCCCGGCTCAACAACATCCACGGTCTCTTCGAGGTGGCGCCCGGCATCTGGCAGGCCCGGGGCTACGACATCTCGAACATCACGTTCATCGAGGGGGCGACCGGGTGGATCGTGATCGATCCCCTCACCGTCGAGGGTTGCGCTCGTGACTGTCTCGCCCTCGCCAACGCCCACCTCGGCGAACGGCCAGTGACGGCGGTGATCTACACCCACTCCCACACCGATCACTTCGGGGGTGTGCTCGGGGTGACGAGCGAGGAGGCTGTGCGGCGGGGCGACTGTCGGATCATCGCCCCTGAGCACTTCCTGCGGGAGACGATCAACGAGAACGTGATCGCCGGTCATGCGATGACGCGGCGTGCGCTCTATCAGTTCGGCCCGCTGTTGCCGCCGGGCCCACGAGGTCACGTCGACTGCGGTCTCGGCAAGGCGATTCCGATCTCGCCGCCCGGACTGCTCGCCCCAACCGAGGACATCACGCACACCGGCCAGGAACTCGTCGTCGATGGGGTGCGAATCGTCTTCCAGTTGACCCCCGAGGCCGAGGCGCCGGCCGAGATGAACTTCTTCTTCCCCGATCACGGCTGGTTGTGCATGGCGGAGAACTGCTCCCACAACATGCACAACCTGATTCCGATCCGCGGCGCTCAGGCCCGCGACGCTCTCGCCTGGTCGAAGTACATCGGAGAGGCCCGCGACCTCTTCGGTGCACGATCCGAGGTGATGTTCGCCTCCCATCACTGGCCCCGGTGGGGTGCCGAGGACGTGGATGGGTTCCTCAGGAAGCAGCGCGACATGTACCGCTACATCCACGATCAAACCATGCGGTGGGCGAATCACGGGGAGACGCCGACGGAGATCGCCGAGCGTGTCTCGCTGCCGAGCGAGTTCTCCGAAGAGGCCCACACCACCGGCTACTACGGCCATCTCGCTCACAATGTGAAGGCCGTCTACCAGCGCTACCTGTCGTGGTATGACGGGAATCCGGCGAATCTGTGGCGCCTTCCACCGACGGAGCTCGCCGCGCGCTACGTCGCCCTCGCCGGTGGTGCCGGACCAGCGCTTGCCGCGGCCCGAGACGCCTACGAGAACGGCGACTACCGGTGGGTCGCCGAACTGGCCGGGCATCTGGTGTTCAACGATCCGAGTCATCGCGAGGCCCGCGAGTTGCAGGCTGACGCCTTCGAGCAGCTCGGCTATCAGAGCGAGTCGGCGACGTTCCGCAACGCGTATCTGTCAGGGGCTCAGGAGTTGCGTCACGGTCACCCGCCGCGCCGCGCCGCGGTGCGTCGTGGCTATCTCGACGCGATGACCGTCGACCAGCTCATCGATTCGATCGCGGTTCGGCTCCGCGCCGAGGAGGTCGCCGACCGATCGGGTTCGGTGAACCTGGAGTTGTCGGATCGCGACGGCGCGTGGCGTGTCGAGTTGTCGAACCGGACGCTGTCGTCATCGACAGCACCGTCGACGCCACCTGACGCGACGGTGACACTGGCCCACGCTGATCTCGTCGCGATCGCATCGGGCGAGATCACCCCGGCCGAGTTGATCACCGAGGGTCGAGTCACCGTGGTCGGTAACGCCGACGCGTTCGGGCTCGTGTTCGGGCATCTCGACGTTTTCGAGTCGATGTTCCCGATCGTCGAGCCGTAAACACTCGGATCGTTCAGCCATAGTGGGGGCATGAGCGACAGCATCACGATCTCCCAGGACGGCGCGGTCCGCGTCATCACCATGGATGACGGCAAGGCGAATGCCTTCTCCCTCGAGGTGATCGAGCATCTACGTGGTGCCCTGCGCGACGCCGAGGCGGACCCTGACACTCGCGCCCTGGTGCTCGTCGGACGGCCGGGACGGTTCAGCGGTGGTTTCGACCTGACCGCCATGCGGGCTGGAGACGTCGACGCGGTCGTCGAGTTGGTGGCCGCCGGCGGAGCGCTGGTCGCTGACCTCTACGCCTCGACGGTCCCGGTGGTCGCGGCGGCGACCGGGCACGCGGTGGCCGCCGGAGCGCTGGTGCTCCTCGGCTGCGATCACCGGGTCGGTGTCGACGGTCCGGTCAAGATCGGGCTCAACGAGGTAGCGATCGGGATGGTGCTGCCCCCGTGGGCGTTGATCATTGCCCGAGAGCGGTTGAGCAAGCGTCACTTCCACGCCTCCACCACCCTCGCACGACTGTTCGACGCTGCCTCCGCCCGCGACGCCGGTTTTCTCGACGAGGTGGTCGACGAGTCAGCGGTCGTGGCTCGTGCCATCGAAGTGGCGACCGGACTCGCCGAACTTGATCAACGTTCCTACGCCAAAACGGTGGAACTCGTCCGTGGCGAGGTGGTCGCCGAGATGCGGGCGGTCGATCCGCGATCCATCCTCTGACGGCCACGCGCTGAGGCTTAGGTAGTGCGCAGCTCAATTGTCGGTGTGAATGTCGGCTCCGCCGGCTCGATAAGCCACGGCCCCCGCGAGATCGAGACGGCGTTTGTGAAACACGCCGTCGAGTCACCCGTGGACATCGGGCCGCTCGGACTTCCCGGCGATGAGCATGTCTACGAGCACCACGGTGGACCCGACATGGCGTTGCTCGTCTACCCGATCGAGCACTACGACCA
>JAYQAE010000110.1:0-6247 GCA_038136655.1 Ilumatobacteraceae bacterium
ACTTGCGCCACTGCTCGATCTCGAGGAAGTCGATGATGTCCTCCACCTTGCGGCGGTTCTCCATCTCCTCGCGCTTGGCCTTGCCCCACCACACCGCTCCGCCGAACACGGAGCCCTTCATGCGGATGTGACGTCCGGTGAGGAGGTTGTCGATCACCGTCATCTGCGGGAACAACTCGATGTTCTGGAAGGTGCGAGCGATACCCATTTCGGCCACGCGGTCGGGCCGGGTGCCCATGATCGACGATCCCTCGAATCGGATGTCGCCCTCCTGAGGGTGGTACACCTGCGAGATCGTGTTGAAGATTGAGGTCTTGCCGGCCCCGTTCGGGCCGATGATCGCAAACAGTTCGTGATCCTCGACGCTGAAGGACACATCGTTGATGGCGGTCACCCCACCGAAGCGAAGTGTGATGCCGTCGACCTCGAGCAACGTGCTCATGAACCGAACCCCCTTGTGGCAGCCGAGCTGAGGAGAGCCTGAGCGGTCACGATGCCCACCGCTTGCGGCGCTTGTAGTGCTTGACGTCGCGGAACGACTTCTTCTCCGCGTCGTCGCCGTGGAGTCCGAGGTAGAACTCCTTCACGTCGTCGTCGGCGAGCAGCTTCTTGGCGTCGCCGTCCATCACGATCTTGCCGGTCTCCATGACGTAGCCGTAGTTGGCGATGGAGAGGGCCATCATGGCGTTCTGCTCGATGAGGAGCACGCTCACGCCCTGCTTGTTGATGTCCACGATAATGTCGCGGATCTGCTCGATGAGTTTCGGCGCGAGGCCGAGGGACGGCTCGTCGAGGATGAGGAGTTTCGGCTCGGCCATCATCGCGCGGCCGATAGCGAGCATCTGCTGCTCGCCTCCCGAGAGATAGCCGGCGACGCCCTTGCGGCGCTCAGCGAGTCGAGGGAAGAGATCCATGACCCGCTCGTACGAGGCCCTGACGCGGGCCTTGTCTTTGACGGTGTACCCCCCGGTGACGAGGTTCTCGTCGACGGTGAGGTCTTTGAAAATGCGTCGGCCCTCCATCACCTGGGTGATGCCCGACTCGACGATCTCCGACGGCTTCAAGTTGTTCAACTGCTTGCCGTCATAGGTGATCGTGCCCTTGGTGACGACACCCTCGTGATTGATGAGCAGTCCGGAAATCGCCCGAAGCGCGGTGGTCTTTCCTGCCCCATTAGCGCCGAGCAGCGCGACGATCTGGCCGTCGGGCACCTCAATTGATAGGCCGCGGAGCACGAGGATCACCTCGTTGTAGACGACCTCCACGTTCGCGAGTTCCAGCATGTCCTCTCCCAATCACTCTCCCGGGGACTGCCCCGGTGCTTCCGGTTCGCTGGGGGGCGGGACGAGCCCGCCCCCCAGCTCAACCAGAGGAATTCGTCGTCCGATCAGCCTGCGACGAAGCAGGGTCCTTCGAACGAGTAGGCCTCAGCCACTGTGCCGGTGTAATCGCCAGCAAGCAGGGTGAACCCAGTGCCGCCCTCCTCCGACACCGTCGCACCAGGAGTGAACTTTGATGCATCGACGTCATAGATGTAGGACGAGCGAACGATGTAGTCGTCCGGGTCGCCACCCCAGGTCTGATCCGGGGCAAGGCCCTGGAAGTCAACCGACACCTGGCCGAATGCCTCAACAATTCCGGCTCGGGTCATGTCTCCATTGGCCGCAGCCTGCTCGAGCACCGCGAGGACTGCCATTCCCTCAGTCCAGGAGATGATGTACGAGTCGGAAAGCGGGGCATCTGGGCGCTTGGCGCGCATACCCTCAACCATGGCCGTCATTCCCGGGGTGTCGTCGGTGTTCCACAGCTGGGTGTAGGTGGAGTGCCAGTACACCTCGTCAGCAATCGGACCGAGGTCGGTCGCGAGGAGCTGATAGTTCCACGACGGGCTGCTACCGGACCAGGTGGCCCGAAGGCCGAGCGCATATGCGCCGCCCATGATCTCTGCGGTCGTCGTCGGGTTAGAGGTGGTCCAGACGATGTCCGGGTTGGCCTCGACGAGTCCGGTAATCAGCGGCGTCTGGTCAGAGCCGGGGATGATCTGGCCTTCACCGTCGAAGACGATTTCGAGGCCCAAGGCCTCAGCCGCCATCTTGGCACCGGTGGCGCCGTCCTGGCCATACTCGCCCGGGAACGAAATGATGGCGATCGTCTTCGCGTCAAGCTCAGACGCCATGAACTCAACACCGTTCATCGCCTCGATGCAGTACGAGGTGTACAGCTCCATGACGTTCTGACCGGTCACGCCAGGGTCCTGCCAACCTGAGTACCAGGACAGCGGGATGGCAAGCAGGTCATCCTCGACCAGCATTTCCGACGTCGCCGCGGTGTGCGGAGAGCCGGTCGACTGGCTGATGATCGCGACGCCGTCTTCGCTCTCCTGCGAGAGTTCCTCGTAGTTGGCGAGGTGGGTCGGCACGTCGTAGGCATTGTCGAGGATGACTGGAACGATCATCTTTCCGCCGACGCCGCCGTTGTCATTGACGATTTCCCAGAAGGCCTCCTGGCCGTCGACGATCTGGGTGACGAGAGCCGCGAAAATTCCCGAGAGGTCCGCGTTCAGTCCGACACGAATCGTGTCCTCGTCGACGCCATAGTCATAGATGATTTCAGTTGGCTCATCAGCAGGCTCATCCGCAGCAGCCGGCTCATCAGCAGGCTCATCCGCAGCGGCCGGCTCATCAGCAGGCTCGTCAGCGGCGGCCGGCTCATCAGCAGGCTCATCCGCAGCGGCCGGCGCGGCGGCCGGCTCATCGGCGGCGTCGTCACCACCGCACGCGGCGGCCACGAGAGCCAGCGCGACGAGGGGTGCGAAACCCTTGGTAACTTTTTTCATGTCTCCCCCTATTTCTTGGGTGTAGGGGACACCAGGTGATGTCCCACATCGGGTGGCAATGCCGGTTGGCACCGCCGCGAATCGGTCAATAACTGAATGGCCACCGCTTCCAGTAGTTGCGGACCTTGATCCAGATCCCGTAGAGACCAAGCGGTTCGAAAATGAGAAACACGATGATCAAGGTGCCGAAGATGATGAGATTCCAGTCGAAAACGTTTAATGCGTAGCCCTGGGCCTGGGTTCCGGTTGACACCGGGCCGAAGTCGGAGCCGCTCTCGGTAAGCAAAAGTTCAGCAACGCTGGCGAGTTTGCCGCCACCCTCGGTGCCCTCGCTCAGCCAATCAGTGAAGTCCTCGACCAGTTCCGGCAACAGGATCACGAAGAACGAGCCCATTACCGTGCCCGCCACGGTGCCCGCTCCTCCGATGAGGAGGATCGCGATGAACTCAACGGATAGCAGCAAGCTGAACTGAGCGGCTGGCATTTTGCCGATGTGGGAGGCAAACAGGGCACCCGCGACACCGGCGAAGAAAGATGACGTCGCGAACGCGATGAGCTTGTACTTGAACTCGGGAACACCCATCACTTCGGCCGCGATATCACGGTCGCGGATGGCTTGGAGTGCGCGACCGGTCCGAGTCCGCTTGATGTTCACCGCGAAGAACAGGAACACCAGCATCACGACAGCGATGAGGAGGTACTCCTTCTGGTTGTCGCTCGCCTCGAACCACAGCCACTTCCCGTCGTCGGTGACAGAGATCAGCGGCTGCTCCTCCTTCCACACGCGGATGTCCATCTCGGGGAACTTGCGGCCAAGCGACGGGTCGCCGGCGAGGGCCCTTCCCCAGTTGGTGTTGCCCATGTGGATGCCGAGAAACACGAGTCCGAGGGTCACGATCGCGAGATAGAGACCCCTCAACTTCACAGCAACCGGGGAGACGATGATCCCGACCAACGCCGCCGTCACGCCGGCCCCAGGCAGCCAGATCCAGATCGGCAGTCCGAGGCCGAGGAGTTTCTCACTGCTCGCGCCACCAAGGAAGGCTGCTCCGTAGGCGCCGGTTCCCATGAAGAAGGCGTGACCAAGAGACACCTGTCCAGCCATCCCGGTCAGGATGTTCAACCCGAGCGCGGCGATCACCACGATCATCGCGTCGCTCATGTACCGGATCCACTTCGCGTCTCCGAGGAACCTGAAGAACGGGAGGCCGTCCCCGATGAGTGGGATACTCCGGAGGATCGGCAACTCGGTCGGTCCCGACAGGATCGGGACATCAAACGGCAGCGTGAAGAGCAGAACCACAGCGACAATCGCGATGATCTTCTTGGTGAATGTCGGCAGGACCTGGGTCTCCGCCTGGTACGAGGTGTAGAGGTTGGGACGACGGAACATGACTCAGACCCTCCGGATCTCGGGCGTACCGAACAGGCCGTAGGGGCGGACCAACAGGGTGATGATCATCACCACGTACGGGATGATGAGGGGGTAGCCAGATCCGAGCCATCCAACCTGGCCAGCAAGATATTGGCCGGCGAGGATCTCCGCCGACCCAACGATGACGCCCCCAACGAGCGCGCCCTGCACCGAGTCAAGACCGCCGAGAATCACTGCGGGAAGGGCGCGGAAGGCAACGAGTGCCGTCGCGGTCTCAACCGCGCCGGTCTGACCGATCGGCGGGCTGGACGCAAACAGGCCGCCGAGGGCAGCGAGTACCGCGCCTGCACCCCACGCGATCGCGAAGACCTTGCCGATCGAGATGCCCTGGGCCATCGCGGCCTCCTGGTCACGGGCGACAGCTCGCATCGCGATACCCATCTTCGATCGATAGAAGACGAACACCGCGTAGAACGCGACAAGCGCTACACAGATGACGACGACATAGGAGTAGTTGATGACCGCCGTGCCGATTTTGAAGTCCTTCACACCCCAGGGGACACCGAGAACGCGTGGCGCGGTTTTCACCGTGTCGTAGGCGGCCGCTCGAAGAACGATCTCGAGGCCGAGGGTGATCACCGCGACCGAGAAGAGCGGCTGACCGATCATCGGTCGGATCGCGATGCGCTCGAGCAGCAGTCCGAGCAGAGCGGCGAACACCAAGCCGAGTAGCGCGCACAGCGTCCATCGGAACCAGACCGGCCCTCCGATGTCGACAAGCGGATTGTGGATGGTGGTGAATGGGATGTGTTCATCGGTGAACGAGTAGGAGACGAACAGCGCTCCGCACATCGCGAGGGCTCCCTGCGCGAAATTGATGACCTCGGTCGCCTTGAAGATGAGCACGAATCCGAGGGCGATCAGCGCGTAGATCGAGCCCATCGCGAGGGACTTCACCACGGCTTGGAGCAGGGTGTACGGGTCGGTAAAGAGCTCGTAGACGAGGTACAGGCCGACCGCGGCAAGCAACGCGAAGATGACAAATGCGCCGCCGGAGATCTTTCTGGTGGTTCCGGTGCTCATCAGTACATCGACTCCACGAGGTCACCGAAGATCTCCATCATCGCCGAGCGCTTGAGCTTTTGGGTGGCGGTCAACTCACCGTCCTCATGATCGAGTTCCTTCGGGATGAGACGAAACTTGCGGATGTTCTCGACCCGGGCGAACTTCTCGTTGGTCTCGTTGACCACACCCTGGATCAGCTCGATGACGTCGGGCTTCTCGGTAAGGTCGCGATAGGTCGTGTAGGCGAGGCTGCGCCTCAGCGCCCAGTCGCCCACCGTGTCGAGCTCAATGGCGATCAGCGCGGTCAGGTAGTTCTTGCCGTCGCCGATGACCATGGCCTCCTTCACGAAGGGGGAGGTCTTCAGGCTGTTCTCGATCTCGGACGGCGAGATGTTCTTGCCGCCGGAGGTGATGATGATCGCCTTGATGCGGTCAATGATCTTCACATGGGTGCCGTCCACCCATTCGCCGACATCCCCGGTCTTCAGCCAGCCGTCCTCGGTCATCGTCTCGGCGGTCTGCTCCGGCTTACCCCAGTACCCGACGAACACGCCGTCGTGCTTGGTTTGGATCTCGCCGGTCTCCGGGTCGAGCCGGAGCCCGATGCCCTCGTAGGGCTCACCGACCGTGCCGAGCTTCATGCGACCGACGAAGTTCGCCGTGGCGACGGCCGAGTTCTCGGTCATGCCGTAGAGCTCGTAGACCGGGACGCCGATGCCGATGAAGAACTCAAGCACCTCCGGGGCGATGGCCGCCGCACCCGAACCCGCCCAGCGGCAGCGGCGCAGCCCGATGCGCTCGCGGAGCGGTCGGAACACGAGCACCCAACCGAGGGCATAGAGGACCCGGCTGACCATGGTGTGATCGCCACCGTTGGCCACCTTGATCCGGCCGATGCGGCGACCGAGCGCGAGACCGAAACGGAAGAAGGCCTTCTTGAACGGTGTCGCGTCGTTCGCCTTGATGAGCGT
>JAYQAE010000111.1:0-6226 GCA_038136655.1 Ilumatobacteraceae bacterium
CGAACTCGGTCTCTCGACCCGGGCTCGGACGCACCTCATCGAAGGTGCCGGAGTCGACGTCGAACGGTTCTGTCCGCTGGAGCCACCCGTGGCTCCGGCGGGGCCGGTGACGGTGCTCCTTCCGGCGCGCATACTGCGCGACAAAGGTGTGGTCGAGTTCATTGAGGCGGCGCGACTGCTCGCGACGCGGCCCGATCTCCGCTTCCTTCTGGCTGGCCGGCTGGACACCGATGGCAATCCGACGGCGCTCAGCGCTCACGAGCTGGACGAGCTGCTCACCGGAAGCGTCGTTCGCTGGCTCGGCGAGGTCGAATCCATTGAGAACCTCATGCGCGAGGTCGACATCGTCGCTCTCCCCTCGTATCACGAGGGTCTCCCGAAGGCCCTCTTGGAGGCCGCGGCATGCGGCCTGCCGCTCGTCGCGACGGACATCCCCGGATGCCGACCGGTGGTGCACGACGGTGAGAACGGCATCCTCGTACCGGTGAGAGATACTCCCGCGCTGGCGATGGCCATCGAGCGCCTCGCCGCCGATTCCGAACTTCGTTCGAGCTATGGCAAGTGCTCGCGCCAGATGGCCTTGGACCGCTTCGATCGGCGGATCATCCTTGAACGCTTTGCTGAGATCCACGATGGGGTGCTTAGTCGATGACTGGTGACATCACGGTTGTCGGTGCCGGGTGGATCGGAAGGAACTTCGCGTCGGCGATCGGTGTGGACGCGATTCCTCAACGAGAGGCCAGCGATGTCGTGCTGCGCGCGGGCGGCGTGCTCATCCTCGCCGGAGGGAGGAGTTCGGTCGGAGCCTCAGATGACTTGTCGATGCTGATCGAGGAGGAGTGCTCCGCGCTGAGGTCGATGCTGGAGCACGCGGGTCAGGTCGGATGTCGCGTGGTTGTGCTCGGTAGCTCCGATGTCTGCGGTAGCGCAGAAGTCATCACCGGTGTGACGCCGGTGAGTCCGCTCACTCCTTACGCGCACCTGAAGGCCGCACGAGAGCGGGTCGTCGTCGACGCCGTGGAAGCAGGTGTCGATGCCGTGGTTGCACGTATCGCCCCGGTTCACGGACCCGGCAAGGCCCAGACAGCGCGCCTGGTACGACTCGCTCGCAGGAGGCTCATCGCCGTTCCTGGAGGGATCACTCACTCCGTCGGTTTCGTCACTCTGGACGACCTCACTCGCGCGATCATTGCGCTCACCACGAGTGACCAACATGGGGTTGTGTCGATCGGCGCCGGAGTCACGCCGATCGGAGACCTCCTCAGGGCACTCGGTCGGGCGCAGGGCGTCTCCCAACGATTGATTTCCGTGCCCGTTCCGTTCGCCGCGCGACTTGCGCAAAGCCGATCGACGGCTATCGCTTGGCTCGGACGGTTTGCTCTACCGCGGAGGGTCGAGATGGAGGTCGCTATCGAACCGATGTCGATCGAAGCGGCTGCTGAGTACCTCGTTGGAGGCTGACCTCAGTCGGTCACCGATCTCGGGCCCGGTTTGCCGATCTGGGCCATCCGCCAGGTGACGACCATGTTGGAGGTCTGCGGCGGGACAGGAAGCGAGTCACTGAGGCTCGCTCCGGCCATCTGGAGATCGAGGCGGGGCAGGAACCAGTCGGCGGTCGCGCACTCCACCCCCCATCGCTCGAAGAGGTGGGTCAACTCGATCGGACGCGTCGACGGGTCGCGTGACAGGGATTCGAAGTGGAAGAGGTCGGCCTCAGGGGTCCACACCAGTCGGTAGCCGGCCCGCTGCAATTTGTAGGCGAGGTCAACGTCGTTGAAGGCCCCGGGAAACACCTCGGACAACCCACCCACCTCGTCGAACACTTCGCGACGTAGCGCAGCGCAGGCAAGGGTCAGGCCGGATCGCTCCGAGGCGAGGGTGAGCAGGCCGAAGGGCCCGGTTTCGTCGGTGGTGCAGCCGGCGGCGACGTGATGCGGGCCGAACTTGTTGTAGTGACCGGCGCTCTGGATTCGACCGTCGGCGAGTAAGAGTCGCGGTCCGACCATGCCGACGTCGGGCTCCTCAAGATGAGCGACGAGGGTCTCCAACCAATCGGGCGAGGCGACCATGGTGTCGTCGTTGAGCGGTACCACGATTGATCCTGTCGATCGCACCACGCCCAGGTTGATTTTCTCTGAGAAGTTGAACGGTCGATCGAAGGGGACCTCGACCAACCGATCCCCGGCAAGGGCGCGCAGCCGCGCGAGGAGCGACTCCTCGATCATGTCGTGCACGACCACGATCTCGATATCGGGATAGGTGGAGCGGGCGACGATCGACGCGACACAGTTCTCAACCAGGGTCATCGACTGTCCCCACACGCGGCCGCGCGCACCGTTCGTCGGGATAATCAACGAGGCCCGCGGTGTCGCATGGGGCGAACGCCGCACCCTGAGGTATCGCTGGTCGGTCAGGGTGACCTCAGCTTCGATCCCCACACGGTCGAGGTGTTCGGCGGCGGCGCGACGTCCCGCCTCGAGCGCGTACGGCTTGGCATCCGCGTCGGCCGCCGTCGAGCCAGCCGACATTCTCCAGTGGTAGAGCACCCGTGGGATGTGGGCGATGGCGCGTGCGCGCTCAGACACGCGGAGAGCGAGGTCGTAGTCCTGGGCGCCGTCGAAACCGGATCGCAACCCGCCGAGGTCGTTCACCAACGAGCGCCTCATGACCGAGAGGTGGGAGCAGTAGTTCTGCGCGCGGAGACGCTCCGGTGACCACGCCGGCTTGGAGAACCGTTGCGACAGGTTGCCGTCGTCGTCGATTTTGTCCTCGTCGGAATAGACGAAGTCGATCTGCTCGTCGCGGCTGAGCACCTCATCGACAACGGTGAGCGCCTCGGCAGTCAGCAGGTCGTCGTGATCGAGAAAGGCAAGGAACTCACCGGAGGCCTTCGACAGCGCATCGTTGGTCGCGGCGACGATCCCGCCGTTCGTCTCCCGTCGGATCAGGGTGACCCGTTCGTCCGCTGAGAGTTCGTCGAGAAGGGCGCGAACCTGGGAGTCGGTGGAGGCGTCGTCACAGATCACCCATTCCCAGTCAGGGTGATCCTGGGAAAAGACCGAGTTTGCACACGACCGCAGACCCGAAACAGTCGGATCGTGGACCGGAGTGATGATGCTGAAGCGGGGCACGATCACCTCAGAGATCATCGGAGGAGCGGCCGAGCAGGCGTCGAAGGGGACCGCTTGGCCGCACAAAGAACCGACCGATCCGCCACGTTGTCGATGCCTGCATCTCCTCCACCTGCGAGCGGTAGAGGTCTCGCTCCTTCTTCAGGTGATCGTCATTGGCGACCCCGGACATCTCAAGACGGGCGAGGAACTCACGTTGACGGCCCTCGAGTTGGGCGCGGAGCCCGGCGAGGGACGCTTCGGCTCCGGCGAGTTCATCGCGGAGACGCCACACCTCGAGGCGCAACTCCTCCTGCGACATGGAGTCGGTGTCTCGAAGGACGTGCGACCGCTCGGCACGATTCCAGACCTGAGGTTCGACCGGTTCAATCATGAGAGACCCCCGCCGGGAGGCTAGCGAGGTCGGCGTCTCGCGACGCTCAGACCTCCTCGGGGAGCCGTTTGCCCATCTTCGCGAAAACGGTCCATCCGATGAGGAGGCTGAGCGCGGTGCAGCCGATGAGCACGAGGATTTTGCCGATCCCCGGCAGGTGATTGTCGTAGAAGCAGTCGCGATAGGCCGACACGAAATGCACCATCGGATTGAGTCGGAGGAGCCACTGACCCCACTCGGGCACCCGGTCCTGCACGATCTCGGGGCCGTAGATGATGGGGGTAAGGAAGAACCAGACCTGCATCACGATCGACCAGAGATATCCGAGATCCTTGAAGTAGACCGACAGGGTGCTGAGCGCCAGCGCGAAACCCGAGGCGAAGATCGCCAACAGCACGGTGAGCCCGAGGGCGACCGGGATGTAGGGGAGCAGGGCGCTGCCGGCGAAGAGCAGCACCACAATCAACAGCCCGAGCTCGATCAGGAACTGCACCACCGCGTGCCCGACATTGGAGAACACGAGGACCTCGCGGGGAAATGACACCCGTCGCACGAGTCCGGCGTTCGACGACATCGCTCCCATGCCGAGGGTGTTCACCAACGAGAAGAAGTTCCACGGCAGCAGGCCGACAAGCATGTAGAAGGCGAAACCGGTCAGACCCGACGGGTCGCCCTCAGGTGCCTTGGCGTTGAACAACACCCCGAAGACGAACCAATAGATGGCGACGTTCGCCAACGGGTTGAGCATCGACCAGGTCCACCCGAGGAAGGAGCGCCGATACTTCGTGCGCAGCTCGCGGAGCGTCAGGTTCCAGAGGAGCTCACGCGAGGCGACGACGTCGGACACCACGCTCATGGAATCGGGAGCCTAACCAGCGCCCAGTCGGCGCCGGTGGTGGGGTGGGACCGCGCCGTCCGGCCTACGCTTGGGCAACCGGCGGCCCGCGGGCCAGGTCCGGTGCCGAGGAAGAGACCCATGTCCGCACCCGCAGTCGCCGTCCACGATCTCTGGAAGAGCTTCCGGCTCTATCACGAGCGGAATCAGTTCCTGAAGGCCGCGATCCTCCGTGGGCGCCGCGCGCGTTATGAGGAGTTCTGGGCGCTGAAGGACGTGTCGTTCGAGGTGCCGGTCGGGACGACCTTCGGTGTCATCGGGTCGAATGGCTCCGGGAAGTCCACCCTGCTGAAGTGCCTCGCGGGGATCCTTGTGCCTGAGCGCGGATCAGTGGAGATCTCCGGTCGCATCTCCGCCCTGTTGGAACTCGGTGCTGGCTTCCACCCGGAACTCTCCGGTCGCGAGAACGTCTTCCTGAACGGTGCAATCCTCGGGCTCTCGAAGCGGGAGATTGCCGCTCGTTTCGACTCGATCGTCGACTTCGCCGGCCTTGAGGACTTCATCGATACGCCGGTCAAGAACTACTCGTCCGGCATGTTCGTCCGACTCGGCTTCGCCGTCGCCGCGCACGTCGAACCTGAGGTGCTCCTCGTCGACGAGGTCCTCAGCGTCGGCGATGAGGCCTTCCAGCGCAAGAGCGCCGAGAAGATTGAACAGTTCCGCCGTGAGGGCCGAACGATCGTGTTCGTCAGCCACGGTCTCGGGCAGGTTGAGCAACTCTGCGAGACGGTGGCCTGGATCGACCACGGCGACCTGAAAGCCGTCGGACCTGCCGGTGAGGTGATTGCCGCCTACCGGGGCGACAGCCATGAGGCGAAGAAGGCACCCGATGAACTTGGCTCCCGATGGGGGAGCGGCGAGATCCAGATCACCTCGGTGGAGCTCCTCGACTCGGACGGCAACCGGGTCGACCACCCACGAACCCTCGAATCGCTCACGATCAAGGTGCACTTGAACGCGCACGCGCCGATTCAGGACACCGTGCTGGTGGCCCGCATCGACGAGATGAACGGTCACACCGTGTGGTCGTCGTCGAGCCGTCGAAACGGCATTTCGATCGGCATGCTCGACGGTCCGGCCGAGGTAACCATCGAGATCCCGCATCTGCCCCTCCTCGAAGGCACCTTCGACCTGACGGTCGCCATCACCAATCAGACGGAGATTCAGCCGTACGACTGGTGGGACCGGCGGATCCGTTTTGATGTTCGTCAGTTCACCAGCCTCGACTCTGGGATCACGCATATCGCGAGCGAGTGGTCAGTGTCGGGCGCGAAGGCCATCGTCCAACTCGGTTGAGGTGTCGTCGGTGAGTTCCGTCCAGTGTGTGACGGTCACGTACGGGGCGACGCCGACCCTCGCGCCGATGCTCGAGTCGCTTCATCGGACGACGATCGGTGTCGGTCTGCCGATCGAGATGACCCTGGTGGTCCAACCCGACGCTGACGGTGCCACAGCGATCGCTGACGTCGCGCACCTGACCGATTGGGTTGAGGTGATCGAACTGCAAGAGAACATCGGCTTCGGCCCAGCCAACAACCTCGGTGCTGAGCGGTCGGACTCGCGTTACATCGCTCTGCTCAATCCCGATCTTGAGCTTGTCGAAAGATGGCTTGAGCCGCTCATCGGAGTTCTGGAGGGTGACGAGTCGGTCGCGATCGCTGCTCCAGCGCTCCTCACTGCCAACGGTGAACTCGAGGAGGCAGGGGCGACGGTCGACACCGAGGGTGTGACGACCGGCGTCGGCGGCAGCCGAAGCGACGTCCCGTACGACGATGCCATGCGCGAGCGGGACGTCACCTACGCCTCAGCCGCGTGCTGGTTGGTTCG
>JAYQAE010000112.1:0-6166 GCA_038136655.1 Ilumatobacteraceae bacterium
CCACCGGCGGTGCGACGTCCGGGCGGAGATCGGCGCGCACCGGACCGAGACGACGTCGAGCCAACCGGCGAGGAAGCGCTCATATCCGAGAAGTTCGGCTCCTCGATGCAGCACCGCTTGGCTCATGATCGACCACCGGTCGGTGTAGGACTCGCCTCCCGAGAAGGGGTAGAGGTCTTCGAGTCCGAGCCATGAGTGCATCAATTCGTGAACGACGACGGTGGTGTACCCGCCGTTTCGCCCGCTGAGAATGGCGATCCGGTCGACGCCGGCCGGCATCTGAATTGGTCGCCCGTCTCCAGTCGTCAGTAGGGGATCCATCGCTTGCGCGGTGTCGACGGTTGAGTCGGTCGGCCCGAGCAAAAGCAGCACGTCGAAGTCGGTGTTCAGATACTCCGGCGCGATCGACTCCACCAGGGTGGTGGCGAGGTCGATCTGGTTGAACATCATTCCGCGGCCACTGAGCGTTGATTCGGTGACGTCGAGTTCGACGCCATCGCCTTCTGGCACAACCTGTGCCTCGATCGAGGCTTTCCCGTAGGAGAAGGCCTCGATGTAGAGGTTCATGCTGCGGATGGAGCGTTCGATCTGCTCGGTTCGACCTTCGGCGATGGGACGGTCGGCGTAGCCGAAGGGCACCACCAGGAGTTTCAGGGCACTGAGAGCGTCGGGAAGCAGCGTCGATCTCGGAAATCCGAGGGATGCGTAGTACTGGTCGGGGGCGGTCGGCGCCTCGCCGCGAACCCCGGTGATGTCGGCGATTCGGCAGGCGTCGATCGACTCGAGTTCTGAGCGGTCGCTCTCGACCCATTCACCGATATCGAACGACGCTTCCGCCTCGTCGGTTTCAGAATTCTCGAGGGTTGTTTCGTCCTCAACGGCATCGGCCATTGGGGTCGGTTCGGGCGGCTCAGTGGATGAGCATCCAACGATCGTGATCGCCACTATCGGGCAGATCAACGAGCGAATACGCATCGCTTTAATGTTACAGAGGGCTCAATTTGGCTCGGCGGTGTGATCTCGACACCACCACCCAGGCGGCGAGTGACATCACGAACGCCACCACGATCGCTCGGGCCACTCCGTCGGCGATGGCGTCGACGGTGCCAGCCGGCACGTCAACACTGACGGTCTCCTCCCCTGCCAGCAGTTCGCGCACCGCTTCGACGTCTCCGGTGCGCGCGTCGACGGTGGCGAGCAGGATCGCCCCACCGATGGCGACGGCGTAGGTGATGGCGAGGGTGCGGATGAACTGGTGCGCGCTGTTCACCCGTCCCATCTCGGCTTCGGCGGCGCCGCGCTGCATGTAGGTCACCCCGGAGGTCGACACCAGACCGATCGACACGCCGATCAGCGCGTAGGCGGTGAAGATCACGCCGAGGTGCCAGCCACCGCTGATGGAGAGCCAGGCGAGGGCGAGCGAGGGGATCATGAGGGTTGATCCGGCGAGGGTGGTGCGGGTCTCGGGCCAGGTGCTCGGGAGCCTCGAGAACACGATCGCGCCGAGGGTCCAGCCAACGGTGAGGAACACGAGGGAGAAGGCGGCGAATTCGATGGAGCGTTCTCGCACGGTGTGCACGTAGATCGGCAGGTAGTTGTCGGCGGCGAGTCCGGCGATCAGGATCGCTCCGGTCGACAGGTGCACGAAGCCGAGGGGGAACCGGGTGACGTGCTCTCGTCGCAGCACCGGGTCGTCGGCGCGTCCGGCGTGACGCCAATACGCCCCAGCCGCGACGGCGGTGACGACGAGCGACACCGCGGTGGTCGTCCAGTCGGTGCCGACCCGCGACACGGTGACCAGCGAGGCGCCGACCACGACGGCGAGCCAGGCGATGCCGACCCAGTCGGTGGTGATGCGCGCCGGTCGTTCCCGTGTTGAGGGCAGCGCTCGCCATCCAGCGGCGAGGGCGACCGCGGTGATCGGCAATTTCACGGCGAACACGAACCGCCAGTCACCGATGGCGAGCAACGCTCCGGCGATGGCCGGCCCGCCGAATCCCATGACGCCCCACACGAGGGAGTTGGCGGCGAAGGCCCGAGGTCGGAGTTCGTGCGGGTAGGCCAACCCAACGGCGGCGAGCGCGACGGCGATCACCAGTCCCCCGCCGAGGCCTTGGAGCACGCGGGCGGCGATGAGGGTCTCCATGGTCGGCGCGATGGCGGCGAGGGCCGAGGCGATGAGGAACCAGGTGCCGGTGATGCGGAAGGTGCGGCGCACCCCGATGGCGTCGATGATCGGTCCGGCGACGATGACGGCGATCGCCGAGGTGGCGAGGTAGCCGGTCAGCACCCAGGGCAGCAGCGCGATGCGGCCGAGGTCGTCGGCGATCGAGGGCAGCGCGGACGCGACGGCGAGGCCGTCGAAGGCGGCGATGGCCACCACCGTCAGGTTGGCGACGGTGACAGCGAGATAGCGCGGCGACCAGATGCCGCCGGTGGTGTGCTCGGTGTTCAGCTGGCGCCGCCGGAGGCGTCCGCCACCTTCTGCTTGCCGGCGGAGATCCACGGCATCATCGAGCGCAGGCGCGAGCCGACCACTTCGATCGGGTGGGCTTTGCCCTCCTCTTGCATGCGGTGGTAGTTGGCGCGGCCGCTCTCGCTCTCGGCGATCCATTCGTCGGCGAACTGGCCGGACTGGATCTCGGCGAGCACCTGCTTCATCTCGGCCTTGGTGGCGTCGGTGACGATGCGGGGGCCGCGGGTGAGGTCACCGAACTCAGCGGTGTCCGAGATCGAGTAGCGCATTCCGGCGATGCCCTCTTCGTACATGAGGTCGACGATGAGCTTCACCTCATGGAGGCACTCGAAATAGGCCATCTCAGGGGCGTAGCCGGCCTCGACGAGGGTTTCGAATCCGGCCTGCACCAGACGGGTGAGGCCGCCGCAGAGCACGACCTGCTCACCGAAGAGGTCGGTTTCGGTCTCCTCGGGGAAGGTGGTCTCGATGACGCCGGCGCGGGCGCCGCCGATGGCCTCGGCGTACGAGAGGGCGAGGGCTTTGGCGCTGCCGGTGGCGTCCTGGTCGATGGCGATGAGGGCGGGCACGCCGCCGCCTTCGGTGTAGGTGCGGCGCACCAGGTGGCCGGGGCCTTTGGGGGCGATCATGATGCAGTCGACGCCTTCGGGGGCGGCGATGCGTCCGAAGCGCACGTTGAAGCCGTGGGCGAAGGCGATGGCGTCGCCGGGCTGGAGGTGCGGGGCGATGTGGTCGTCGAAGATGGACTTCTGCTCGGTGTCGGGGGCGAGGATCATGATGACGTCGGCCCAGGCGGAGGCGTCCGCCATCGACTTGACGTTGAGGCCGGCTTCGGTGGCTTTGGCCGCCGAGGAGGATCCGTCGCGGAGTCCGACGCACACCTCGACGCCGGAGTCCTTCAGGTTGAGGGCGTGGGCGTGACCCTGCGAGCCGTAGCCGATGACGGCGACCTTGCGGCCGCGGATGATGGAGGGATCGGCGTCTGCCTCGTAGTAGACGTTGGCGGCCATGTCAGCCCACCTTTCCTTTCTGGGTTGTGGGGACGGCCCGGAGTCGGGCCGAACGGTCGAGTTTGGGGAGCGCGACGCGTCCGGTGCGCTGCAGCTCGGAGATCTGGTGGTTGCCGAGGAGCTCTTCGAAGTCGTCGAGTTTGTCGGGGTGACCTTCGAGGCTGACGGTGATGGCGTCGGTGCCGACGGCGAGGATCTTGGCTTCGAAGATGTTGGCGACTTCGACGAGTTGGGTGCGTTCCTCGGCGCTGACGCGCACGGTGGCGAGGAGGAGTTCGCGTTCGATGGAGCGCCGCGGGTCGAGTTCGGAGATCTTGACCACGTCGACCAGTTTGAACAGCTGTTTCACGATCTGTTCGAGGGGGGCGGATTCGAGGTCGACCACGATGGTGATGCGGCTCATGTTCTCGTCCTCAGCCGGGGCGACGGCGAGGGAGAAGATGTTGTAGCCGCGGCGGGCGAACAGGCCGGCGACGCGGGCGAGCACGCCGGGCCGGTTCTGGACGAGCACCGAGAGGATCGCGTGGTTGATCGAGGTGCCGTGCGGGTTGATTGCGGTCATGGGGTGCCTTTCGGGGTTCCGAGCGTACGCCTCAGGTCAGGTGATGACGATGTTCCTGTTGGGACGGGTGAACGATCACGTCGTCGTTGCTGGCGCCGGCGGGCACCATCGGGAAGACCTTCTCGTTGGAGTCGGTGCGGAACTCGACGACGACGGAGCGGTCGTTGATCGAGTTCGCCTTGTCGATGGCGGGCTGGACCTCTTCGGGGCTTTCCACGCGGATGGCGACGCATCCCATGGATTCGGCCCATTTGACGTAGTCGGGGGTCTCGGTGGAGAGATACACCTCGGAGTAGCGCTCGTCGTAGAACATCTCCTGCCATTGGCGCACCATGCCGAGGTAGGAGTTGTTGAGGAGCGCGATCTTGACGGGGATGCGCTCGACGGTGGCGGTGACGAGTTCTTGGGCGGTCATCTGGAAGCAGCCGTCGCCGTCGACGGCCCACACGGTCTTGTCGGGCCGGCCGACTTTGGCGCCGATGGCAGCGGGGATGGCGAAGCCCATGGTGCCGAGACCACCGGAGTTGACCCAGGTGTAGGGCTCGTTGAAGTTCCAGTGGAGCGAGGCCCACATCTGGTGCTGGCCGACGCCGGAGGCGACGATGGTGCCAGCGGGGGCCGAGTCGCGGAGTTTCTCCAGGCAGTACTGGGGTTTCAGGGCGGCGCCGGCTTCGGCGTCGTCGTAGGTGAGCGGGAAGATCTCCTGCCAGCCCGACACGCGGCTCTTCCAGGCGCTGATGTCGGCTTGGGCGGTGCCGCCCGAGATCAGGTCGCGCACGGCGGCGACGAGTTCTTCGGTGACGAGACGGCAGTCGCCGACGATCGGGACGTCGGGGCGCCGCACCTTGCCTTGTTCGGCGGGGTCGATGTCGACGTGGATGATCTTGGCGTCGGGGGCGAAGCCGTTGACGCGTCCGGTGATGCGGTCGTCGAAGCGGGCGCCGAGGGCGATGAGCAGGTCGCTCTTTTGCATGGCGGTGGTGGCGGCGATGGTGCCGTGCATGCCGGGCATGCCGAGGCAGAGCGGGTGGTCGTCGGGGAACACGCCGCGGGCCATGAGGGTGGTGACCACCTGGATGCCGGTGAGTTCGACGAGTTCGCGCAGCGCTTCGGCGGCGCGGGCTTTCAGCATGCCGCCTCCGGCGTAGATGACGGGGCGCTCGGCGGCGAGGATGAGGCGGGCGGCCTCTTTGATCATGCGGGGGTGGCCTTTGGAGGTGGGCCGGTAGCCGGGGAGGCTGTCGGCGACCTCGTCGTCGCTCGGCCAGTGCCAGGTCATCTCGTTCTGGAGGACGTCTTTCGGCACGTCGATGAGCACGGGGCCGGGGCGGCCGGTGGTGGCGATGTGGAAGGCCTGGCGCACGGCGAGGGGGAGGTCGTCGGCGGTCATGACGAGTTCGTTGTGCTTGGTGCAGCTGCGGGTGATGCCGACGGTGTCGCATTCCTGGAAGGCGTCGGAGCCAATGGCGGCGGTGCCGACCTGTCCGGTGATGCCGACCATGGGGATGGAGTCCATGTAGGCGTCCATGAGCGGGGTGACCAGGTTGGTGGCGGCGGGCCCGGAGGTGACCATGGCGACGCCGGGGCGTCCGGTGACGTGGGCGTAGCCCTCGGCCATGTGGCCGGCGCCTTGTTCGTGGCGCACGAGGACGTGGCGGATGGATGATTCGAGCAGCGGGTCGTAGGCGGGGAGGATGCAGCCGCCGGGCAGGCCGAACACGGTGTCGACCTGTTCGTGTTCGAGGGCTCGGATGAGGGCTTGGGCCCCGGTGATTCGGTTGGTGTTGCTCATGGCGGTGTCTCCAGGGTTGGGAGGAGGGCGAAAAAGGAAACGACCTCCCGGCTGGGAGGTCGGTGCGCGCGCAGGGTCGTTGGACCGGCGCGCTACCGGATGAGTACTACGAGCCCGAGGGCAGCGGCCGTGGTGGTGGTGCTCATCGCCGGAGAGTCTGCCACCGCGCTCGGGCGTTTTCAAACGTCAGGCGTCGGTGATGACGAGATCCATGGTCACGTCATGGGCCTCGGTCGGCAGTTCGTCGACGAGGCATTCGGCGAAACACACGCCAATCCGCATGACGCCGGGTCGGAGTCCGGTGAGGAACCGGTCATACCAGCCGC
>JAYQAE010000113.1:0-6133 GCA_038136655.1 Ilumatobacteraceae bacterium
GAGGTCGTCGTCGCCGAGGTGATGCGCAGCGGCTACCGATGGAAGGGCCGGACCCTGCGCCCGGCCATGGTGAGGACGAAGGACTGAGGCGTCCCGACGCAGTCGGGGCGATGTGCCGATGAGCGCTCAACGCGAGTGGTTCGACACCGACTACTACGCCGTGCTCGGTGTGGATCGAGGCGCCGATCACCGCGCCATCACTAAGGCGTACCGGAAACTCGCCCGCGAGCTGCATCCTGACCAGAACCCAGGTGACAGCGCGGCCGAGGAGCGCTTCAAGCAGGTTGCCGCCGCCTACGACGTGCTCGGAGACGAGAAGAAGCGCGCGGAGTACGACGAGGTTCGACGTCTTGGGCCGAACGCTGGAGGGTTCTCGTTCAACGCCTCGGACATGTCGGGATTCGGGGATCTGTTCGGGCAGATGTTCAGCGGTGGGCGCTCCCGATCGGCATCGGGTGTCGGACCGCGTCGCGGAGCCGATCTTGAGGCGCGCCTCACCCTCGAGTTCGCCGATTCCGTGCACGGCGTGACCACCTCACTGTCGCTCATCAGCGACGACCGTTGCTCGACCTGCACGGGTTCGGGTGCCGCTCCAGGCACCGGGGTCCGCACCTGCGGGGTGTGCGGTGGGCGGGGCGCCGTCGACGAGAACCAGGGACCGTTCTCGTTCTCGACTCCCTGCCGCGCCTGCGGGGGGCGCGGGAACACGATCGAGAAACCGTGCCCGACATGTTCGGGCTCGGGGGTCGAGAAGCGGCAGCGAACCGTCCCGGTGCGAATCCCCGCAGGCGTCGCCGACGGCCAGACGATCCGGTTGAAGGGTAAGGGCGCCCCCGGGCGCAACGGTGGCCCGGCCGGAGACTTGCTTGTGGAGATCGCGGTTCAGCCCCACGAGCGTTTCGGACGAAAGGGTGACGACCTGACCGTGACCGTGCCTGTCGCCTTCGTAGATCTCGTTCTCGGAGCCGAGATCGAGGTCCCAACTCTCGACGGGTCGGCGGTGAGGCTTCGGCTGCGTCCCGGCACAGCGAGCGGCTCGCGCCATCGCGTGGCGGGTCGGGGGGTGTCGCGCCGTCGCGGTGGTCGAGAGGTGACCGGCGATCTGATCGCGACGGTCAACGTGATCGTGCCCACGGAACTGAGCGATGCCGAGCGAGCCGCGATCGAGGCGTTGGCGGCGGCGACTAGCGTCGGTTCGACCGAGGCCGACGAGGAGGGAGGCGAGCAGCCATGACGATGAGAAGCCGACATCAGGCCGTGTACGTCATCTCGGTGGCGGCGGAGTTGGCGGGGATGCACCCCCAGACCCTCCGCATCTATGAGCGTCGCGGCCTCGTTCAACCGGCGAGGACCGATGGCGGTAACCGCCGCTACAGCGACTACGACATCGACATTCTCCGTCGAATCTCTGAGTTGGCCGATGAGGGCATGAACCTCGAGGGCATCCGGCGGGTCATGCAGCTCGAGGCTGAGCTCGAGGCCGTTCGGCGCGAGCTCGACGAAACGCGCGAGCGTCTCCGCGAACTCGCCGAGCATGTCGACCAGCACCAACGCGCCGATCTTGTTCCGCTTCGCCAAGCGATCACGCTCTTCGGCGAGCCGCCGGCCTTCCTCCGCCGTCGCTGACCGCGCTCAGGCGGTCGGGGCGTCGTTGCTCCGCCGGATCCGGAGCGGGTGATCCCCGCTCGTCCGACACTCACCGGTGGTGGTGTCGAATCGCCAGCCGTGGAGGGTGCACACGAGATCATCGCCGTCGATCTCGCCGAACACCGAGAGGTCGGCTCGGCGGTGGGGGCACTTGCGCTGGACGATGAAGTCTCCGATCTCGACCTCGTCGCTGAGATCGTCGCCGTCACCTCGACGTTTGGACGCTGCTTCAGCCTCGGTGCGCCGCATGCGCTCCACCGAGAGCGATTTCAGGAAGTTGTAGAGGTACTCGTTGTAGTCCCCGGCGCGCCAAGCCGAGAACCGACAGGACAGCAACAGCGAGTTCGACCAGTCGACGGCCCGCTCAGCAACGACGGTCTCGAGGAGGTCGCGACCGATGTCGAATCGGAACCCGGGAGCGGTGCCCGGGTACTCACTCGCGTCGAGGACCTTGGCGTTCGGGAAATCGATGAGGATCTCGAGGTCATCGGTGCGAATGACGCAGGGAGCGCCGATCGCCGCGCAGACGGTCGGCGCCGACTCCATGAGCGGAGCCCACCAGTCGGCGAGCGCGCCGACCAGGTCGGTGCCCGGACGGCTCCAAGAAGCTCGCTGCTCGCTGATCCAGTCCGCCCAATCGGCCCGGTAGGCGTCGAGATAGGCGGCCTTGTCGGAGAAGATCGTGTCGATCTCCGTGTCCTCCATCGGGTGCCTGACATCGATCGCCGAGGAGCTCACCTCGATCGTCGTCCCGGGAACGGCGAGGACCCCGGTGTGTCCTCCAGCCGACAGCCGGTCGAGGAACCAGCGCTGGTCCGGGAAGATCGAGGCCTCGTCACCCTCGATCATGTTGAGGTGCGCGAGTTCGTCGTCGAGGAACACGGGTGGGCCGGCGCTCGGCACGACAGCGCGCGCCCCGATCGACTCGACGTAGCGCATGGCTCGGGCGCCCTGGCTCTCGACCTTGGCGCGGCACAGCTCGAGCTTCTCGTCAGCTGGCATCTCGTAGACCATCGGGTACCAGATGGCTCCCGAGTACTGAAGCCAGTGCAGGTCGACCGGGCCGTGGGACGCGAGCGCCGCGAGATCGGTTGTACGGCAGTCGTTCTGATTCACGATGCGCGACTCGCCGTCGGAGACAACGAGAGCAGAGTCACCACCGGGACCATCAGTGATCGACGTCTCGACATGGACCGCCACCGTCAGTCCCGGCGCGATCTCGACTTCGACACCATCGGTCGTGGGGATGAACGTGGTGAAGCCGAGGGCCTCCATCCGCCGACGCTGCTCGCCCGTCGGATAATCGGGCAGGAGGACAGGAATGTCTCGGCTGAGGTTCCGGCGGAGCCACGACTCGTCGTGGTGGTCACCGTGCAGGTGGGAGACGTAGAGGAAGTCGGCGCGCTCGATCCGGTCGAGGAGGTCAGCATCGAGGCGGTCGTTGCGCGGGAAGACGAACCACGACGCGAAGAACGCCGGCTCGAACCACGGGTCGCACAGAATGGAACCGGCAGCGCTCTCGATGAGGATGCCGGCGTGCCCGATGGAGGTCGCGCGCACCTCAGGCCACGGGAGGGTCAGTGGACTGCTGGCCGCCGCGCGACACGTGCTCGGTCCAACTCTCGCCGTCCCAGTAGCGAATCTCGAATCGACCGGACGGGTCGGCATACCAGCCGGAGGGAACCGCCGGAGCGGGCGAGGAGTCGACCACCGTGGACGCCGGACTCGCTGGGGTCGGGGATGGCGATACGGACGGGCTGGGAGACGGGGTCGCTGATGATGAGGCGGGCTCGGGGCTGAGCGAGGCGCTTGAGGCCACAGCGGAGGCGGTCGCGGTGGACGTTGAGCCACTCGCGCGCGAGAGGTAGGCGACGATGGATTGCGCGGCCGGCACGATCGACACCACCGTCCAACCCTCGGCCGATCGCGCGTTGAGCAGTTCGGTGAGCGATGTCGCTTCACCGGCGGGCACGGTCACAGATGAGAACTCCTGCATGACACCAACCCTACTTGCGGGTTCCCGCGTGGGCCTGTCGAGCGGCCCGGGCAAACTGAGCGGGTGGATGTTGCGACCGTCGAGGTGCTGAGCGCCACGCTCGCTGTGATCGTCGGGACCGCGACGGTTGTGCTGTGGGCGCTCGTCGCGAGCGGACGGGGTCGACGCGTGATCGATCTGGTGGTGGCGACCCGGGCCACCCTCACCGCGCTGATCGCTGCTGGAGCCACCCTTGGCTCGCTCTACTTCTCGGAGGTCGCGGGCTACGTGCCCTGCCGACTGTGTTGGTTCCAGCGGATCGCGATGTACCCGATCGCGGTCATCGCCATCGTCTGGATCATCCGCGGAGGTCGCGAGATCCGCTGGTATGTCGTCACGATCGCCGCGCTCGGCTCGCTCGTCTCGGCCTACCACTACGTGATCGAGTGGAACCCTGCTCTGGATTCCGGTGCGTGCGCCGCCACGGGGCCCGCCTGTTCGGATGTGTGGTTCCGGGAGTTCGGGTTCGTGACATTGGCGCTGATGGCCCTGATCGGTTTCGTCGCGGTGATCACGGTCAACCTCGTCGGCGCCGACGAGCAATCGTCGCCCTGAGGTCAGCCCGAATCACGCTCGAGCCGGTCGAGCAGCGCGGGGCGCACACCCCAGCGGGTTACCAGGTCGTCGACCCGCCCCGCCGCTTCGGCATCCGGTGATGCTCCGGCGATCGCGCGGATCATGAGGTTCTTGGCGGTGTGCTCTCCGGCGACGAACTCGATGACATCGGTTCGGTAGCCCCGAGCGGCGAGGAGGTCGGCCCTTACCGAGTCGGTCAGCAGATCGCCGAGTCGCTCGCGCACGATGCCGTGGCGGACGAGTGCCTCGAATCCCGGTGGCGTGGTTCGACGATCGAGTTGCGCCTGTAGGTCGTGTTGACAACATGGTGCCGCCAGGATCACCCGCGCCGACCAACTAACCGCGGCGGCGAGAGCGTCGTCGGTCGCGGTGTCGCAGGCGTGCAGGGCGATCACGAGATTGGGCTCAGCGCCAGGCTCAGGGTGCCACTCGGCGATCGAACCCGAGTCGAAACGCAACGCTTCCCACCCCGGGTCCCTCTCGGCGAGACGGGCTGCTGAGGCGTTCAGGTGGTCGAGGAGGTCGGACTTCAGGTCGACGCCGACCGTGCGGGGCGCGAAGCCGCGAGTCAGCAGGTGGTGATGGGCCGCCATCGTCAACACCCCGGCCCCGCAGCCGAGATCCACGACATGGATGACCCCACTGTCCGCCGCCAGCCCGTCGAGGGAGGTGTCGAGAAGGTCGACGAAGCGCACGACCTGGAGGTACTTGTCGCGGGACGACGCCCTGACCCGGCTATCGCGTCCGGTCAGTCCGAGTTCGACGAGGAAGGGTGCGTCCTCGGGCACCGAGCGCGTCGGGCGGCGGTCGTGATCGGTGTCAGGTGCCGGTGCGGCACCTCGATGAACGGAGCGCAATAGGCGACCCCGCTTGGAGAGCGTGTACTGCTCGGAGCGATCGGTGAGTCGCACGAACATCGAACGGAAGCCGTCGTCGAGGAGGGCATCGATTCGGTCGGATAGCGAGGCCGGGTCGACGTTGTCCACCTTGGTGGTCGAACCGTCACTCACCTCGAACTGGATCACTCGGCCGCGATGCAGATCGACCTGTCGCAGGCGGACCCGTCGTCCATCGCGCGAGGAGATGACCGCGTCGACGAGTTCGGGGTCGTCGAGGGCACCAACCAGCGCCTCAAGTCCCTCTCTCATGGCGCGACCGTCGTCTCCGGTGGAACCTCGTCGGAGAGCGACGACACCAACGATGCCCACACCTCGGGATCCTCATAGCCGAGGGCCCAGAGAGACACCCCGCCGAGACCGGCCCGCCGCGCGATGTGGACGCGCTCGCGCACCCCCTCGGCATCGATCCACCGCACCTCTCGGCGTTGCACACAACTCGTCGCGGCATCGGAGATCTCGAGGTCGTAGGAGAAGGTCCACTCGCCACCGATCGCGTCGTACACGGGCGAACCACCGCGGCGGGCGAGGAGGTCGTCGATCGAGGCCGGCGTCACCCCGGTGCGACCCGGCGCGTCGGCGGGGCAGGTGCCATCTGTCGCCACCACCCAGTTGTAGCCGTAGGCGGGGATGCCGAGGACGAGTTTGCGATGGTGCTCGACCGGCACGGCCTTGAGCGCGCCGTCGACTACGTCGCGCGTCCAGTCCAGCGGGGCAACAGGACCAGCGCTTGATGTCGAGAAGTCGTAGGCCATCAGGCGGATCGCATCAACATGCTCGGCGATCGCCCCATGGGCGTAGACCCAGTAACCGATCTCGCCGGTGGTCGCCACGTCGTAGACCGGCGGCACCGAGACGGTCAGCGTGCGACCGTCAGCACGGAGAGCGTCGCCCAGTTCAGCGATGAAGGCAACCCAGGCAGGTGAGGTGGTCGGCCAGGTCGTCGGATCGTCGGCGAAGGCGAACTGCTCGTAGTCGA
>JAYQAE010000114.1:0-6127 GCA_038136655.1 Ilumatobacteraceae bacterium
ACCAGGCCGATGACACCTGGAGGGACCGGGCGTTGTGCCGGGAGACCGATCCGGAACTCTTCTTCCCCATCGGAACCACAGGTCACGCGGTGGGAACGATCGAGCAGGCGAAGCGCATCTGCTCGGGCTGCGCGGTGGTGAGCGAATGTCTCGACTACGCCCTCGCGACCAATCAGGACTCGGGGATCTGGGGTGGCCTCTCCGAGGAGGAGCGTCGCGACATCCGTCGACAGCGGGCGGCCATCCGCCGGGCCGAGCGCGCCGCCGCATCGACCTGACTCAGCGAGCGGCCCGGTTCGCTCAACAGTTCGCGACGGTCAACGATTCGCGTCGGTCAACGACCGCTCGACTCCGCTGACCAGTCGCGCGCGCTCCCGGTGGTCGAGCGGCCGCTGGGTACTGATGTCGATCTCGATCTCACCCGTCGCGTCCTGATGGGTCTCGATGTCGCCGAGGAGGATCACCTCGGTCAGTCCGGGGCCGCCGGCCAAGCCTCGCAGTGACGCCTCGACGCGATCGTCGTCGATGCGCTCGGACACGCGGACCTTCAGCTTGGTGGTGCTCGGATCCTGCGACAGGTTGCGAACGTGGGCGAGCGCGTGGTTGGGGAGGTGCACGGCGCTCTCATCGTCGCGGAGGCGGGTGCTGAAAAGACCGATGTGGTCGACGACCCCGCGAACGCGGCTGCCGTTGACGGTCTCGCACTCGATGAGATCACCTGCGCCGTAGCGATCCTCGAAGTGCACCAACAAGCCGGTGAGATAGTCGTTCACCTTGTGCTGTCCTCCGATGGCCACCGCGGCCCCGAGGAAGCCGGCCGACGAGAGGAAGAACGCCGCGTCCACTTCGAGCACGTGGAACACGACGATCAGGGTGATGATCCACACCACGACTGAGACGAGGTGATTGAGGATTCGCGAGGCCGCGTCGATGCGCTGCCGACGACGCTGCTCGCGCACCATCGATGACTCATCCTCACCGCGCATCGAGCGAACCCTCCAAGGTCCAGTTTCGAGACGCACGGCGCGGTCGGCGAGGCGTCGCACGATGCGACGGATGACGAACCCGGTGACCCGGGTCAGCATCCAGGCAGCAATGAGAATGATGCCCACGAGCACCGGGCGGGAGAAGGTTTCCATGGCGCGAAGCATGCCAGCGCCGTGACAGCGCGACGCGTCACCGCCCTGTGCCTCCCGTCACGCGAGTGACGGGAGGTCGATTACCCGAGTCGGCTCACTCCTCGGCGGTCGGCACCCGCAGCCGGACGACCGTGCCGTGCGCTCCGGCGCCACCGAGGCCGGCGTCGGCGAGGTCGTCCGCCGTGGCCGGGTTCAACTCGATCGTCCCGGCGAGTTCCGTCGTCACCAGGGTCCGCACGATCGACAACCCGAGTCCGGTGGCCTGCTCAAGATCGAAGCCGCTCGAAACCCCCCGACCGTCGTCGACCACGGTGATCGTGAGGTGGTCGTCGTCGTGAGCCAGGCGGACGACGACGGAACCGCCGCTCGACCCCTCGCCGAAGGCGTGTTCGACGGCGTTCTGGAGCAACTCGGTGAGCACCACCGAGAGCGGGGTCGCGATCGTCGCCGGAATCCGCCCGCCGTCGCCATCGACGGTGAAGCGCACCGGGCGGTCGGGCGACTGGAGTCCCTCCTCGGCGAGACGCAGAAGTGGTCGCACGATCTCAAGGAAGGTGACGTCGTCACCGGGCTCGCGCGAGAGAGCCTCGTGCACGAGGGCGATGGTCCGGATGCGGCGCACCGACTCGCCGACCGCCGAGACGGCCTCGGGGTGCGTGAGGCGACGAGATTGCAGACGCAGCAACGATGAGATCGTCTGCAGGTTGTTCTTCACTCGGTGGTGGATCTCGCGGATCGTCGCGTCCTTCGACATGAGGAGACGGTCGCGTCGACGCAACTCGGTGACGTCGCGCACGAGCAGCACCGCTCCCGAGACCTGACCAGCGGTGAGGAACGGAACACACCGGCACAGCAGCGTGACGTCGGCGCCCTGCTCGAACTCCTCGATGACCGGCACACGACGCTCGAATGCCTGCCGCACCGGTCCGTCGTGGAAGCCAATCTCCGCGAGATGTAGACCGACCGCGCTCGTCTGGATACCCACCCGGTGGAGGGCGGAGTTCGCGTTCGGTGACACGTAGCGGACGGCACCGTCGCCGTCGAGGAACATGACGCCGTCACCAACCCGAGGGGCGGCGCTCGAGTCGCCGACTCGTGCCGAGAACGGGAACTCCCCGTCGACGATCATGTCGACGAAGTGGTCGAAGATCTCGGTGTAAACCCGCTCCAATTCCCCGGGGCGGCGGCCGGACAGCTCGACCCACTCCTTGGTCATGACGGCGATGACCTGCCCGTCGTGACGCACCGGGATGGCGAGCATCCGCGAGGGGTCGGTCATGTCCTCCACCTCGACCTCGCCCTCGGTGATCGCTCCGGTCGACTTGGCGACGGCGAGCAGCGACACCTCGCTGTCATTGGCGGTCGCGCCGACGAAATCGGTGGCGAAAATCGTTTGTCCGGTGGCGGGTCGGACCTGTCCGATGGTCAGCCAGCCTCCATCGCGGGTCTCGACGTAGAGGAGGAGATCGGAGAACGAGAAGTCGGCGAGGATCCCCCACTCCGACACGAGCCGGTTGAGATGAGCGATCTGGTCCCGGTCGAGGTCGGTCTGCTCGCGGACGTGGTCAGTCAGCGTCGACATCGCCTCCGAGTCTGCCCGACATCGACACCCGGCGACAGCATCCCCATCGGGTAGTACCGTTTCCCCATGGACAGTTCTCCGGTCTCCCCCGCTGTCGCCGACATTCGCGCCTCGGTCGCCCACGATGCCGAGCGCGCGTCGTTCACCACCTTTGAGGAGAGCACCGCAGCCGACTGGTCGGTCATCGCCTCCCAACTGCCCGTCACTCAGGCGATCGCAGCGGCCAACATCATCGAGCAACTCAGGATGCTCGAGCGCGACCACGGCGGATTCCCGGTCACCCGTCTCGAGCACAGCCTGCAGACGGCGACCATGGCCGAAGAGGACGGTCGCGACGCCGAGTACGTGCTCTGCGCGCTCCTTCACGACATCGGCGACACCCTCGCCCCCTACAACCATCCCGATATCGCCGCTGGCATCCTCAAGCCGTTCGTGTCACCGGCCAATCACTGGATGGTGCAGCACCACGGCATCTTCCAGGGCTACTACTTCTGGCATCACATCGGTCTGAATCGCGACGCTCGAGAGAACTTCCGGGGCCATGAGTTCTTCGAGTACACCGAGGAGTTCTGCGCCAAGTACGACCAAGCGGCCTTCGACCCGGAGTACGTGAGCGCTCCCCTCGAGCACTTCGAGCCGCTGATCCGTCAGTTCTTCGTGCCCGAGTCGACCACCGAGACGTACAACGCCTTGAGGTAGGCCCCGTGGCGGAAGCCGATCGGGTGGTCGACGGGATGACCGGTGCGCCGTGTCTCGCGCACCCGTCGACCGCTGCGTCCCGCTGCTCGTGACACGGCCCCAGCGAGGGTGTCCACATCGATCCTCGCCGAGCACGACGCCTGAACCAGCGTGCCGCCCGATCGGGTAAGCGCGATACCGAGGGCGGCCAGTCGCTCATAGGCCGCGACTGCCCGGTCGACCTGGTTGGCGGCGCGGGCGAACGATGGAGGGTCGAGCACCACGAGATCGAAGGCCCGTCCGGCGGCGACCATTCCCTCGAGCACCTCGAAGGCATCCCCGCGGGTGCTGGTCACCCGACAGCCAGCGACCTCGGCGAGGTGACGGTTGCGCCGCAGGTTCGCCTCTGCGGTCTCGAGGGCGGGGCCGCTCACGTCGACCATGTGCACCGATCGGGCTCCCCCGGCGGCGGCCGCGAGGGAGAAGCCGCCAGTGCTGGAGAACACGTCGAGCATCTCGACGCCCTCGGCGAGCGACCGGACGAGGGCGCGGTTGTCGCGCTGGTCGAGGAAGTGCCCGGTCTTGTGGCCGGCGATGACATCGACCCCGAGGCGCAATCCGCGCTCGAGCACCTCGATCGGACCGGCCGGCGGCGCGCCGAGCAGCACCGCTCCGTCGCTCGGTGCGCCGTCGGACGGTTCGGCGGAAAGCGCTCGGGACGTGCGCAGCACGACCCGCTCGGCTCCGGTCCGATCGACGAGCGGCACGAGGACATCTCGCAGGTTCGGGAGCCAGGCCGCCGTGTAGATCTTGGCGACGAGCGTGTCGGCGTATCGGTCAACGACGAGGCCCGGAAGTCCGTCGTTCTCCCCATGGATCAGTCGGTAGGCGGTGGTGCCGGGGTCGGCGTCGAGCGATTCGCGGCTTGCGAGGGCGCTGTCGACCCGGCTCGACCACCATCGTGCGTCGATCTCGGTGGGGCGACCGTGGTGCAGCATCCTCACCCGAATCGGTGAGGTGGGGTCGAACAGGCCGATTCCGGCGAAGTCGCGATCCGGGTCGAACACCACAGCGAGGTCACCGGCGGAACCCTCACCACAGCGGCTGATGGAACCGTCGAAGAGCCAGGGGTCCCCCGAGCGAACGGCTCGGGCACCCGCTGGCGTGGCGTGCACCGCGACCCGGCGCTCACCTCGGGCGGGGAGGGCGTCGATGGCGTTCATCGCCAGGTGCCGCCCAGGTCGGCGAGCGCGTCGACGGTGACCGGCTCGATCGTCGACTCAGGCACCTCGAGCACGGGCGCATCGAGAGCGAGACCGCTCAAGCGCCCCCGTCGGGTCTCGGCCGAGCGGGCGAGGCGGTTAGCGACGACTCGGATCGATTCGCGCCGTTCGCGATCGAGCTCATCGAGTCCGTCGACCAGCGCCTCGACATCGACGGGCACCGGGGCCCGATTGGCGACCACGAGGTCGAGGGTGTGTCGCCGAGCGGCGAGCTCCGCGGCGAACTCGCGGGTCTCCCGCATCGGATTCGGCTCGGGGGTGGTTACGGCGATGAACGCGGTGCGCTCACTGCGAAGGAGCCGTTCGACTCCTCCGGCGCGGCGCACGAATTCTGGCTCCAGCGCGATGAACAGATCGAAGAAGGTGGTGATGTCGCGCAGGAATCTGGCCCCGAGGATCACGTCGGCGACAAGGTCGAATCCTCGTGAGGCGAGCGCCGCGAGGCGGCTTCGCCCTGGCGAGGTGAGGAGCCGGGCCAGCCGCGAGGCGAAGAACTCTCGCATGCGATCGGGGGCGTCGATCACGTCGAGGGCGTGGCGGGCCGGTGGGGTGTCGACGACGATGAGGTCGTAGTCCCCGGAGAGATGCCGTTCGTAGACGGCTTCGAGGGCGAGGTAGTCGTGGCTTCGGGCGAAGCGGTCGGTGAGGTTGCGATAGAGCGGATCGGCGATGAGCGCTTCGGCCGACGCCTCGTCGGGTGAGAGCCGCCGGACGAGATCGTCCCAGCCCTCGCGGGTGTCGACCATGATCGATTCGAGGGTCCCTCCTCCGGGCAGATCTACCCGTCCGTCTCCGTCGAGTCCGAGCGCGTCCGCGAGGCGGCGCGCCGGATCGACGGTGATCGCCAGCACCCGACGGCCCGCCTCGGCGGCGCGCACGGCGAGCGAGGCAGCGGTGGTCGTCTTGCCGACCCCGCCTGGCCCGCACACGAGGAGCACCTCGCGTTCGGCGAGGAGCCGCTCGACCGTGTCGATGCCGCTGTCACCCATCGGCGCCCCCGTCATCGCCGGTGAGGTGCATGACGAGTGCCTCGACCTGTTCGGCGAGGCCGGCGGCGATCATCGCCTCGTCGTCAGCCAGATCGATCTCAGGCAGGACGGCGCCGGCGACCCCTTCCCCGGCGACACCGAGGAGGTCGCCGAGCACGCCGCTCGCTCGGTCGGCCCGCTCGGCCGCCGCGAGCACCCCCGCCGCCGACGTGATGCCGAGATCGCGAGCCGCCGCCAGCGCCTCGATCGACGCACGGTCGAGGCCCGCCTCAGGCACGCGGTTCACGATGACCGAGGCGACCGACACCCCGGTGCGCCCGGTGATCGTGTCGATGAGCTCTCCGGTCTCCGACACCGGTAACCCCTCGGCGACGGTGACGACGACGACGCCGGTGCGCTCGGGGTCCTCGAGGATCTCCGACATCCAGCCGGTCTGCTCGGCGATCACCCCGGAGT
>JAYQAE010000115.1:0-2149 GCA_038136655.1 Ilumatobacteraceae bacterium
TCTTCGATGAGAACGAGTTGCGCCAGTTGTCAAAAGATCACTCTCTGGTTCAGGAGCTTGTGGACGACGGCGTCATCAGTCCCACCGACGCGCGCCACCATCCGCGACGGAACATCGTGACGAGAGCGCTCGGGATCGACCCCGGGATCGTCGTCGACCTGTGGGAGATCGCGCTTCCGGTCGGTGGTCGAATCCTCCTGTGCTCAGACGGTCTCGTCGACGAGGTCGAGGAGAGTTCGATCGCCGAAGTACTCGCTGACGAATCCGACCCAGAAATCGCAGCAAATCGGTTGATCCAACTCGCGAATGACCACGGTGGGCGGGACAACGTCTCACTCGTGCTGCTGCAGCGCGTCGGCTCGTCCGATCCCTCCGACCCGACGGCCGAGATCGAATTGGTGGCACCAGCGGCGCCGGCGGCGATCAAATCTGAACAAACGCTGCGAGGAAAGGGCAGATCAAGCCTCCGGTGCGCCGTGGCGACGCTCACGGTGCTCGCCGCACTCACCGTTGGCGGCGCACTCGCGGCGACAGGTGTTCGCTCGGGCTACACCGTCACCTTCGACGCCGGGGGAGACGTCGTCGTTCTCCGCGGCCATAGCGTCCTCTGGTTCGAGCCGACAATTGAGGCGAGGGGGCCCGCTAACCGCGAGGAACTTGACGCGGTCTCGCGCGACCTTGTCGACAGCAAGCCGAAATTCGACTCCCTAGACGAGGCGATCGATTTCATCGTCGAACGCCTGAGCGTGGAGGAGGAGCAATGAGCTCAGGTTCGGACGCAACTGTCATCAACGACCGCTACGCCGTGCGGCGACGAGTCGGTCGAGGTGGCATGGCGGACGTCTTCTTGGCAACCGACCTGCTCCTGAACCGCGACATCGCCGTGAAGGTGCTGTTCCCTGAGTTCGCCGTGGATCCGAAGTTCGTCGAGCGGTTCCGCCGAGAGGCGCAGTCTGCGGCGAGCCTCAGTCATCCGAACATTGTCAATGTGTACGACTGGGGCAAATTCGAAGGCACCTACTTCATCGCCATGGAGTACATCGAAGGACGAACGTTGGCGGATGTCCTGAAGGGCGGGAGACGTCTCAATGCGCGACAAGCCAGCGAGATAGCGAGTGAGGTCTCGGCCGCCCTGGGATTCGCCCACGAGGCCGGCATCGCTCATCGCGACATCAAGCCCGCGAACATCCTCATAGGTTCTAACGGTGTGGTGAAGGTCGCTGATTTCGGCATCGCCCGATTGATGAACGGCCCAGCTGAGGCGAACCTAACCCAGGCCGGCTCGGTTATGGGAACCGCCACCTACTTCTCGCCAGAGCAAGCACAGGGCGCTCAGCCCGATCCTCGAAGTGACCTGTACTCCCTCGGCATCGTGATGTACGAAATGGTCGCCGGGACCGTGCCGTTCACCGGCGAGAACGCGGTAGCGATCGCCTACAAGCAGGTGCACGATGCGGCCCCGCCACTCGGAGACCTCGTCGAGGGCCTACCCACGGGATTCGTTTCGATCGTCGAGCGCCTCATGCTCAAGGATCCGGCGGCCAGATACCCCGACGCGCGCTCACTCCGGAACGACCTACGTCGCTTCCGACTTGAGCAACCACTCGCCTCCCCTGAACCGCGTCGTGAGGCACCAACTGTCACCAACGACACGATTGAAGATGAGTCACCTCCGCCAGTTACCACTGACGATCCCAGCACCGATGAGGTTCCGACGGTTATTGGGCCAAGGATCGCGGGTGCGCCAAGCGCTCCACTCCCTCACGTCAATGAAGGCGATATGAGTCGATTCCCTCCGGGGGCATCGCGAGAGGCTGCCTACTTCGACGACTCGCCTCCTCGCACTGGTTGGTATGCCCTCGCCGGGTTCGTCGCGCTCATTCTGCTCGCCATCGGAGGGGTGCTGCTCTTCCAACGGTTGAGCGACGAGACAGCGGCGTCAACGACACGGACCCTCGGCGATCTGACGGGCCAACGGCTGTCGTCGGTGACGGCGGTACTGGACGAACTCGGACTCGACTATCGGCCAGTTCCCGAGCCGAACGACCTCGTCGCCGAGGAGTTCATCCACCGGACCGATCCGATCGCGGGGACCATCGTCGTTGAGGGCACAACAATCATCCTGTACTACAACCCGACGGAGGCGCTT
>JAYQAE010000115.1:2159-6108 GCA_038136655.1 Ilumatobacteraceae bacterium
GTATCGGACACCACAGAGGTCTCCGACACCGCGCCAGGGCTGGTGATCCGGACCGATCCGCCTGCCGGTCAAATGGTCCCGCAGGACACCCCGCTGCTCATCATCGTGTCGGGCGGGCTCGACCAGGTGTCGGTGCCGGCAACCATCATCAACGACACCGAAGCGATTGCTCGGGAGACGCTGGAGAGCGAAGCATTCGGGCTGCGCGTCGCGGTCCAATACCTTCCCGACGAGGTGGTGCCGGCAGGAGTGGTTATCCGTTCCGACCCATCGCCGAACACCTTGGTGTCGCGTGGCTCCGAGGTAACCCTGTTTGTAAGCGCCGGACCAGGACGTACCACCGTGCCCGTGCTCATCGGCCTGAGCCAACAGCAGGCGGAGAATCTCCTTCTCGAGCGTGATCTTGTCTGGGAGCTCCGCGAGCTCGAGATTGAAAATCCGTCCGATCCCCGGATCGAGGTGGTCTTCGAGCAAAGCCTGACGGCCGGAGACGAGGTCGACAAGGGCGCCACAATCACCTTCGTCATCGGCCGATTGGTCTCTCCGACAACGACCGAGGCGACCACCTCAACTCTTGTGGAGGACCCGCCATCGTCAACCGCCCCTGCCACGACAACCACTTCGACGACCTCGTCGACTTCTACGACCTCGACTTCGACCACCTCTACGACATCGGTGCCCACATCAAGCGGCTGAGAATCAGTCGTTAGGCACCTCGCGAAAGAGGGTCGAGTGGGCATCTTGCGCATCCGGTCCCGGATAGGCGGTGTAGTAGTACAGGGCGAGTGACTTGCGAGTTACATCTGGTGGACATGTCAACGGCTTGGGATGTCCGTGAAAGCTCGTCGAGGTGGTCGCAAAGATCACCATTCGGTTGAACAACGGCTCAATTGACCTTTGACAGAACGCAAGGTCGTGTGTCCAGAGTTCGAGCTGACCACCCCACTCGCTCTGCCAGTCGCGGTTGAGATAGAGCAAAACGTTGAGCCGACGATGTAAACGGGTGGCCTCGAAGTAATTGAAGTCGGCGTGCACATCAAGTTTCCCGCCCTGGCCAATTTGATGGAGACCTCCTCCGATGAGACGAGAGTCAGCAATGAGCCCTTTGATACCTGTGAGTTCCTCTAGGAAGTCAAGGAACGTGGCACTGTTCAGCAACGCGAGCAACTGTTGGGTGTGACCACCGATCCGATCCCACGACTGCTCAGCGGACTTGTTCTCGTGATCTGAGCGGTACTGGATGGACATTGATGACTGCGCCGGGAACTCCCGTTCAATCAGCCCGAGGGCTCTACTTGAAAAGAGACCGTCTATCACCACATAGGGAAACGGCTCCGCGCTGCGGAACTCGGCCGACAGTTCCCCGGCCAGGTCCTTCAAGTCGCTGCGAAACCCGGACATTCGTCGTATAAATCGCACATCCGCAGCCTAGAGACCCACCCAACGCTTGCGGAGCGCTGACCGCTTTTAGCGAGACGGGTAGCCTTCGCGCCATGTCGGGCGAGGTGATCTATGCGTTCCGGGTGATGCGCCTCCCTCTGCTCGATGCGGGCGGCTCCGAGATCGGCAACATCGCCGACGTTGTCATCGCGCCAGGCCGGGTCGGTCGCCCACCGCGCGTGGTCGGATTCGTAGCCGCCAGCCAGAGGCGGAGGATCTTCATCAATGCCGCTCGGATCGCGGAACTCGACAGTGACGGAGCCAGGCTCCGCAGTTGGGACCTAGACCTTCATCCGTTCAAACGCCGTCCCGGCGAGACCCTGCTTGGCGAGGAGTTGATCGATCGAGCAGTCGGCTCCGGCGAGACGGTCAGTGATGTCGGTTTGGTGCGAGTCTCCGATGGCCGGGCGGAGACTTGGGAGATCGCAACTGTCCGTCTCGCGCAGCGTCACGCGCTTCGGAGAAGGCCATCATTTCGCCTAGTTGACTGGAACTCGGTTGGTCATCTCTTCGCGACTCACGAGCCGATGGCAGCAGAAGCTGCTCGCCTTCGAGACATGCACCCCTCCGATGTCGCCAGCGTCGTTCGCGTGCTGCCACTCACCCAGCGTCGCCAGCTCGCCGAGGCAATGGATGATGAACGCCTCGCCGACCTGCTCGAGGAACTCCCCGAAGATGAGCAGCTCAGATTGATCGAGGATCTCGATATCGACCGCCTGATCGGCGTCCTCGACGAGATGGAGTACGACGACCTCACCGACCTGCTCAGCGAGATGCCGGCCCAGCAGCGGACCGCCGTACTCGACGCCATGGATGCCGACGAAGCCGAGGTCCTCACCCGACTCCTCTCCTACGACGAGAGCACAGCCGGCGGGCTGATGACGCCGGAAATCGTCATCCTGAGCCCTGATGACACGGTTGCCGAGGCGCTCGCGCATATCAGAAACCCCGACTGGACCCAGGCGATCGCCGGGCAGATCTTCATCTGCGAACGGCCAATCGCTCCTCCCACCGGTCGCTACCTCGGCGTCGTGTTCGCTCAACGGCTCCTTCGCGAGCCACCGGCGATGGAACTGGGCAAGTGCCTACGGCAGGTCGCGACCGCGCACCCCGATACACCGGAGAACGACGTCTACGAACAGTTCGCCTCCTACAACATGTTGTCGCTCCCGGTCATCGACGAGTCCGGTCGCCTCCTCGGTGCGGTAACCGTTGACGACGTCGTCGACCGGATGCTCGGATCCGGCTGGCGTCTGAAGCGCCGTCGGCGACCCGAGGCACAACCGGCGGTGACGCCATGAAGCGCCGAGGTGATCTGTCGACGCCGCGCCGCGATCGTCGCATCGATCTGTCCTACGACGCTGAGGTATTCGGTCAGTTCTCGGAGTCGATCGCAAGATTCCTCGGCACAGCGCGTTTTCTCGTGTGGCAGACGGGCGTCATCATCATCTGGCTGGTGCTCAACATCATTCCTCCGGCCGGCTGGCAGTTCGACCCCTGGGGCCGCGGACTTGTCCTCCTCACGCTGGTCCTCTCCCTCCAGGCCTCCTACGCCGCTCCCCTCATCCTTCTGGCGCAGAACCGCCTGGACCGGCGCGATCGCGCCGCCTCTGAGTTGGACCGTCAGGTGGCGGAACGAACTCAGGCCGACACCGAATTCCTGGCGAGAGAGCTCGCGAGTGTCCGACTCGCCCTCGCCGATGTCGCGACGGGAGAGGAATTCCGCGACTTGCTGGCGGCGATTACTGACGCCGTCAATCGCATCGAGCAGCGGCTCGACCGACTTGAGGAGTCACGTTCCGGCGACCGGTGAGGTTCAGCCTCCAGCGGCTCCGCTGTACTCCTGCAGCCGGATGCCACGTGCAACGACCCGATGAAGCAGTCGGTGCTCGGCCACCACCGGATCGCTCGCCAAGGTGAGCCCCGGACCCAGAAGCCCGTCCACCACCGCCTCCGTGAAGACCGAGGCGACCGCTGCTGAGGCTGTGCCGACCTGCTCCGCCACGCCACGAACAAGGGATACCTGGTCACCTCGGGCGTCAACTCCGCGAACTTCGACCCGAAGGGCTCCGAGTCCTCCCTCGGAATGCGGCGCTTTCAGCATGGGGAGTCGCGCCGTGAACCGATCCCGACGGCGGGCGCTCCGCCGAACCGAGATCCTGCGCACGTCGGGCAGAGCGCGGTGCAGGAGCAGGGGGCTGGCGATTTCCGCGAGGTAACAGTCCTGCGGCCCGACGGGCTCAGGGAACCAGAGAAGTTCCCGACCTCCTCCGCCTGGTGCCGACACCATCTCACCATCCCTCCAGACGGGTGACCAACCCGACAGCGAACAATGATGAGCGCGAGCGCAGGAGGGTCCCGCGGTTCCATGCAGCGCGATGTGCACCTCGGTGCAGGCGGACAGTTCGGACAGCAGTGACCTCACGATGAGTCCAGACAGCCCAGGTGACAGCGCAGCGCCGATGACGAGGGAGACCTGATTGGCGCTCGCGCGCTCCTCGAGTTCGAG
>JAYQAE010000116.1:0-6081 GCA_038136655.1 Ilumatobacteraceae bacterium
CGCCGTCGACGACGCCACCAGCGAGGTGATCGCCGACATCGCCACCCGGCGGGCCCCATCGGAGGCGGCCGACACGAAACCGTCCACCAGTTCGCCGAGGCGACGCCAGAGCGCCACCGGCACCGAGGCGAGACCGAGCCGGGGATGCAGGTCGGGGCGCTCGGCCACCGCGGCCAACAACGACACCGCCTCGGCATCGCGCAGACGCTCCACGAACATCGCGTCGTCGAGACCGTCGGGCCCCGGCAAAACGCCGAGCGTGGCGTGCAGAGCCGCCGACCCCGCCCAAGCGACCGCCCGCGCCTCGGGCACCACCAACGAGGCGAGCGATGCCGCCCAGGTCGTGGCCGAGCGTCCCCGCGACACCGACATCGCATGAGCGAGATCGCCACGTAGATGTCCCTCCACCCGGACCGAATCGATGAGGTCGACCGCGCGGTCGACCGGAGCCAGACGAGCCGCCATCGTCGCCGCCAGGGTCTGCTCGCCGGTCGGTTCGGCAGCCAACGCCGAGGCGATCGACCGGTCGCGCCAGGCACCAATCCCGACGCCGAGCGCCAATCGCGCCGGCGCGTCAGCCAACACCTGATCCAACAGCGCCCGGATCCGGTCACCATCAGCGATGACCCGGGTGACCCCTCCTGCCTCGATCGCCACCACCTCGCGGTCGATCACCGGGCCGAGCAGATCGAGATGAGCCACCAACGCCGCAGCCGCCCCACGACGAGCTCCCGTCGACAAGCCGGAACCAGCCGCCACCTCAGCCAACACCCCCACCTCGGCCAGATCGAACGAGGCACGCGCCGCCACCACCCGCTCCACCGCCTCGGCATCGAGACCGCGTTCGGCGAGCAAGAACGACATCGTCTCGGCGTCGAGACCGGTCGCCACCGCGACGAGATCGTCGCGGGCCGCCACCCCCAGCAGTAACCGCTCCACCACCACCAACCGGCGAGCGTCGTCACCACCGGGCAATGCCGGTCGACCCGCAGCCAGCACCGCCTCATCGAGCAGCGAAGCCGCCACCGACGGCTCCACCACCGAGACCGCCATCGCCATTCGCTCGGTGATCGACGCGGCGAGCGGAGCAGCGCTCGACATCGCCAGCACCGCGTCCGATGGTGACCACTCATCGAGCAGACGACTCGCCGCCACCGCCTCAAGCATCGACACCCAGTCGCCCCGCACCCGATCGCGCAGCGCCCGCACCGCCATCGCCAACCCACCGACCATCGGGTCACCCTCCCGGGCGCACCAGGCCGACAGATCAGCGTCGAGATCGGCCACTCGAGACCGGAGTCGCGTCACGGCGTCGACATCGAACCACCACCCCCTCACAGCGGGGACCGCTCGAGATCATCCGCGCGCCGCTCCAACCCAGCCGCCAATGACTCAACCCGAGCAGCCTCCTCGGCGACACGGGACAGCGCCACCCGGAGATCGCCGACCAGACGATCCACCCGCGGCGACGACCAGGCCGAACCATCGGAAGCGAACAGCGCCGACACCTCGAACCCTCGAGCCGAGGCCGCCGCCCGACGCAGACCCGCCGCGCGATCTCGCAACGCCGCGGCCTCCACCGATGACATCGCCGAGTGGGCACCCGGAGCGACGACCCCCGGCAGATCAGATGAGGCGGATCACATCGTGATGGGGGAGACCGGTCGAGAGATCGACATAGCCCTCACCGAACACCTCGAAGCCGCGCGAGGTGTAGAAGTCGAGCGCCGTATCGCGAGCCCGAGCCCACACCAGACCAGCCCCGTCGGAACGCATCCGCTCGACGCCGGCCGCGAGCAGCAACGACCCGAGGCCGGTGCCCGCCAACGACGGCTCCACCGCCATACCCCGCAGCTGGCACCCGACGACACCCGGTCGATCCGGATGACGCCGATCGAACCAACTCGACACCGCCACCACATCGCGGTCGACCATCACGCCGAGATGCACCGCTCCGTCGTCGCCGTCGAAGTCGACCGAGGTCGTGACCGTGCCGACACGCAGCACCCGACGCCGCAGATCATGCGTGTCAGCCGCCGAGAACTCGACGACCCTCACGCTCGCGACCCCAGATCGAGCAACGACACCGAACGATCCGCCACCAGCTCCGCCTCGGCGCGGTCATGGGTGACCCACAGCGTCGTCGTGCCCGAGGCCCGCAACACCGAACGCACCTCGATCGCGAGCCGATCATGCAGATCCGCGTCAAGACCGGTGAGGGGCTCATCGGCGAGCAGCACCGTCGGCCGCGGAGCGAGTGAACGAGCCAACGCCACCCGCTTCGCCTCACCACCGGACAACGTCGACACGTCACGATCGCCGAAGCCGTCGAGACCCACGGCGGCCAGCATCTCAGCGACGCGGGAGTCGCGCTCACCGCGCTCCACACCAGCCATCTCGAGGCCGAAGGAGACGTTGCCCGCCACATCGCGATGAGGGAACAACTGCTCATCCTGGAAGACCATGCCGACCGAACGACGATGAGTCGGCACCGCTGTCACATCGACTCCATCGACCAGCACCCGACCCGAGTCGACATCGACGAGACCAGCCACCGCCCGCAACAACGTCGACTTGCCCGACCCCGACGGACCGAACACCGCCACCACCTCACCGGCCGCCACCGACAACGACACACCGTCGAGAACCCGCTCGCCACCTAGGGACACCGACACCGAATCGACCGTCAGCATCAGCGCCCCACCCGATCGTCACGCCACCGGTCGATGAGCACCACGATCAGCATCGTGGCAGCCGCCAACACCACCGCGAGCGCATGACCCTGCGCGCGGAACGACCCACCAGTGCGAGCCAACATCCGCTCGATCACCACCGGCAAGGTCTCCGAACCCGACCGCGACAACAGACTCGTGGCCCCGAACTCACCGAGCGACACCGCCGCCGCCAACCCGGCGCCCGCCGCGAGCGGCCTGCGCAACGCCGCCCCCACCGTCACCCACCAGGCCCGCACCGGCGACGCCCCGAGCGTCGCCGCCGCCGCCCGCAGATCACCCGGCACCGACCGGACCGCCGCCACCGCTGGACGCACCACGAACGGCACCGCCACCACCGCATGACCGAGCGGCACCATCCACCACGACGCCCGCCAGTCGAACACCCCCGAATCGAAGGTGATCAACAGGCCGAGACCGACCGTCACCGCCGACACCCCGAGCGGCAACGCGAGACCCGCATCCAGCCAGGCCCCCGAGCGACCCGTCACCGAGATCACCGCCACGGCCAGACCACCGAGGGCGACCGCGAGCACCGTCGCCACCACCGCCGATACCAGCGAGGCCGACAGCGCGCCGAGCGGATCGAGACCGAGCCGCAGCCCGGGTCGGATCTCGTCGGACCCGAACGCCCGCCACCCGGCGAGCGAGAACCCCCCACCGGAACGGAACGACCCCCACAGCAACGCGACCAACGGGGCCGACACCAGTGCCGCCACCGCGACCACCGGCACCAACGACCACGCACTCGGAACCGGTGACAACACCGAGCGGCCACGCAGACCACGACTCCGCTGCATCCGTGACGTCACCACCAACACCACGGCCAACACCACCACCTGCAACACGCTCAACACCGCGGCGCCCGAGACATCACCGAGACGGATCGCCCGACGCCACACCTCCACCTCGATCGTCGACGACGACAGATCACCGAGGACCCGCACCACCCCGAAGGAGGTGAACGAGAACAGAAACACCACCGCGGCCGCCGACCACAACGCCGGAGCCACCAACGGCAACGTCACCCGCCGTGCTACCTGTATCCGCGAGGCGCCCAAGGTGCGGGCCGCCTCCTCCAGGCCGATCGGCACCGGCGCCGCCGCGACGGTGCGCACCACCACCGCCAGGTTGAACACCACATGGGCGACGATGACCGCCGACGCCCCCCGAGCCCACTCACCCGGCAACACCACCTGCACCCCAGCGGCCAACACCACCGTCGGCAGGACGAACACCGCGGTCAACCCACCGATGAAGGCGGCGCGTCCCCGGAACCGGTGACGGGCCACCACCATCGCCGGCCACACCCCGACCGCCACCGTCACCGCGGTCGACACCACCGCCTGCCAGAGCGAGAACCACACCACCTCCCAAACGCGCTCGTCACCGAACACGCCCGACAACGCCCCAGCGTCGAGCGTCGAGACCACGAGATTCACCGCCGGCACGACGACGAGAGCCACCACCGCGACCGACGGCGGGACGGCCGCCGCCGCGACCACCCAGCGGGGGAGCCGGTTCAGCGACCGGCGACGCTCGCCCAACGCTCCAGCCAGTCGGCCCGCGAGGCGTCGACCACCGCCGGATCAGCCACCACCGGAGCGTCGGGCACCACCGCGAACTCGGTGAACACCGGATCGAGCTCGACCGAGGGATCCACCGGGAACACGTAGAGATCATTCGCCACATGACGCTGGAAATCGGCGCTGGCCAAGAAATCGACCAGAGCGCGCGCCGCCTCGGGGCGCTCGGTGCCGCGCAGCACCCCGGCGAACTCGACCTGACGGGTGCAAGTGCCCTCGGCCACCCCCGTCGGCGGCGTGTCGCGCTCCGGATCGAAGAGCACCTCATAGGGCGGCGACGAGCCATAAGAGACAACGAGCGGACGATCACCACCGGCGCGGGTGAACGCCCCGTAATAGGCCTCCTCCCAATCGTCGGTCACCAGCACGTCGTTGGCGAGCAACGACTCCCAATAGGCGGGCCACTCGTCACCGAAGGTCACCACCGTGCCGATCAAGAACGCGAGCCCGGGCGAGGACGAGGCCGGATCCTGCACGGCGAGCAGACCCCGAAAGGCCGGATCAGCGAGATCGGCGAAATCCACCGGAGGATCGACACCCGCGGCCGCGAGCGCGTCGATGTCGTAGTTGACGCACACATCGCCGAAATCGACCGGGGTGACGAGATCGTCGGGCACCAACGCCATGAGCGCCGGGTCGATCACCGCGGCAGCGGGGGAGCGGTGCGCCTCGAACACCTCGGCCTCCACCGCCCGCGACAGGAACGTGTTGTCGACCCCCCACATGACGTCACCCTCGGGGTTGCCGGCCGTCAACGCGGCCTTGGCGACCATCGTGCCGGTGTCGCCAGCCACCACGATCTCAACCTCGATGCCGGTGTCGGTCGTGAACGCCGCCAACGCCTCGTTCGCGCCCGTCCCCTCCACCGGGAACGACGAATAGGTCACCAGACGCACCGGGCCCTCAGCATCAGCACCCGAGCAGGCCGCGAGCAGCGAGACCGCGGCGAGAGCGATCGCGAGCCGCCTCACGACCCCACCTGCCAGAACAACGAGACCACCCCGGTCGACACCGACACCTCGACGACCTCATCGAGAGCGACATTGCTGACACCGAGCCCCGACATCGCCTCGAGATCGGCTCGCTCGAGCGGCCACCGCGTGCCCGAGAGCGACACCCCCGCGCAGGGGCCGTGCAGAGCGAGCAGCGACACCGTCGACCCCGGGGTGACCGCCACCCGGGCGCGACCCGGACCCTGCACCACCCGCACCCGCTGACGACCCCACCAGGCCTCGAGCACCGGGACGCTGGTGAGGGCCACCTCGCCGAGCGCGCCGATCGCTGCCAGGGTGTGGTCGATCCGATCGCCCCCACCGGACATCAAGACGATCCGCGACGGGTCGAGACCGACCGCGTGACGCAACGCCAACTCGGTGTCGGTGGCGTCCTTGTCAACCGGGTGACGCTCGATCGCCGAGTTGCCCTCGGCCCAGGCGAGACCCTCCGCCGAGACCGAATCAAGATCGCCGATCAGCACCGTCGGGGTGAGCCCCGCCGCCCGCGCGTGATCGAGACCCGAATCAGCAGCCATGATCACCGCGCCGTCAGGCACCGCGGCCACCGCATCGGGATGGAGCGCGTCACCGCCGATCACCAGCACCACCGTCGGCCCACCGACCGGGTCGACATCAGGGAACGCCGTCCCCTCCAACAGATCACTCATCCTCATCTCCCTCCGCCGGCATTACCCGGATCAGGTCGTGGGTCGGTGGAAACCACCCTCTCAGCCCGCTCGGCGAGCTCCCCAGTTCAGTTGTGACACG
>JAYQAE010000117.1:0-6081 GCA_038136655.1 Ilumatobacteraceae bacterium
TTCGCCCGCTTCAAGAAGTGCGCCGTCGAGGTGCTCTCGGTCTCGGATGACCAGGTCACCGAGGACGCGAAGTTCGGTGACGACCTCGACGCCGACAGCCTCGACCTCGTCGAGCTCGTGATGGCCCTCGAGGAGGAGTTCGGCATCGAGGTGCCCGAGGAAGACCTCGAGGGGATCGAGACCGTCGGCCAGGCCTTCGCTCTCGTCACCAACAAGCTCTGAGATGATCGGCGCCGGACGGCGGGTCGCCGTCACGGGTCTCGGTGTCGTCGCCCCCTGCGGGGTCGGCCGCGACGCCTTCTGGAAGGGTCTTCTCGGCCCAGGACTCGTCGACGTCGGACGCCTCACGACCATCGAGGACTGGGACCCGAGCCCCTGGTACGACTCACCCAAGGACGCCCGCCGGGCTGACCGGAGCGAGCAGTACGCGATCGCGGCCGCAACCGAGGCTCTCGAGCAATCGGGGCGTCCCGATGCGGACCCCAGCCGGATCGGCACGATCTTCGGCACCGGTGTGGGCGGCATCCATACCCTTGAGGAGCAGATCGTCGTCCGCCTCGACAAGGGCGAGCGCCGCGTCTCCCCGTTCCTGGTGCCGATGATGATGGCCAACGCGCCCGGGGCGAATGTTTCCATGCGGTTCGACCTGCGTGGCCCGAACGAGACGCTCTCCACCGCCTGCGCCGCCGGAACCCACGCCCTCGGCTACGCGGCTCGCCTGATCGCCTGGGGCCTGGCCGACGCCGTGGTCGCCGGCGGTACCGAGTACGCCGGAACGCCGACCGCGCTCGCCAGCTTCGGCAACATGACCGCGCTGTCATCCACGGGTACCAGCCGACCATTCGATGCCGAGCGCGACGGGTTCGTAATGGGCGAGGGCGCGGCCGTCATGGTGCTCGAGGAGTGGGAGTCAGCGGTCGCGCGAGGGGCTCACGTCATCGGTGAGATCCTCGGCGCGGCATCGAACGCCGACGCTCACCACATCACCGCGCCGTCACCCGGCGGCGTCGGAGCGATCCAGTGCATGCGACTCGCCCTCGCCGATGCCGGCCTCGAACCGGCGCATATCCGCCAGGTCAACGCTCACGGCACCTCCACCCCGCTCAACGACGCTGCCGAGGCCGCCGCGGTCTCGGAGGTCTTCGGAGCGAGCGCCGTCCCGGTGGTCTCCACCAAGGGGGTCACCGGTCACGCCCTCGGCGCCGCTGGCGCCCTTGAGGCCGCCGCGGTACTGCTCTCCATGGAACACCGGCTCATCCCACCCACGGCGAATACCTCGACCGTCGATCCCGAGATGACCGTCGACGTGGTCACCGGCGAAGCGCGCCCCTGGGAACCGGGCCCGACCATGTCGAACAACTTCGGTTTCGGCGGCCACAACGGCTCGATCATCATCGGCCCGGGCTGAGCCGACCGGATCAGCGTCGGCAGCGCCTGAGTCGGTTCTCTCAGGCGATCACGAACATCAAGTCGCACTCGGTGGCGACCTCGCCACCCACGAGCGCCCGACCGGAGCCCCGACCGGCCCGAGCCGCGAGCTTCGTCATCGAACACTCGAGCACCAGTTCGTCACCGGGCACGACCTGACGACGGAACCTCGCCTTGTCGATCCCGCCGAAGAGCGGCAGCCGGCCGGCGTATCGCTCGTCGGAGAGCACCGCGAGCGCCCCAACCTGCGCGATCGCCTCGCACATCAACACCCCTGGGAGCGTCGGGCGCCCCGGGAAGTGCCCCGGGAAGAACCACTCGTCACCGGTCAGTCTCCAGACCCCCCGCGCGGACTCCCCCGGCACGATCTCCAAAATCTCATCGACGAACAGGAAGGGGGCTCGGTGCGGAAGAAGGTCCTCGGGGCTCACGCGGCGACCCTAGCCAGCCGCGGTCAGGCGTCGATGGCGGCCCTGACCTCGGCGACGTAGCGACCGACCTCATCGGGCCCCGACTCGATGAGCCGGCGCACCATCGACGCTCCCTGAATGACCCCGTCCGCCACCCGGCAGGCCGTTGCCGCCTGCTCGGCGTTCGACACCCCGACCCCGACGAGCACCGGAAGGTCGGTAAGCGGCATCAACCGCTCGGCGAGGGCGGTCGCTGTCGCCGCGAGCGAGTCCCGCTCACCCGTCACGCCGAGGAGCCCGACTGAGTACACGAAGCCCCGCGACCGGGAGACGATCCGCGGAAGACGTTCGTCCGGAGCGGTCGGCGCCGCGAGCATCACCGTGGCGACACCCGCGGAATCCGCGGCCTCACACCACTCCTCGGACTCCTCGAGCGGAAGATCCGGGAGGATGCAGCCCGTCACCCCGGCGGCGGCGAGCCGATTCGCGAAGCGGACCGGGCCGTCGTGGTGGACGACGTTGAAGTAGGTCATGACCGCCAGCGGGATGTCGACATCGAGATGGGGCACTTCCTCAAGCACCGACTGCGGCGTCGTGCCCGCCTCAAGGGCCGCCTGAGAGGCCCGCTGGATGACCGGGCCGTCCATCACCGGATCGGAGAAGGGGATTCCGATCTCGACGGCATCCGCGCCGTTCGCCGCGCATGCCCTGATGGCGTCCTGCCATCCCGGGTAGCCACCGGTGATGTACGGGACGAGGATCTTGCGACCCGACTCCTTGCACCCCCGCAGGTGAGACTCGAGACCCATCGCTCAGCCGAGCTGGTCCTTCAACACATCCATCATCTGGCCGACGTCCTTATCGCCGCGGCCGCTCATGTTGACGAGGACGGTCTGACCCCTCAGCTCAGCAGCCTCTCGCGCGACCCAGGCAATCGCATGGGCCGGCTCGAGCGCCGGGATGATTCCCTCCGTGCGACTGAGCAACTGGAAGGCTTCGATCACCTCGGAGTCGGTCACGTTCGGGTACTCAGCGCGCCCGATCGAGGCGAGGTGGGAGTGCTCGGGTCCGACGCCCGGGTAGTCGAGCCCGGCCGAGATCGAATGCGCCTCCTCGACCTGGCCGTACTCGTCCTGCATGAGATAACTGCGCATCCCGTGCACCACGCCGGGCGCGCCTCGCGAGACCGCGGCACCGCCGGCCGGCTCGACACCGACGAGTCGACTGGCGGTGTCGACGAACCCCGAGAAGATGCCGATCGCGTTCGACCCGCCGCCCACGCAGGCGACGACGAGATCGGGATCGTCACCGACGAGCGCCTGGAACTGGGTGCGGGCCTCCTCGCCGATCACCCGATGGAACTGGCGCACCATGAACGGATAAGGATGGGGACCCATCACCGATCCCAAGCAGTAGTGGGTGTCGCCAACTGTCGCCACCCAGTCGCGCATCGCCTCGTTGACCGCGTCCTTCAGGGTGCGACTACCGCTGTGCACCGCCTCGACCTCAGCTCCGAGCAGACGCATCCGGAAGACGTTGAGCGCCTGGCGCTCGACATCGACCGCTCCCATGTAGACCTTGCACTCCATCCCGAGCAGCGCGGCCGCGGTGGCGCTCGCCACGCCGTGCTGGCCGGCGCCGGTCTCGGCGACGAGCCGCGTCTTGCCCATCCGCTTGGCGAGGAGCGCCTGACCGATCACGTTGTTGATCTTGTGCGAACCGGTGTGGTTGAGATCCTCGCGCTTCAGGAACAGGCGCAGACCGAGCTCCTCACCCAGGCGGTGGCACTCGGTCAGGCCAGATGGACGACCGGCGTAGTCGCGAAGCACCGAAGCAAGCTCCTCACGCCAGACCGGGTCGTTCCACGCCTCGTGGAAGGCCCGCTCGAGCTCCTGACAGGCGGGCACGAGTGTCTCGGGGACGAATCTCCCACCGAACTCGCCGAAACGACCCGAATCATCGGGCTCCCCCATGAGGGACCTGGTCTCCGCCGTGATCGTCATTCATCCTCCCAGTCGTAGGGCACATCCTCGAGCGGTGGGAGATCGGACATCTCGTCCGGGGGGGCCGCCGCTCGCGCGTTCGAGATGAATCTTCGCACCTTCACGGGATCCTTGCGACCCGGAGCGGCCTCAACTCCGGAGGACACATCGACCCCCCACGGTCGGACCGCCCGAATGCCATCGGCGACATTGTCGGGGTTGAGACCACCCGCGAGGATGAGGCGGACCGAGTCGGGCACCTCCGAGGCGAGGTGCCAGTCGAACACCTTGCCGCTCCCGGGTGCCGGGGCGTCCACCAAAACGACGTCGGTGTGGAAACGATCGGCCCGCGAGAGGTGATCGGAGTCGGCGCCGAACGCCTTGATCACCTTCCTGATGCCGTGGCCGGGCCCCTTCTCGACCACCTCCCGAACCTGCTCGGGTGTTTCGGAGCCGTGCAGCTGAACTGCTCGCACCCCAGCGCTGTCGGCGATCGAGAGCACCCGAGCTGGCAGTTCGTCCCGGAAGACGCCGACCGTCAGCACATCGGAGGGCAGACGGCGCGTGATGTCGTAGACATGCTTCGCCACCACCTGGCGCGGTGACGGCGCGAAGATGAACCCGACCGCGTCCGCACCCATGGCGACCGCGAGCAGCGCGTCCTCCTCATTCGTGATCCCGCAGATCTTGACGAACATCGTGGCTGAACCTACTCGCGAGCAGTCCGCCCCGACCGCTCACCCACGGCGCATCGCGCGGAGGGCGGCGACCGGGTCACCCGAGGTGACCAATGTCTCCCCCACCAGCACCGCCGCGTACCCCGCCTCAGCGAGCGCGAGCGCATCGGTGCGCCCCCGAACACCCGATTCGGCAACACCGATCACGCCCTCCGGGATCACCGAGGCCATCCGAATGGCGCGCTCGTGATCCACCTCGAAGGTGACGAGGTCACGCTGGTTCACCCCGACGAGATCCGCACCCGCCGCCATGGCGTGATCCAGTTCGGCCTCGTCGTGGATCTCAACTAGCACGTCCAGCCCGACTTCTCGGGCGAGACCGTGCAGATCAACGAGTTCGTCCACCCCGAGCGCGGCGGCGATCAGCAGAACGCAGTCCGCTCCCATCAATCGCGCGTCGAGCACATCGTTGGCGGCGACGGTGAAGTCCTTCCTCAGCACGGGCAGAGAGACGGCGGATCGAGCAGCGATGAGATCCTGTGGTGATCCCCCGAAAAACTCAACATCGGTGAGCACCGAGAGGCAGGTCGCGCCACCATCCGCGTAGTCGCGAGCGAGGGTGGCCGGATCGAGATCGGGCGCGAGCGCGCCCTTTGACGGAGATCGCCGCTTGACCTCGGCGATCACTCCGACCCCGTCGCTCGCCGGATCGACCGATGCGAGCGCCTGCCGGAAACCGCGCGCCGGCGCGAGATCGTCACAACGCCGGCGGAGTTCGGCGACCGAGCGCGCGTCATTCGCTGCCCCGGCGCGGTGCGCCTCGAGGATTCGGTCGAGGTAGGTCGCCATCGATCCGGAGCCTCGGATCAGATCCCGAGACGCGTCGAGAGTTCCGACATGAGCGAGTCGATCGGCACGCGAACCTGCTCCATCGAGTCGCGATCGCGGACGGTGACCGCCGAGTCCTCCAACGAGTCGAAGTCGACCGTCACGCACAACGGCGTACCGATCTCATCCTGACGGCGGTAGCGACGTCCGATCGCCTGGGTCTCGTCGTAGTCGACCATGTAGCGCTCCCCGATCATCGCCCGGATCTCCTTCGCCAAGGGCGTAAGCGTGTCCTTCTTGGAGAGCGGGAGCACGGCCACCTTGTACGGGGCGAGACGCGGATGCAGACGGAGCACGGTGCGCGTCTCACCGTTGACCTCCTCCTCGTCGTAGGCGGCGAGCAGGAAAGCAGCCATCGTGCGCGTGGCACCGGCGGCGGGCTCGATCACGTAGGGCACATAGCGCTCATCGGTCGCCTGGTCGAAGAAGTCGAGGCGCTCCCCGGAGTGGGCGGCGTGCTGAGTGAGGTCGTAGTCGGTGCGCTGAGCGATTCCCTCCAGCTCGTCCCAACCCCATGGGAAGAGGAACTCCACGTCGGAGGTGCCCGTCGAGTAGTGCGACAGCTCGTCGTCGGCGTGGGGACGAAGTCTGAGCATCGAGTCGGGGATGCCGAGGTCGCGGTACCACTCCATCCGGTGGTTGCACCAGTACTCGTACCAGGAGGCGCCGTCCGCCGGCGGCACGAAGAACTCGAGT
>JAYQAE010000118.1:0-6080 GCA_038136655.1 Ilumatobacteraceae bacterium
CGCCGCGAGCCTGGCCGCTCGATCCTCGGGCGAAGGACGCTCAGTCATCGTCGCGCTCGTCGTCATCATCGTCGTCGTCGTCGTCGTCGTCGTCATCGTCATCGTCGTCATCGACATCGTCATCGTCATCGTCGTCGTATTGCGCTGGGACCGGCGGAGTGACCTCGCGACTCGAGAGCTCTGGGACGATGCCGAGTCGCGCGTCGAAGGTCGCTTCGAAGGTCACCTCAACCGCGCCGTCGGTGAACTCGACCTCCACGGCGTTCCGTGCCGGATACGCCTCGGTCTTCACGACGGTCCAACCCGGTGCAGCACTGGTGTCGAGCACGAGGATCCGTGCGCTGACGACATCAACGGTGACCGTGCCTGCTCCGCCAACGTTGAAGGTCGTGAGGTAGGAGGCTGGAACGGTGGTCGTCGGCGCCACAGTGGGTGGGGTCGTCGTAGACGGAGTGGTCGTCGTGACGGGTGCCGCAGGAACAGTCGTCGGCGTTGGAGCGACGGTGGTGACCGTCGGATCCTCTGCCCCGACCAACCTCGATGAGACCGGCGCCGGTGTGGCACTCGCGGCTTCGTCCGTTCCGGTCGACTGCGCGGCCGTCGCCGGTACCTCGGTGGTCGTCGTAGCGGTCACGACTTCAGCCGTGGGCGGCAGGGTGAGGTCAACGGTCGCCGCTTCCGGGATGAACGCGGACGAGGCGGCGGCCTCGGTCGGCGTGGAATCGAAGATCGAGGTGTTCACGAGCGCGGCAGCCGCGCCGGCGCCGAGCACGCCAACGAGGCTCAACGTGGTGGCGAGTGTTGTCTTCATGATCTCTCCTGTTGGGGGTTCGGGATCTCTCCCATGTCGTGCCACCGACGGTACGGAACGCTTGCCAGCACTGGGAACGACGACATCCAAGGGACATCCAAGAAGTGGTCGGAGATGTCCAGATCGTTCCGATTCGCGTCCGATTCGGGGCAAGCGATGAAACAATCGGAAAATGTCCGGTAACCAACGGCTCCTCCTTGTCGAGGACGATGACTCGATCGCCCGGTCTCTTACCGGCCCCCTCGAGTCCGCCGGATTCAGAGTGGAGCACGTGTCCAGCGGCGCTGAGGCCGTGTCCGCGCGCGGAGCTGATGTCGTGCTCCTCGACCTCGGCCTGCCTGATATGGACGGCTACGACGTTTGTCGAGCGATTCGGGCTCATTCCGATGTGCCGATCATCGTGGTGACCGCTCGAAGTGACGAGTTCGACCGGGTGCTCGGCCTTGAGCTCGGCGCTGATGACTACATGGTCAAGCCCCTCGGCACCCGTGAGCTGATCGCGAGGATCCGGGCCGTGCTTCGACGCTCCGGGGGACGTCCGACCGGGGTCGACGTAGACGACCGTCTCACTGTTGGGCCTCTCAGCATCGATCGCCGAACCCACCGGATCCACCTCGATGGCGAGGAGGTGCCGTTCACCCCGAAGGAGTTCGAACTGCTCGTGTTCCTCGCTGAGGATGCTGGAGCGGTGCGCACCCGGACCGACATCGTTGAGCATGTCTGGGACGCCAACTGGTTCGGGCCGACCAAGACCGTCGACGCGCACGTCGCCAGCATCCGCCGCAAACTCGGCTCGCACTCGTGGATCGAGTCGGTGCGAGGCGTCGGTTTTCGGCTCGTGGAACCTGCCGGCTCGTGAGACGCCGACTGATCGCCGTTCTCGTCGGCGTCGTCGTGCTCGTGCTCGCGGTCCAGGACCTCCCTCTCGTCGGCCACCTCCGAGTCGTCGAGCGCGACCGCCTCGTCACTCGACTGGAGCGCGACGCCTTCATCCTCGCCGGTCGTGTCGAGGAGGACCTCGAGGCGGGCACCGCCGACGAGAACGCCGTTCTGCTCGGGCTCGTGGAGCGTTACGAGGTGAGTGAGGACGTCAGCGTGGTGGTCACCGACACCCGGGCGCTCGCCGTGCTCGGACCCGACTTCGACGTCGGGGAGGACTTCTCGAATCGCCCGGAGATCCTCGAAGCGCTCGCCGGGCGCCCCGAGACCGGTGAACGCGACTCGGTCACCCTCGGCCAACGACTCTTCTACGTGTCCGTCCCGGTGCTGAGCGGCGACGCGGTGGTTGGGGCCGTTCGCATCACCGCTCCAGCCTCGCGCGTCGACGAGGAAGTCGCCGATCGATTGTGGGGTCTCGGTCTTGTGGTGGCTATCTCAGTGGCGATTGCCGCCTTCGCCGCTCTGGTGATGGCATGGACGGTGACCCGCCCGCTCTCGCGGCTCTCGGAGAGCGCCGCCCGTCTCGCCGGAGGCTCGCTCGCCGAGCGTGCGCCCGAGGGGGACGGCCCTCCCGAGGTCCGCTCCCTCGCGCGACGGTTCAACCTGATGGCCGAACAGATCGAGTTGCTCGTCGCCCGGCAGCGAGCCTTCGCTGGAACCGCCTCCCACCAGCTGCGAACCCCGCTGACCGCGCTTCGCATTCGTTTGGAAAGCCTCGCCGCCGCCTCCGACGGTGTCTCAAGTGACCCCGCTCTTACCGAGCACATCCAGGAGGCGATCGCCGAGACCGATCGGCTGCACCGAATGATTGAAGGTCTTCTCGCCCTCACTCGGGCCGAGGAGGCGGGCCTCGCGCCCGTAGAGGTCGATCTCGCGGCGATCGCGGCCGAGCGGATCGACTACTGGGCCCCGCTCGCCGGGGAGCGCGGTGTCGAGCTCCGGCTTCGCGGCGATGGTCCGGAGATCGCTTTGGCGGTAGCGGGCTCGGTCGAGCAAATCATCGACAACTTGGTGGACAACGCACTCGACGTCGCGCCGCCCGGCTCCGAGATCCTCGTCGAGGTCGAAAGGGCCGGCGAGCGGACCGAGCTTCGAATTATCGATGCCGGTCCGGGGCTCAGCGAGACGGATCGCGACATGGCCTTCGACCGATTCTGGCGGGCGCCGGGTGCGACACCGGGAGGGTCCGGGCTCGGCCTTGCAATCGTTCGTCAACTCGCCGAATCCGCCGGAGGATCCGCCCGCCTCGATGCTGCCTCGACAGGCGGAGTCGCTGCTGTGGTCTCGCTCAGGCGGCCCGAAGGTCGCTGAGCACCGTCGCCCAACGATCGGGATCGCTTTTGTACGGCGCGTAGAAGCCGAGGCGATCGACGATGTCGCCGAACCGAGCGCGCAACTCGGGGGCGATTCCCTCGGGCTCGGCGACCACCGCGAAGGTGTTGAGCACCTCGTCGTCGATCAACTCTCCCATGGTCTCCCACTCGCCGCGCTTGGAGAGCCCGTTCAACTCGTCTTGCAACTCTCCCCAGCCGTGGAGATCGAGCACCGCGCGATAGGCGGGGGTAGAGCCGTAGAAGGCGATCTGCTGTCGGGTCGCTTTCGCCGCCGCGGCCATCTCGTCCTCGGTGTTCCCGGTGACCACGAACAGCGGTCCGGAAATCTCGAACCCGTCGAGGGACAGCCCCGCTCGCTCACGGCCGCGCTGCAACGCCGGGATCGTCACCTCGCGCAGGTAGCGCTCGGTCGTGAAGCCGTGGCAGAAGAAGCCGTCGCAGACCTCACCGGCGACCTCGGTCATCAACTGCCCGACGCCGGCGAGGAACACCTTCGGCGGACCGAACCCGTCGAGGTCGGCGGCGTCCGGGGTGAAGAACGGCGTCATGAGCGTGTGCCGGTAGAACTCGCCACGGAAGGCGAGCGGCTCACCGTTGAGCCAGGTGGCCCAGATCGCGCGGACCGCCTGGATCATCTCTCGCATCCGGGGAGCGGGATGGCTCCACTCCATCGAGAAGCGTTTCGTGATGTGCGGCTTGATCTGACTTCCGAGACCGAGGTGGAATCGGCCTCGCGAGTACGCCTGCAGGTCCCATCCGATGTTGGCGAGCAGCATCGGGTTCCGCGCGAATGCGACGGCGATCGACGTGCCGAGGTCGACTCGCTCGGTCGCCGTGGCGGCTGCGACCAGCGGAAGGAACGGATCGTGCGCGGTCTCGGCGGTCCAGACTCCGTCGTAGTTTGCCGCCTCGAATTCCGCTGCTGCGCTGCCGGCCTCAGCGATGGTGGACGGCAGGGTTGCGTCGATCTTCATTACCGGAGGGTAACCCGAGGGGATCGCGCGATCGCAGGCGCGGCGCGTCAGTCCTGATCGCGGAGGAACTGCTCGATCTCGGCGCCGATCTCATCGGCGGAGCGCAGTTCGATACGCGGCCCTCCGAAGTCGATCCCACTCGGGGTGTCATCGGTGGAATCGTGGATCCTCTCCAGTTGCTCGAGCATCGCCTGGTGCTCCTCGTTGCCGGAGATGAGATCGTCTATCCGCTGACGCTGTTTCACCGTCTGCTGGCGAATACCCGTCCCGTCGACCACCACATCCACGGCCTCGCGCAGTCCGTCGAGCAGGGCGACGGCCGCAGCGGGATAGGGCATCGTCGACACATAGTGCGGCACTTGCGCCCAGATGCCGAGCGAGGGGATGCCGAGGGAGTGCATCTCGTGTTCGAGGACCGCGCACACCCCGGCGGGCACCTCGAGGGTGGAGCGCAGGAACGGCACCCGGGCCAGCACATCCTGTGATGGGGTCGTGATCGAGAGACGTGGCGAGCGGGTGTGGGGCGCCGCGAACGGATAGGCGCCGAGGTGGGCCATGGCCGACACGCCGAGCAGGCGGGCCAGGTGTGAGACCTCGGCGCGGAAGCGATGCCACGCCATGTCGGGTTCGGGTCCGCTGAGCAGCACCAGGTCGTGACCCGCCAGGTCTCGCCCGACCGAGATGGTGATGTGCTGCCACTCGACGAGCGTGTTAAGTCCCTCATCGAGATGCAGGGTCGGCCGGCGGGCGCGGAAGTCGATGAAGGGGTCGTCGTCGAACACGGCGATCGGTGAGCCGTCGGACTCGGTCATGACCGCCTGCATCGCGGACTGCGCCGCGCCACCCGAATCGATCCAGCCGGTCAGCGCGACGATCATCACCGGGTTATCGAGTTGCGGCATGTCGGACAGCCAGCGGATGGTGTCGCCCGGGGAGGTCATCGCGCCTCCAGGATCTGAAGGGCCCGCTCGGCGGCCGAGTCGACCTGCCGGCGGAAGGGCTCGAGCTCGGCGGGGTCTCGGGAGCCGAGCGCCCCACCGAGATAGCGGGCGTAAACACCCTCGAGGATGCAGGCGAGTTTCCACGAGGCGAAGGCGATGTAGATGTCGAGATCGCTCAGGTCGCGGCCCGAGACCTCGGCGTAGCGATCGACGAGTTGCTGGCGATCCCAGAATCCCTCGACGCGGGTAGCCGCCGCGGCCCATGGGCTCGGCTCGTCCGACGGTCCCGTCCAGTAGACGCAGAGGAGACCGACATCGGCGAGCGGATCGCCGAGGGTGCAGATCTCCCAATCGAGCACCGCGGCCACGCTGCCGTCAGCGGCGAGCATCGTGTTGTCGAGTCGATAGTCGCCGTGGACGATGGTGGCCGGGCCCTGCTCGGGGATCGACCCGATGAGTGCATCGTGCACCTCATCGACGATCGGCAACTCGCGGGTCTTCTGCGCGTTCCACTGCCCGTACCAGCGCTTCAGTTGGCGCGCGAGGTAGCCGTCGTGCCGGCTGAGGTCCCCGAGTCCTACGGCGACCGGGTCGACGGAGTGAAGCGCGGCGAGGGTGCCGACGAGGGAGCGGCTCGCCCTGGATCTCGATTCGTGGTCAAGGGTGGTCAGCGCTGTCTCTTCATCGCGGACCACCACGCCGTCGACGCGCTCCATCACGTAGAACGGAGCGCCGTTGACCGACTCATCGGCGCACATCCCGAGCGTTCTCGGCACGGGGACCGGACTGTCGACAAGTGCCGAGATGATGCGGTGCTCCCGTCCCATGTCGTGGGCGCTCGCGAGGCCATGCGAGAGCGGAGGACGGCGCAGCACCATGGGTCGGCCATCGTCTCCGACGACGGAGAAGGTGAGATTCGAGTGACCTCCGGCGATCACCTCGAACCGATAGGGGCCACGGGCACCGGGAATGTGCTCGTCGAGCCAGGCAGAGACCGATGACGACTCGATCCCGATCGGCGCCTCGTCTCTCCGCGCCCCCGACACCATGGGGCGATGGTATCCGGACCGTCCCGTAGCCG
>JAYQAE010000119.1:0-5975 GCA_038136655.1 Ilumatobacteraceae bacterium
GACCGGCACCCGCGAGAGTGAGCGCGGCCGCCGCCCCAGCGGGCCCGGCTCCGACGACGAGAACCCCGACGCGTTCGGGCTCGGACCTTGGAGCGATAGTGGCCGTGGGGGAGTCGGGCACGCCGAGAGGCTACGAGGCGCCTTGGACGGGCGCCCACCCCTGTCCCTACGATGCCGAGGGTCAGGAACCGGACGAGGCCCGCCTCGTTCGGCTGGGAACGAGGGGGAGCAATGGCACGACTGTGTGAGGGACGGGTGGCGATCGTCACCGGAGCGGGCCGCGGGATCGGTCGTGAGCACGCGCTGAGCCTCGCCCGCCATGGGGCGAAGGTCGTCGTGAACGATCTCGGCGCCGATGTCGACGGCACCGGTGGCGACGTGTCCCCGGCCCGCGCCGTCGTCGACGAGATCATCGCGATGGGTGGTGAGGCGGTGGTCAACGGGGATGACGTCTCCGACTTCGACGGAGCGGGTCGCCTCGTGGCCCAGGCGGTCGACACCTTCGGAGATCTGCATGCGGTGATCAACAACGCGGGCATCCTTCGCGATCGGATGATCGTCAATATGACCGAAGCCGAGTGGGACGCGGTGATCAAGGTTCACTTGAAGGGCACGTTCGCGCCGATGCGGCACGCCGTCGGGCACTGGCGCGAGCGATCAAAAGCCGGAGAAGCGGTGAGCGGACGCATCATCAACACCTCGTCGGTCTCAGGCATCTACGGGAATCCGGGCCAGACGAACTACGGCGCCGCGAAAGCCGGCATCGCAGCGCTCACGGTGATCTCCGCGCTCGAGATGGCCCGCTACGGCGTCACCGTCAACGCCGTCGCCCCCGTCGCGTTGACGCGCATGACCGAGAACCTCGGACCGGCCCCCGAGACCGAGGAGGAGCGCGAGATGCGATCGCCGCGCTGGATCGCGCCGATCGCGACGTGGCTTGCATCAGAGGAGTCCGCCGGCGTCACCGGGCGAGTATTCGAGGCGTCTGGACAGTTTCTCGCTATCGCCGAGGGATGGGTCCGCGGCCCGACCGTCGACCCGGTCGACGACCCGGAGGCGCTCGGCCCGATCGTTGAGACCCTGCTCGCCGGAGCGAGGCGCAATTCGGGGATGGATGGCGTGCCTGGCGGCCCTCCTCAGCCGAGGGCGGACTGACATGCCTCTCGATCCGTCCGCGGTAGGCGCCACTGGTGACCCGGTCTCGGTCTCATGGGACTCACGAGACTGTCTGCTCTACGCCGTCGGTGTCGGAGCGGGCGTTGACGATCCGTCGTTTACCACGGAGAACACCGCGGGGCTCGAGCAGCGGGTGCTCCCCACGTTCCCCGTCGTGATCGGCTGGGGTCTCGGGTCCCCGATGGCAGCCGTCGGAGCGTTCGATCCACGTCTGCTGGTGCACGGTCAACAGGCGATCACCCCGCATCGCCCCGTGCCGGTCGAGGGATCGGGCACTCTCACCACTCGGATCGCGGCGATGTACGACAAAGGTTCGGCCGCGGTCGTCGTCACTGAGACCGAGATCGTCGAGGGCGGGGAGCCGCTGTGCTCGTTGCGCTCTTCGGTGTTCATCCGCGGGGCTGGAGGCTGGGGTGGCGATCGCGGGCCGTCGGCGACGGGCATGGAGCTCCCGGAGCGATCAGCTGACCACGCGCTCACCTACACCACTTCGCCTGATCAGGCGCTGATCTATCGCCTCTCCGGTGATCGCAACCCACTCCACTCCGACCCGGCCTTCGCGGCGGCCGGCGGCTTCGACCGGCCGATTCTCCACGGCCTGTGCACCTATGGGTTCACCGGACGAGCGTTACTCGACAGCCTCTGCGCCGGCGACCCGTCGCGTTTCGCCCACATGGAGGCTCGTTTCGCCGCACCGGTGTTCCCGGGTGAATCGCTCACCGTGCGGATCTGGGAGTCCGGCGACTCCTCGGCGGTGTTCACGACCTCGGTGGGCGACCGCGTCGTCATCGATCAGGGGTTGGTCCGTTTCCAATGAGTGTCGGACGGAGTATCGACCCGAGGCAGATGATCGACACCTTCCGCTCCGTGGTGCGCTTCGCCCCGGTCGAGACCGACCCGATCGCTCGACGCCTTCGACGTTGCGCCACCGTCGACGACCTCCGACGGGTGGCTCGGCGTCGGCTCCCTCGCGGAGTCTTCGACTACATCGACGGAGGAGCCGAGGATGAGCGGACCCTCGGCCGAAACTCGGCCGACTTCTCCTCGCTGGGATTCCGTCCCCGCGTGCTCCGCGACGTCAGCAGTATCGACACCTCGACCGAGGCGTTCGGACGGGTTCACCCCATGCCGATCATGCTGGCCCCCACCGGCTTCACTCGGATCACGGCCTCTCCGGGTGAACTGGCCGTCGCCCGCGCGGCCGAGCGGGCCGGCTTGTCGTATTCGCTTTCCACGATGGCCACTCGGTCGATCGAGGAGGTTGCGTCCGCCGCTCCCGGCGGTGACCACTGGTTCCAGGTGTACACGTGGAAGGACCGGGGTCTCGTGGAGGAGATGGTGAAGCGGGCGCAGGTCGCTGGCTATCGAGGGCTGTGGTTGACGGTCGACACGGCGGTCCTCGGACGCCGTGAGCGCGACGTCCGACGGGGCTACACGATTCCTCCGAAAATCGGGCCCGGCACCATCGTCGACGGGGTGTTGCACCCGAGCTGGACCCTCGACTTCATCACCAATCCGCCGATCGTGTTCGCGAACGTCGTCGGCCTGAACGACGAGGACGGTTCCGACCCAGTCAGCCTCGCCGAGCACATGATGCGTCAATTCGATCAAGCCCTGTCGTGGAGCGATGTCGAGTGGTTGCGAGGTATCTGGGATGGCCCACTGGTGCTGAAGGGGATCCAGCGAGTGGACGACGCCGTCCGGGCGCGCGACGCGGGCGTCGACGGGATCGCGCTCTCGAACCATGGTGGCCGTCAACTCGACGATGCCCCCTCCCCGGTATCGCTGATCGAACCGGTCCGACAAGCGGTCGGTGACGGATTCACGATCGTGTGCGATGGCGGGGTGAGGCGGGGGTCCGACGTGGTCAAAGCCCTCGCCCTCGGTGCGGACCTCTGCTCGATCGGTCGGCCGTACCTCTACGCGATGGGCGCCGCCGGAGAGCGAGGGGTCGACCATCTCATCGGGTTCCTCCGCGAGGGACTCGAGCGCACGATGGCGCTGACCGGCAGCCGTCGGATCGACGAGATCGATCGCGATCTCGTCGAGTGGCGCTGAACGCGTCGGCTCGGTTCTGGCGGAGCGGCGAATGTGTCACGATTCGCGCGTGACCCTCGACCCGTCAGCCCAGTCGGTGCTCTCCATGTTCGCCGAGACGGACCGCCCGTCGCCCGATGCCCTACCGATCGCTGAGGCACGGGAGGGATACGCGGCGCTGTCGAGTCTGGGCGGGACCGGGGCCGAGGTGGCATCGGTCGACCGCCGACGAATCGCCGGGGTGCCCTGTGTGGTGATCACTCCGCTCGACCGCGGCCCGCATCCGGTGATCGTTTGGTTCCACGGCGGCGGATGGGTGCTCGGATCGGCTGAGCAGTCGACCCCTGTCACCAGGGACCTGGCCGCCGCCTCGGGTTGCGTCGTCGTGTCCGTCGACTACCGCCTCGCTCCCGAGCACCCGGCACCGGCCGCCATGGTCGACTGCTCGGCCGTGACAGCCTGGGTGCTCGACCACGGGGCCGAGGAGGGATGGGACAGCTCGCGCGTCGCGGTCGGCGGTGACTCCGCTGGCGGAAACCTGGCGGCGCTCATCGCCCAAGAGCAGGCGGATTCCCTCCGAGCGCAACTGCTCGTCTATCCAGCGACGGATCTCACTCGCTCGTCGCCGAGCCACGTTGAGAACGGTGAGGGATATGTGTTGACCGCGCGGGTGATCACCTGGTTCGTCGACAGCTACCTCGGCGGCACCGGTATCGACCCAGCCGATCCGACCGTCTCGCCTGCTTCGGCCTCACCGCGTCGGCTGTCACGAAGCGCCCGAGCGGCGATCATCACCGCGGGATACGACCCGCTGCGCGACGAGGGTCGGGCATATGCCGAAGCACTGCGCGCGGCAGGGGTCGCGGTCGACCATCGGGAATGGGAGGGGCAGTTCCATCCGTTCCTCAACCTGGCGACCGTGATCCCAGAGGCCGGGGAAGCGATCGCGTGGCTCGCCGAACGCGCCCGCGCGGCGTTCGCCTAGCCGGCGGAGATCAGCGCCAGCACATGGCCGACCACGTCGCCGGTCGGCACATCGAGACGTTCGCCGCTCCGTCGGTCCTTCACCTCGAACAGCCCGTCGGGGACGCCGCGACCAGCGACGATGATGGTCGGCACGCCGATCAACTCGGCGTCCTTGAATCGCACACCGGGGGAGACCCCCTCGCGATCATCGAGGAGGACCCGCACACCGGATGCCTCCAGTTGTGACGCGAGGCCCTCGGCGGCATCGCGCTGAGGGCCACCCTCCTTGCCGGCGATCACCAGGTGGACGTCGGCGGGGGCGATCTCTCGGGGCCAGCAGAGACCGTCGTCATCGCAGGTCGCCTCAGCGATCGCGGCTACCGCCCGTGACACCCCGATCCCGTAGGAACCCATGGTGACGGTCACCTGCTTGCCGTCGGCGTCGAGCACCTTGAGCCCGAGCGCCTCCGCGTACTTGGTGCCGAGTTTGAAGATGTGCCCGATCTCGATTCCGCGAGCGATCTCGAGCGGGGATCCGCAGCGAGGGCACGGATCGCCGTCCAGCACTTCGGCCGCCTCGATCGTGCCGTCGGGCGTGAAGTCGCGGCCGAGGGTGAGGTCGACCACGTGGCGACCCTGCTGGTCCGCACCGGTCACCCAGCGCGACCCGACGGTGATGCGGGGGTCGACCAGGAAGCGGATGCCCGAGGATCGTTCGGTGCCGAGGGCGCCCGGCCCGATATAGCCCTTCACGAGGCTCGGGTGCGCGGCGAAATCGGCCTCACCGAACGGGTGGACCTCGGCGGGAGCGACTTGGGCCTCCACGCGACGGAGGTCGACCTCGCGATCCCCTGGCACTCCGATGGCGAGCGCTTCGGAGGAGCCGTCGGGATGGTCGAGTCGCACGACGATGTTCTTGAGGGTGTCCGAAGCCATCCAGGGCCGGTCCTCTCGAGCCAGCTCGGCAACGCTGTTGAGATGGTCGACGAGCGTGTCGATCGTCGGGGTGTCCGGGGTGTCGACCACCTGGGCCGTTGGCGCCTGAGCCGGATCGGAGGCTGCCGGGGTCTCGGTGGTGACGGCCTCGGTGTTGGCCGCGTAGTCGCACGAGGAGCAGCGCACGAAGGTGTCCTCGCCGGCGTCGAGCGGTGCGAGGAACTCCTCGGAGTCCGACCCACCCATCGCGCCCGACATTGCGGACACGATCACGTACGGCAGTCCGAGGCGATCGAAGGTGGTGATGTAGGCGGCCCGGTGCATCGCATAGGCACGGTCGAGGCCTTCCGCATCGACATCGAATGAGTACGAGTCCTTCATCACGAACTCGCGTCCGCGGAGGAGTCCGGCTCGCGGCCGGGCCTCGTCTCGGTACTTGGTCTGGATCTGGTAGATCGAGAGCGGCAGGTCGCGGTACGACGAGAACAGGTCCTTCACTAGGAGGGTGAACATCTCCTCGTGGGTGGGTGCCAGCAGGAAGTCGTTACCGCGGCGATCGACGAGGCGGAAGAGGTTCGGTCCGTACTCGGTCCAGCGGCCGGTCGCCTCGTAGGGCTCCTTGGGTAACAGGGCAGGAAAGTGGACCTCTTGGCAACCGGCTGCGTCCATCTCCTCGCGAACGATGCGTTCGACATTGCGGAAGACGATCCAACCGAGGGGGAGCCAGGTGAACCCGCCCGGAGCCGCGCGCCGAACCATGCCGGCCCGGACCATGAGCCGGTGCGAGGCGACCTCGGCGTCAGCAGGGTCCTCTCGCAGCGTTCTCAGGAAGAGGTTCGACATGCGGAGCACCCGGGCAC
>JAYQAE010000120.1:0-5949 GCA_038136655.1 Ilumatobacteraceae bacterium
GGGCCAAGCACCCCTGCTTCTTGCATGCGGGCGCCAAGGTCAGGATCCGACAGCATCCCGTCGATCACTGCTTTCGCTTCGTCTACCGAAGCATCCATGTCCCACACGATCAGGAACTGGTTCCGGTCAGCCGCACTGTGAAAGTGCCCTGCCTCGGCAATGCCAGCTTCTGCTCGTCGTGGTGCGTCGTCGTCGTAGACGGCGCGCCATGCGTCGTAGTCAGCAACCGTGTGCGACATGAAAATCCGGGACATCACAACTCCTTGACTTGTTAGAGAGAAGAGCATGGTCCCACCAAGAGATTGTGATCCCCTTGTCGAACGGCTCCGCAGGCTCAACCCTCACGCCGGTACAGATGGCCTACAGCCGACAGCGTGGAACAGCCGATCAGTTCAGTCACAACAGACGAACGCCAACCCAGCAAACCTCCTCCCCCTTGGTGCACAACCCCTCGGCGCGGCGTTCCTCCCACATAGGGGTCTTGGGGATTCGGAAACGAGTCCCCAAGACCCCGCAAAGGCTTTTATGGCATCGTTCAACCAGCAGGGAATCCGAGGGGATCTCAACCGCGACGCGGCAACCGTCACCGGCACTGTCGACTCAGCGACTGCTGACGTTGAGTCTGATCCGGCGTCGTGGGTGGACACCTTGCAGTTCCTCGCCGACCTTGACGATGTCAACGGTGGGGTAGAGGGAGCCTGGGCGGTCGCCGATCGACGCGATGAACTGTTCCTCACAGAGGAAATGGCCTGGATGCTCGACTGCGCTCGAGAGCCGCATAACGACAACGAGGTGCAACACCTCGCGTTCCTCACCCGACTGCTCGGCGATCACACCGATGACACATCGGATGACTCGTCGGATGACACGTCAGGTGACATTGACCGGGATGAGAAGTCTGACTTGTTGAGACGTATCAATCGTCGTCATCAGCGTGTCGCTGAGATCCATGAGATCGACCGACTCGGACGTGGTGAACCGGCCCGCAACCCGATCCTGGCTCACTACCTGCAGGTTGCCCACGTGTTCCTACTCAGCCAGATCGCCGCTCTGAACGGTCAAGAGATTCCGCGGCTGCCAGCTGAGGACGATCATGTCGAGGACATGGACAACTCGATGAGCGACCCGTTGAACGACGAGCAGCTCGACCTTCAGGCCGACGACGCCTGAGCAAGAGCTCCCGTCAGTTGACAGGTCAGGGCTGGCTGGTCGCCGGAGTGTCCGACGACTCATCGTCGGCTGCCGGGGTTGCAGCGAGAATCTGAGTGACCCGCTGATCCCGCTTGTCGACAATCAACGCGATCGTCGACGACATCCGACGTGATGTCGTGTCACGCTCCGCAGTGCACCCGGCGACCAGCGTGCAGGCAGCGGTCACGAGCATCAGTGAGGGCAGGCGTCGACGACGTTGCATACGACAACCATTCGGGATGTTGATCGGAACGGTTGCCGTACAAATGTCATCGACTTCAGAAATGGCTTAGCCGGTTGCAGCAGACATCGGATGGTGTTTTTGCCTATGTCTGTTTGGGGGTGGTGTCCGAGTTGGGGTGGTGCCCGCAATCCCGTGGGTGCGCGGTCCAGGAAGGGCCGTTCAACTGAAGAGGAAAGGAAACCTCAATGCGTATCAACACCAATGTCGCCGCTCTGTCGGCGCACCGTAACCTGTCCAAGACTGGCGTTGGGCTCAACAAGTCGATTGAGCGTCTGTCGTCTGGTCTTCGTATCAACCGTGCTGGCGATGATGCTGCTGGTTTGGTCATCTCGGAGAAGCTTCGTGCGGAGTCGTCCAGCCTTCGTCAGGCTGCTCGGAATGCTCAGGACGGCATCAGCTTCGTGCAGACCGTCGAGGGTGCCCTCGATGAGGTGTCGAGCATGCTGACCCGTATGCGTGATCTTGTCGTTCAGCATGAGAACGGCACCCAGGACGGCACCTCGCAGGCCGCGATCCAGGCTGAGTTTGACGCTCTGCACGCTGAGATCGGGCGCATTGGCTCTGACACCGAGTTCGCTGGCTCGGCGGTTTTTGGTTCAGCCAAGGTCTTCCAGGTTGGTAAGGACTCCGGCCAGACCATCACCGCTGCTGCTGTCACGCTCAGTGCGAACGCTGCCCCGGCTACTCCTGGCACCGCCGTCGATGGATCCTCGAGTATCGGTGGTCAGAACCTCGCGCAGTTCACTGCGGCCGGAGACGGCACAAGTGGCTCGGCAACCGCTGCCGCCGACAACAATATTGATGATTCTGCGCTCGCTGTTATCGACGCGGCGATTGCGTCTGTTGCTGGTAGTCGTGGTGATCTTGGTGCGGTGCAGAACCGTTTGGAGTCGACGGTTCGGAACCTGTCGGTCACCTCGGAGAACCTGGCTGCTGCTGAGTCGCGTATTCGTGACGTCGATGTTGCTGAGGAGATGATGAGCTTCACTCGCTCGCAGATCCTGCAGCAGGCCGGCACCGCGATGCTCGCGCAGGCCAACGGCGTGTCTCAGGGCGCGCTGCAGCTGCTCGGCTGATCGGTGGTCGGGTGACATCACCTGGTGTGGTGTCACCCGACACTGGTTGACAGTTCTCGGGTTGGTCGCTCCCAGCCAACCCGAACAACACGCACCACCAGGTGCACAACATGTAATCCCATTTGGTGGGCCCCGGCCGTCAGGTCGGGGCCCACCCCGTTTCATGGGATATCGCTTCGAGGAACGGCTGTGACGTGGTGATGGTGTTTTTGCCTATGTCTGTTTGGGGGTGGTGTCCGAGTTGGGGTGGTGCCCGCAATCCCGTGGGTGCGCGGTCCAGGAAGGGCCGTTCAACTGAAGAGGAAAGGAAACCTCAATGCGTATCAACACCAATGTCGCCGCTCTGTCGGCGCACCGTAACCTGTCCAAGACTGGCGTTGGGCTCAACAAGTCGATTGAGCGTCTGTCGTCTGGTCTTCGTATCAACCGTGCTGGCGATGATGCTGCTGGTTTGGTCATCTCGGAGAAGCTTCGTGCGGAGTCGTCCAGCCTTCGTCAGGCTGCTCGGAATGCTCAGGACGGCATCAGCTTCGTGCAGACCGTCGAGGGTGCCCTCGATGAGGTGTCGAGCATGCTGACCCGTATGCGTGATCTTGTCGTTCAGCATGAGAACGGCACCCAGGACGGCACCTCGCAGGCCGCGATCCAGGCTGAGTTTGACGCTCTGCACGCTGAGATCGGGCGCATTGGCTCTGACACCGAGTTCGCTGGCTCGGCGGTTTTTGGTTCAGCCAAGGTCTTCCAGGTTGGTAAGGACTCCGGCCAGACCATCACCGCTGCTGCTGTCACGCTCAGTGCGAACGCTGCCCCGGCTACTCCTGGCACCGCCGTCGATGGATCCTCGAGTATCGGTGGTCAGAACCTCGCGCAGTTCACTGCGGCCGGAGACGGCACAAGTGGCTCGGCAACCGCTGCCGCCGACAACAATATTGATGATTCTGCGCTCGCTGTTATCGACGCGGCGATTGCGTCTGTTGCTGGTAGTCGTGGTGATCTTGGTGCGGTGCAGAACCGTTTGGAGTCGACGGTTCGGAACCTGTCGGTCACCTCGGAGAACCTGGCTGCTGCTGAGTCGCGTATTCGTGACGTCGATGTTGCTGAGGAGATGATGAGCTTCACTCGCTCGCAGATCCTGCAGCAGGCCGGCACCGCGATGCTCGCGCAGGCCAACGGCGTGTCTCAGGGCGCGCTGCAGCTGCTCGGCTGATCGGTGGTCGGGTGACATCACCTGGTGTGGTGTCACCCGACACTGGTTGACAGTTCTCGGGTTGGTCGCTCCCAGCCAACCCGAACAACACGCACCACCAGGTGCACAACAACCGCCACCCGGTGGTCGGCTCCAACGACGCAGCCGACCACCGGGAAGGCACCACACCACAACCCACAACACGAAACAACTCTCACCACCACACAGCACACGGAACAGCCATGACCTACGTCGACGGACTCGCATCAGGCATCAACGCCTCCCAGATGATCACCTCACTCATGGCCGCCGAACGCGTCCCCCAACAGCAGCTCAACAGTCAGCGCACCACCTTGAACCGTCAACAAAGCGCCTTCAACGACGTCAAGGACCTCTACAAAGCGGCACTCACCAAAGTTCAAAACCTTGCCGACACCGCCACCTGGAACGCCAAGAAGGCAACCAGCAGCAACGACAGCGTCGCCGCGACCGTCACCAGCGACGCCCTCACCACCCAGATCACGTTCAACGTCACCCAAACCGCCGCTGCACACTCGATGTACACGAACGATGTCGTTCAAGCTGACGACATCGTCGCGACCTCCGGACGTTTCGCCGGAATGACCGCAACCGAAGCGATCGACGACATCAACAACGACGAGACGCTCAACACCACCGCAGCACTCATCCAGACCGCCCCCGGCGACTACCGGATCCAACTCACCGCACACGACACCGGCGCCACCTCCAACATTGGTGTCACCGCCGCTGACTTCGACCTGCTCACCGGCGGGCTCGCCACCCTCACCCAGGGACGCAACGCCCAGATCAGCATCCCCGGTGACACACCCCTCGTCATCGAGTCGACAACGAACACCTTCGAAGACCTCGTCCCGGGCCTCGACATCACCGTCACCCAAACCACCAGCGATCCAACGACGATCACCATCGACGATGACGTTGACGCGCTCGCGGACAACGTCGAAGCGATGTTCACTGAACTCGGCAAAGCAATGTCGAGAGTTGACTCGCTCACCGAGACCGACGCCACCACCCGCTCCCTGCTGTCCAGCTCCGGGGTGCTTCGCCGCAGCGAGAACAGCCTCACCCGCGCCGTGATCGACCCGGTGGACAACTCGACGCTTGTCACCGGGTCATTCGCCGGGATCACCCTCGGACAGGACGGCACCATCACTTTCGACCGGGCCGCGTTCATCGACGCCTACGAGAAAGATCCCGAAGCGGTCACCAACCTGTTCCACAGCGACACCGCTGGAACCGAAACGATCCTGTCCCGCCTCGAGAACGAACTCGAAGCCGCAACGAACTTCACCGACGGCTACCTGTCAACGTCTGAAGACGCGGTCGAGCAACGCATCCGTCAGCTCGACGACCAGATCGCAGCGTGGGACATCCGCCTCGAGAAGCGCGAACTGAACTACCGGCAGATGTTCACCCAGCTGGAAACCGCGCTCAGCAACCTGCAACAGCAGGCCTCCTGGCTGTCCGGCCAGATCGCCAACCTTCCGAGCGCCGAATCGATGAGAGGTGGATGATGAACACCGCGACCGCAATCAACGCCTACCGGCAGAACACGGTGCAGACCGCGTCAAAAACCCGGGTCGTGGTCATGCTCACTGACCGTGCCCGATCCGACACCGCGCAAGCCGTGAAAGCGATCGAGCGACGAGATCCCGCAGACGCACACCTGTTGCTTCGCCACGCCCAGGACATCATCAGCGAGCTCGCCCACGCACTCGACGTTGAGCAGATGCCAGGCGGGCACGAACTCGCCGACCTGTACGAGTACATCGAGCATCTCCTCACCGAAGCGAACCTCACCAAAACCGTCACACCGGCACAGCAGGCGCTCACCCTCATCGGTGAACTCGCTGACATCTTCCACCAAGCAGAGGAGGCATCCCGATGAACGCCCATCGCGCGCTCGAATTTCTCGACCTGTGGTCCATCTCGCTCGCTGACAACCCCGGCCAGCCCGCACCGACCATTCCCGGCGGTCTCTTCAGCGAGGAGCACCGGGAACGACTTGAAGCGGTGCAACGCCGAATCGACGCAGCCATCCATGAGACGATCGGTGAGATCGCCGACCTGCAGATTCAGATGCGGCGACGCAGCCGACTCGCGCCCCAGCCGTACAGCACGTTGAAGCTCAGCGCCTAAGACGGTGCTTGTCGTTGGCGTGTCGCCAACGTGATGAGGGTTCCGAACGCGGCGAGGAGCATCGACCACAT
>JAYQAE010000121.1:0-5781 GCA_038136655.1 Ilumatobacteraceae bacterium
GTGGAGCGCACGACCACGGTCGAGGTGAACGGTCGTCGGTTCTCGGTGCGCATGTGGGTGCCGGAGACGGTCGGGGTGGCGGCTGCGGCGCCGAAGCGGGCGAAGCGGTCCGCCGGGGGCGGTTCCTCCGGTGGGGGCTCCGGTCAGGTGACGGTGCCGATGCAGGGCACGATCGTCAAGGTAATGGTGGAGGTCGGCCAGGCGGTTGAGGCCGGCCAGGCGGTGGTGGTGCTTGAGGCGATGAAGATGGAGAATCAGATCTCGGCTGATGTCTCGGGCACGGTCGCCGAGGTGAAGGTCTCCCCCGGCGACACCGTCGGTGGCGGCGACACGGTCGTCGTAATCACTCCTGCCTGATCGACGGGTCTCGGTACGCCTGACGCGCCGTTACCGTACGGTGCCATGACTGTCGGCGACGATCGTGGCGACGGCACCCGCGTGGTGTCGGCGGGGCGCTCCGGTTTCGCTCGCGCTCTCGCCGGTCCGTTGTGGTCGGCGGCGGTGTGGGAGTCGGCGGATCTCGATGAGTCGAAGCGGCGAGCCGCGGGGGTTCGTCCGGGCGAGTTCTACGCCCGATATTCGAATCCGACGGTGCGGGCCTTCGAGGAGGCGATCGCTGAGTTGGAGGGCGCTGAGGACGCGCTCGCCTTTGGTTCGGGGATGGGGGCGATCTCCTCGGTGCTCTTGGCGTTGTGCTCCTCCGGTGATCATGTTGTGGCCTCCCGCCAGTTGTATGCGGGCACCTCAGCTCTGCTGTCGGGCCCGATGGCTCGCCTTGGCATCGTGTCGACGTTTGTCGACGGTGCTGATGCCGAGGCGATCGCGGCGGCGGTGGTGCCGGGTCGCACGACGGTGGTGTTGGTCGAGTCGCCGTCGAATCCACTGCTCGGTGTGGTTGATCTCGCGGCGCTCGGGTCGATTGCTGGGCCGTTCACGGTGGTGGATGCGACGTTCGCAACGCCGCTCGGTCAGCGCACTCTCGACTTCGGTGTGGATCTGGTGGTGCATTCGGCGACGAAGGGCATCTCCGGCCACAACGACGTCACCCTCGGGGTGATCGCCGGTGAGCGCGATCTCATCGAGGCGGTGTGGGCTTACTCGGTGCTGCACGGCTCGGTGGCGTCACCGGCTGATGCGCAGGCGGCTTTGCGGGGCCTTCGCACCCTTGATGTTCGACTTACCCGTCAGTCGGCGACCTCGCTCGAGTTGGCGAGGCGCCTTGAGGAGCGTCCATCGGTGGCGGCGGTGCACCATCCAGGCCTCGATTCGCATCCGCAGGCGGCTCTGGTGCGCTCGCAGATGCTCTCGACGGGTTCGATGCTGTCGTTCGAGTTGGGCGGCGGGCTTGAGGCGGCCCGTTCCGTGCACGACGGTGTGTCGTTGATCCGGCGGGCGACGTCTCTCGGTGGCACCGAGACGCTGCTCTGTCATCCGGCATCGACGACGCATGTATCGCTGTCCGAGGACGATCGCCGGGCGATCGGGGTGACAGACGGCCTGCTCAGGGTGTCGGTCGGCCTCGAGGACGTCGACGACCTCTGGGGCGATCTCTCGCCGTTGCTCTGACCGTTCCGGTCAGGCGTAGTACGGGTTCGACCCGGTGGTGTGATCGGTGAGGTCGCGCACCGCGGTGATGGGTTCAATCGCTTCGACGATCATCGTCTGAACGCCTTCCATCATGGTCGTCTTGCTCATCGAGCAGCCGTGGCAGCCGCCGCCCATGGTCATGTAGGCGACGCCGTCGCCGTCGTGGCCGACGTAGGTGACGAATCCGCCGTGGGCGGCGAGGGCGGGGTTGACCTCGGTGGAGACGATGGCTTCGATCTCGGCGGAGAGTGCGTCATCGGTGGTGAGGCCGTCGATGACCATCGGCCGCGGGCTGTTGGGGTTGCGGATGACGAGCCCCTGGCTCTCGGTGTGATCGAGGGTGGCGCCGGTGAGGAGTTCGACAGAGTCGGCGGGAATGATGATCTTCAGCCCGTCGATGGTGCGGACCTCATCGGTGAACCCGGCTTTCAGGTACTCGTCGAAGCTGAGGTCGTAACGGAAGTCCTCGCCGGGGCCGGAGATGATGGCCATGCGGAGCCCGAGGGTGTCGGGGTCGGTCTCCTCGGCGCGGAGTCCGCGGATGACGTCGAGGGCGGCGGCGGTGATGTCGATGATCGTTCCGGGTGCGCTCTCGGTCGCGGTCGCGTCGAGGGGGGACATGGCGGTCAGGCTACCGTCGGGGCCGATGTCGGTCGACCCGTCCTCCGCTGCGAGCGGCCCGTTTCTCGGGTCGCAGATCTATGTGTCGTCGATCGGTTCCGATTCGGCCCGCGTGGCCGATCTGTGTCGATCCACCGCTCTCGACGCGCCGGTTCCGGTGTGTGATGGGTGGGATCTCGGCGCCGCTGTTCGCCACCTCGGTTGGGTGCAGCGTTGGGCGACCGAGTGTGTACGGCTCGGGGCGATGGCTGAGCGCGACTCGGTGTCAACTCCGGATGGGTCGATCGATGCCGAGGGGCTCGCTGACTGGTTCGCTGAGGGCGCTGACGCGCTCGTGGATGTGCTCAGGTCGTCGGATTCGGGGGCACCGGCGTTCCTGCCGTTCCGGGTGCCGCAGACCGTGGCGAGTTGGCAGCGGCGGCTGGCTCATGAGACCTCGGTGCACCGGGTGGATGTGGAGAGCGCGGTCGATCAGGTGGCACCAATCGACGCGGTGCTCGCCTCCGACGGGGTCGATGAGTATCTCTCGGCGGCTCTGGTGAGGATTCTCGGTTCGGGTCGCGCTTCGGTGCCGACCGGGTCGTTGCACATTCATTGCACCGATGTGGCCGGCGAGTGGCTGGTGGTGCCGGAGGGCGATGGGTTCGCGCTCACCCGCGAGCACGCCAAGGGTGATGCCGCGATCCGAGGTGCCGCGGCGGATGTGCTGCTCGCGCTGTGGGGGCGTCGCGGGGTCGCGGCCGCGCTCGGCGGAGCCGATCTGGATGTGGTCGGCGACGCGTCGGTCGCTGAGGCCTGGCTCTCGATCGGCGGGGTCTGACGATGTCGACTCCGGGCCGACTGCGGTCGGTGGGTGGTCATCCTCTGGTCGGCCAAGTGGCCATGGTGGGGGCGGTCACCTGTTTCGCGTTGAGTTTCTCGGTGATCAAGTGGCCGGGGACCTCGGGGGCGGTGATCGCGTGGTGGCGTCTCGTGGTGTCGGCAGTGATCTGGTGGGCGGTGCTGTTGGTGTTGCGGCTGCGGGGCCGTCCGTTGCCGTCGCGGGAGACGTGGCGCGCGGTGGTGCCGGCGGCGTTGAGCTTCGGCGTGAATATCTCGGTGTTGTTCGCCGGGGTCACGCGCACGAGCGTGGCGCACAGCGAGTTCATCTCGTCGCTCGCTCCCCTGTTGCTCGCCCCGCTCGGTTTCGTGTTTTTCAGGGAGCGTCCGCAGTGGCGGGCGCTTCGTTGGGGGGTGCTCAGCTTCGCCGGTCTGGTGATCGTGTTGGCGTTCGGCTCCGGTGACGGGGTCGCGACGATCGAGGGTGATCTTCTCGCGTTCGGGGGGATGCTCGGCTATGTCGGCTATTTGATGTTCACGAAGCGGGCTCGCTCGCGTGGAGTCGGCACGCTCGATTTCATGGCAATTCTCATGCCGGTGGCGGTGGTGACGGCGACGCCGGTGGCGGCGCTGACGAGTGATTCGCTGTGGCCGGCCTCGGGCGAGACGTGGGTGGCGATCGCGATTCTCGCGGTGCTGACCGGGATGGTCGCCCACGGTCTGTTGGTGTTCGCGCAGCGGTCGGTGCCGATCGCGACGATCGGGGTGATCCAGGTGTCGCAGCCGGCGCAGTCGACGTTCTGGGCGTGGGTGTTCCTCGGTGAGTCAATCGCGTTCGCGCAGGTGCCCGGCATGGTGTTGGTGATCGCGGGTCTGGTGTTGGTGGTGTCTTCAGGGCAACGGGCGATGGCGCGTTCCGTCATGCCGACGCCCACCTGACACCGACGACTCACCCGACGCCAGCGAGAGTTGATGCACAAGGGTTGTTCGAACCCCGAGTGACAACTACAGTTGTCGCAGTGGAGATTCTTCCGAGTGCCCGCAAGCACGGAGTCTCCGACGATGACATCACTCACGCCGTCAATAACGCGATCGCAGCGATCACTCGACCCGAACACCCTGAACTCACGATGCTGATCGGCCCGGCTGCGAGCGCAGGTCTTCTCGAGATCGGTGTTGTTGAGACCGACGATCAGGATTACGTGATCCACGCGATGCCCGCCCGCAACAAGTACCTCTCCATGATCGAACCAAACGAAGGTGATCAAATATGAAAACAACGAAGCACCCACGAGAACTCACCAATGCCGAAGCTGAAGCACTGGTGGAGGAGTTCGATGCCGGGTCCGACTACGTCGTGACCGGCGCGGACGCCCTGGTTGAACTCCGGGCCGCCGCCGCAGCCCGTCAAGCAGCCGAGAGCCGCATCGAAGCGGCGGCACTCCGCGCGCGTCGAGAGGGAGCGTCGTGGGGAGTGATCGGCGTTCAGCTTGGCATGACTCGCCAGGGAGCCCGTCAGCGCTTCCAACCGCTCTTCGACGACTGAGGATCGAGCAAGTTCTCACAACAACGCAGACAGTCGATAGCCGGCTCAAGCGACGTTTTTGGCTTGGGTGTCCCTTGGCGAGTCGATCGTGTTGGCGCAGGTTCCGGGCATGGTCTTGGTGATGCCAGGGCTGGTGTTGGTGGTGGTCACCGGTCAGCGCGTCGAGGCCCGTGCCGTGGCGGCTGCGACGAGCTGGGAACGCATCGGCGGCGCACGGTTGCCGCTCGACCGCCGCGGAAGGGTCGGTGAGGCCGGATTCACCCGGGGTTCACCCTCGTCCGGTAGTAAGTGTGGGTGCGCATCCTGGTGACCAACGACGACGGCATCTCCTCGGTGGGTCTCCATCGGCTCGCTCGGGCGATGACCGCTCATGGCGATGTGGTGGTGGTGGCCCCTGACCGCGAGTTCTCCGGGGCGGGCGCGGCGGTCGGCGCGATCCATCTCATGCAGCCCGAGGTGCACCGCGCGACCGTCGACGGGATCGATGAGTCGTGGGCGGTGTCGGGCCCTCCAGCGTTGTGCGTGTTCTTTGCCCGGCTGGGCGCGTTTGGCGGTCCGTTCGATCTGGTCGTGTCGGGTATCAACCCGGGGGCGAACGTCGGCCGCTCGGTGTATCACTCGGGCACGGTCGGTGCTTGTCTGACCGCTCGCAACGGCGGCTGGAATGGTGTGGCGGTCTCTCAGGCGGTCACCGGTTGGGGGGTCGAGGGCCAAGCCTGGGATGAGATGCTCGTCGGCCAGCAGTGGGATACGGCGGCCGAGGTGGCGTCGGTCTATGTGGGTGGTCTCATCGCCGATGGGCTTCCCGCCGAGCCGGTGGTGGCGAACATCAACGTGCCGAATGTGACGTCGGCCGATCTGCTCGGGTGGCGACGCACCTCAATCGACGCGAAGCCGATTCGCGGGATGTCGTCGGCGACTCTCAATCCGATCGAGGGTCAGGAGGGGTCGTTCAAGGTGGCCTTCGACTACGGCGAGGCGGCGGAGTTGCCGCCGGACTCCGATGGTGGAGCCGTGGAGGCCGGGTTCGTCTCGGTGTCGTACATCAGCCGTCTGACCGCGCTCGATCGCGACGACCTCGGCGGCGCCGAGGCGGCGCTCGCCTCGTTCATCGGGGGCTGAGCGGGTAAGTTCACCGGCGTCGCTTCGGCGGCGTGTCACAACTGAACTGGGGAGCTCGCCGAGCGGGCTGAGAGGGTGGTTTCCAC
>JAYQAE010000122.1:0-5778 GCA_038136655.1 Ilumatobacteraceae bacterium
CCCCCCCCTCCCGAGGCACTAAGAAATGGTCGCGGGCCCGGGCAACCGCGGGGCCCGTCGATTCTTCGGGGGGGTTGGGGGTAGCTCAGTGATGTCGGCCGTGGCCGTCGCGACCACCTTCACGATGGCCGCCCATCCGCTCGGCCAGACCAGCGGTGTTCACCCGCTCGGCGACACGATCTTCGAGCTCGGCGAGTTTGGTGGCGGCCTCCTCCTCGGTGAGCGAGCCATCCTCAACGTGCTCGGCGATACGCGACTCAGCCTCGTTGACCAGCGCGGCCACGAGATCGTCGACGCTCACCCCGTTCGCCTCAGCGACCTCGGCGAGGGTGCTCCCCGCCGCGAGCTCGCCGCGAAGGGTCTCGGCATCGATACCGAGCAAGTCGGTGACCACCTCGGCATGAGCGCCCATGGCACGGCCACCACGATGGCCCTGGCCGCGGCCCGGCATCGACTCGGCGAGGTGCTGGGCAACGGCGTCGGCCTGATCACCGTCGATCGTCGTGTCGTCGACCAGGGGTTGCAGCACCTCCCGGATCTTCGAGGCACGATCAACTTCGTTGACCTCGACGTCGATCGCGTCAATCAACGGAGCGTCGGCGGCGCTCGTCAGGCCCGGCACGCCGGCGACGAACCCGATGGCACCTCCGGCCACAAGGCCGGCCGTTACCGTCGCGATGCTCTTGCGGCTGATCTTCATCTTCCTGTCTCCAATCTCGGAAGGCCCTCTGCCTTCCGACGGAGCCCACTCTCGGACTCACGCTTGAGAAGGAAACATGACGAGGGTGAGAGTCAGGTGAGAGCGTCGTCGGCACGCTGTTGGTGGTCGGCAACGGGTCGCAAACGCATCGAGACCTCGGCGCCACCGCCTGGGCGATCAGAGATCGAGACGGCGCCGCCATTCACGCGGGCCACCTCCGCAACAATCGCGAGACCGAGACCCGACCCTGGGAGCGAGCGAGCGGCCTCCGTACGGTGGAATCGGTCGAACACCCGGGATCGCTCATGCTCGGGGATCCCCGGCCCGCGATCAGCAACCGTGATCACGCCATCGGCGATCCGAACCGCAATTGGACCCCCGGTTCGATCGAACTTCACCGCGTTGTCAAGCAGGTTCGAGACAGCTCGCCTCAACGGATCGAGTTGGATGTCAACCACCGAATCGTCAGCGTCAACCACGACCTCACGTTCGGCGCGACGCGCCACCCGCTCGGCAACCTCCCGCACCACCGGTCCGAGTTCGACCCGCTCGGGTTCGACATCGTCAATCTCTCCACTCGCCGCCTGAACGATCTCGTTCACCAGCGCTGTCAGCTCGTCGACCTCCGCTCGCATGGCGGCCACCATCTCTCGCCGCTCCCCCTGATCGAGTTCGGAGTAGCGATCGAGCGTGTCCAGGTTCGTCCTGATGCTCGTCAACGGTGTCCGCAGCTCGTGCCCAGCATCTTGAACTAGCCGCGCCTGATCTGCCCGAGAACGCGAGAGGGCGGCCAGCATCCGGCTGAACGCATCAGCGAGTTGACCAACTTCGTCACGGCTGTGTCGAGCCGGCAAATCAACGTCGAGACTTCCGGTCTCCTCCACAGTCGCCGCGGCCTCGGTGAGACGACGGAGCGGTCTCGTCATTCGGCCGGTCATCGCCGCACCGACCGCTCCCGCGAGCACGGTGACCACCGCGACGAGCGCGATCGTCCGCTCACGCAAGGCGTCAAGCACCCGCTCGGTCTCCCTGAGGTCGCGTCCCACCTGCACCACGCCACCGTTGAGACCGATGAAGAGCACCCGATACTGATCGCGGCCGAGATCGACATCGGCGATGATCGTGCGACCTCGCGGAAGCTGGAGCAGATCCGAGGACACACGGAGCTCCCGTGGGAAGGTCGACTGAAGCACCGTGCCGTCCGTCCGCGTCACCTGCACATCGAGACCGTCGAACGGTCCGCGCTCAGGAAAGCGATCGCCGATGCGGCGAGTGAGCACCACCTGAGTCGCCTCGACCAACGACTCGTCGACCGCCTCACGGAGGCGATCCGAGGCGAGCCGATACGAGACGACACCAACGCCGATCGAGGCCACCGCGGTGACGAGAGCAAGGGTCAGGGCGACGCGCAGACGAAGGCTCACGACGTCGCCACCCGCGCTGTGTATCCGACCCCTCGAACCGTGTGAATAAGGCGGGGTGCCCCACCCTCCTCCGTCTTGCGCCGCAGGTAGCCGATGTAGACGGCGAGGTTCTTCGAGTCAGGCCCGAAGTCGTAGTTCCAGATGCGCTCGTAGATCGTCGTGTGATCGAGCACGATCCCGGCATTGCGAACGAGAAGCTCGAGCAGGTCGAACTCCGTCTTGGAGAGCTCGAGTTGACGACCAGCTCGCGACACCGTGCGTCCCGACGGGTCGATCACCAAGTCGCCGAGTTCCAACTGGGAGCCCGCCTGCTCGTCGGGTCGAAGACGACGAGTGAGCGCGCGCAGGCGCGCGAGGAGCTCGCCGAGATCGAACGGCTTCGTGACGTAGTCATCGGCACCGGCATCGAGCCCAGCGATCCGGTCACTCGGCTCGGTCCGCGCGGTGAGCATCAGGATCGGCAGAACGCTTCCCTCAGAGCGCAGCACTCGGCAGACCGTGAGGCCATCGACCGCGGGCATCGACACATCGAGCACCGCGATGTCCGGGGACTCGGCGCGAATCGACTCGAGCGCCGCCGCCCCATCGGCGGCAGTAACCACCTCATAGCCCTCGAGCGGCATCGCGCGAGCGAGCGACTCGCGAACCGATCGGTCATCCTCGGCGATGAGCACCCTCACGTGACGAGTACACCAGATTGGGGTAAGGGACCGGTGAGAATGCTCGAGTGAGCCGTCCGAGCGACTACCCGGCGATCGCCGTGGCCGCCGCGCTCGGAGCCGCATCGCGACTCTGGGTCGCCGAGGTGCTCGAGCCGACCTGGATCTCGACCGCGACCGTCAACCTTGTCGCCTGTCTGGCCGCCGGACTCGCACTCCGCTGGAGTGAGGGCTCCGAACGGCTCCGGCGGATCATCACGGCGGGACTTCTCGGCGGTCTCTCAACCTTCGCCACCCTCAGCGAGGATCTTCGGGGACTCGCCGCAAGCGGTGAGCCCGGACCGGTGATCCTCGCGTTCGTCGCCGCAGCCGTCGGATGCCCGTCGGTGTTCCTTCTCACCCGAGGGAGACCGAGAGGGTGACCGCGGTGTTGTTCACCTTGGCCGCGATGGCCGGCGCGCTCGTTCGCGTCGCTCTTCGCGACCGATTCGGCCGCCCGGCGACAACAGCGGTCAATCTGCTCGGTTCGTTCCTCCTCGGAATCGTCATCGCTGGGGGCCTCGGTGCCGACGCGACCACCATCATCGGCACCGGCTTCTGCGGGTCGCTGACGACGATGTCAGGACTGGTTGTCGACGCCTACGCGACCGAGGCGAGGAGAAGCACCACGAGAATCATTTTCGAGATCCTCACCGGAGTCGGCGCGGCCGCGATCGGCCTCGCCCTCATGGTCTGATCTCAGGCGACCGAGTCAACGCGCACCGGGAGACGTCGAGGTCCTCGGATCTGGCCGACGCTCCAGGTCACGTCGCCATCGACGGCGAACGACGGGAACCGCGCGACGAACTCCTCGACCGCGACCTTCAGCTCCAACCGAGCCAGATTCGAACCGAGACACCGATGGATGCCGAGGCCGAAGGCGCCGTGGCGATTCTCCTGACGATCGATGATGAACTCGGTTGCCCGATCGAACTGGGCCGGATCACGATTCGCGGCCGGGAACGGCAACAGGACCCAGTCATTGGCCTTCATCGGGCAGCCGTGGAAGTCGTGGTCGTCCTTCACGAGCCGAGCCATCGTGACCGGCGCGTACGCGCGGAGGAACTCCTCGAGAGCGAACAGCATTACCTCAGGCTCATCCACCAGTCGTCGCAGATCGTCCGGATGGGTGCCGAGATGCCAAATCGACGAGCCGATCGCTGACCAAGTCGTGTCGATGCCCGCCACCAGCAACAACACGATCGATCCGCGGACATGTTCGATCGAAAGCTTCTGTCCCTCGATCTCCACACCGAGCAGATAACTCGTCAGGTCATCCCGCGGGTTCTCCCGATGCTCCTCGATCTGCGCGGTCAGGTAGTCGTCGAGGCGCTGCATGAACTCCATGCGCACCTCGACCGGCTCGTTGATGCGCTCGAGCACATCGTGGACGAACCCGCGGAAGAGCTCCTCATCCTCGGTCGGAAAACCGAGCATCCGGGCGATCACGTTCACTGGGATGCTCTGCGCGTACTGGACGGCGGCGTCCACGACCGACTCCCCCGGCGTGATCTCACCCATGCGGTCGAGGAGATCCCGACAGAGTCGGCGCACCTCAGGTTCCCAAGCAGCGATCACCTTCGGCGAGAACGGCGGCAGAAGCAGGCGTCGAGCGATGTTGTGGAACGGCGGATCACTCGTGATGGGAGGCGCCGGACCGATCGGGGCCTCGATGAGCGGGCGACCGGTGTTGACCACGACACCCTGCGAGGTGAAGTGCTCGGTGTCGTAGGCGATCTCATGGACCATCTCATGGGTGAAAGGGGCCCACAGCCCGCCGTAGCGGTCGCTGTGCGCTACCGGACACCCGGAGGCTTGGAACTCCGCCCAGATCTCGTGGGCGCGCTCGTTGTACTCGGGGACGGCGTGGTCGAAGTCGTCCTGCCAGTCGGTAACAGGGCCGTAAATGTCGGTCACAGGCGCTCCCTCACTCCTCGATCCCGATCGCGAACTCCGGGCAGTTCGCTACCGCGAGACGAGCCTTCTCCTCGAGTTCAGCGGGCACCGAGCCATCTCCGATGACCACAGCGGTGCCGTAGTCATCCACGTCGAACAGTTCGGGCGCCAAAGCGAAACAACGGTTGTGTCCCTGGCACTTCTCGGAATCCACGGTGACTCGCATGCACGCACCCTAGATCGTGCCTCCCGTCACATCTCACTCCGGTCGCCTCACGGCCCGAGGACCTCCGTTGCGGTCCACCGGACGTCGACATCCCGCGGTCGGTAACGTCCACGGGATGCCGGTCGTGTTCGCCGCCGAAGCCTCCGGATGGCTCGGAGAGCTGACGGGATGGTTGAGCGAGGTCTCCGGGGCCTGGTGGTTCCTGATCGTGATCGTGGTGATCGCCCTCCTCGATTCGGTCGTCCCGATCGTGCCGAGCGAGACGACGGTCATCATCGGCGGGGTAGCCGCCGGGCTCGGGGAGCAGAATCTCCTGCTCGTGATCGCCGCCGGCGCGATCGGCGCCTTCCTCGGCGACAACCTCGCCTACCTGATCGGCGCCCGCTTGACCAGCTGGATCGATCATCGCGCTGAGCGACGACCGGCGCTTCGCGACCGGCTTGATCGGGCAACCGTCATGATCAGAGACCGCGGCGGGCTGCTGCTCGTCACCGCCCGGTTCATCCCCGGAGGACGCACCGCCCTCACCGTCTCCTGCGGGGTGACGCGGCAACCTCGGCGATGGTTCGCCGGCTGGGTCGTGGTCGCGGTGACGATCTGGGCGACCTACTCGGCTGTACTCGGGAGCATCTTCGGCCGGACCTTCTCCGACAACCACACGCTCGCCTTCCTCATCGCCTTCGGCACCGCGCTCGTGGTGAACATCCTCATCGAGGTCATCCGGCACCTGCGCGCCCGAGCCGCCGGCTCCGACTCGACGATCGACGGCTGACAGACTCAAGGCGTGAAGGTCTCCGAAGCAGTAGCCACCCGCGCGTCGATCCGCGCGTTCCT